>JBOHSN010000082.1:0-18579 GCA_050733215.1 Gemmatimonadales bacterium
GGCCGACTCGGCCGGCAGCCGAGTGGTCGCACGGATCAAGCTGCCGCTCCGGCGCGGCGGACGGGGGGCGTCGCCGCTCGGCGAACTGGTGGCCGACGCGCAGCGCAACGCGCTCCGCACCGACGTCGCGTTCGTGAGCGACGCGACGCTCTCCGGCGACCTGCCCGCCGGGCCGGCCAGCTACGCAGCGCTCCTCGCGCTGCATCAGGCGTCGCGTCCACTGGTCACCGTCAGGGTGACCGGGGCGGTGCTCAGGCAGACGCTCGAGGCGGCGCTCCGGGACGACGATCCCGCGGTGCATCTCTCCGGCGTAATGATCCGGTACGACCCGCGAGCTCCGGGAGGCCGGCGGCTGCGCCGGATACGGCTGGCCGACGGCACGAATCCGAAGAACGACCGGAGCTACACCGTCGCCCTCGCGGAGCCGCTGCTTCACCAGAGCCGCTTCGCCGCGCTTGCCGGCGCGCCCATGACACCGAGCACGGTCACCGACGTGGACGCGCTCGCGCTCTACCTCCGCCGCTTGCCGCAACCGGTGGCGCCGCCGGAAACGGGCCGCCTGGAACCGAGCCGGTGACCGAGCCGATCCGGGTGTACGTGAACGAGCAGCCGGTGGACGTCGCGCCGGGCGCGCTGGCTGAAGCCGCAGTTCGCGCCCTCGATCCGGCGCTTGCGGACGCCGTGTCCGCCGGCGCGGCCCAGCTCACCGACGGGCGCGGCATCGCCGTGGCGCCGGATGCGCCGCTCGCGCCCGGCGCGATCCTGCGAGCCGCACGCCGTGCGCGGCGCGCCCCGGCCGATGCTGACGCGTGAGCTGATCGCGCGGCTCCCCAAGGCGGAGCTGCACGTTCACCTCGATGGCTCGCTGCGGCCCGCCACGCTGGTGGAGCTCGCGGCCAAGGCGCGAGTCAGCCTGCCGACCACCGATCCGGCGGTGCTCGGCCGGTACATGGTGCCGACGGAGGCCCGGAATCTCGAGGACTACCTCCAGCGTTTCGAGCTCACGATCGCGGTGCTCCAGACCCCGGCGGCGATCGAGCGGGTCGCGTACGAAATGGTCGAGGATGCCGCCCGGGACAACCTGCGCTATCTCGAGGTGCGCTGGTGCCCGCTGCTCGGGACGAAGGGAGGGCTTTCGCTCGACGACGCCACGGCGGCGGAGCTGCGCGGGTTCGAGCGGGGGGAGCGGGATTTCGGTGTGGTGACGCGGGCCATCCACTGCTCGCTCCGGCACTACGAGCCAGCCGTATCCGAGGAGATTGCACGCCACGCGGTGGCCTGCCGTGACCGCGGCGTGCTGGGGTTCGACCTCGCGGGCGGCGAGAACGGCCGCCCCCCGGGTCCGCATGCCCGCGCCTTTGCCATCGCCGCGGAGGGCGGGCTCGGACTGACGGTGCACGCCGGCGAGGCCGCGGGCGCGGAGTCCGTGCGGGAGGCGGTGCATCTCTGTCACGCCGACCGGATCGGTCACGGCACCCGGCTGTACCAGGACCCGGCGCTCCAGGCCTATGTGCGGGACCGCCGCATTCCGATCGAGATCAACCTGACGAGCAATCTCCTGACCCGCGCCGTGGCCCGGGCCGAGGAGCATCCGGTGCGGGCGTACGCCGATGCCGGGCTCGCCGTCACCCTGTGCACCGACGGCTGGCTCATGTCGGGCGTGAGCCTCACCGACGAGTACTGGACCGCGCACACCGCGCTCGGCTTCACGCGAGAGGAGATCGACCGCATGATCCTCGACGGGTTCGCCGCCGGCTTCCTGCCCTGGCCGGAGCGCCGGGCGCTGCTCGAGCGGGTGCGCAACGAGCTGGCGGCGCTCCGATGAGCCGCTACGTCGGGCTGCTGGGCATCGCCCTCATCATCGCGACCGGCGTGCTGCTCTCGCGCGACCGCCGGGCCATCCGCTGGCAGGTGATCGCCTGGGGCCTCGGGCTCCAGTTGCTGTTCGCGCTCTTCGTCCTCCGGGTGCCTGCCGGGCAGGAGCTCTTCCGTACGCTCGGGGCGGCGGTCACCGCGCTATTGCATTTCTCCTACGCCGGCTCCGAGTTCGTCTTCGGCGAGATCGGCAAGCCCGACTCCAGCCTCGGCGTCGTCTTCGCGTTCCAGGTGCTGCCGGCCATCATCTTCGTCTCGGCCCTGTTCGCGATCCTGTACCACATCGGCGTCATGGGCGCGATCGTGCGCGCGTTCGCCCTGGTGATGAGCCGGCTCATGGGCGCCAGCGGAGCCGAGAGCCTGAACGTGGCCGCCTCGATCTTCATGGGGCAGACCGAGGCGCCGCTCACCATCCGGCCGTTCCTGCCCCGGCTCACCCGCTCCGAGCTCATGACGGTGATGACGTCCGGGATGGCCCACATCTCCGGCGCGATCATGGCGGCGTACATCGCCTTCGGGGTGGAAGCCCGGCACCTGCTGACTGCCGTGATCATGACGGCACCGGGCACGATCATGATGGCCAAGCTACTCGAGCCGGAGACCGAAACGCCGGAGACCTACGGCCGCGTCAAGCTCGAGATCCCGAAGACCGACGTGAACGTCGTGGCGGCCGCCGCGCGCGGCACCGGCGACGGACTGCAGCTGATGCTGAACGTGATCGCGATGCTGATCGCGTTCATCGCGCTGGTGGCGCTCGTCAATGGGATCTTTGGCTGGGTGCACGGTCGGCTCGCGTGGTTCCCCGGCGACCTCCAGACCGTGCTCGGGTGGATCGGCCAGCCGATCGCCTGGGTGCTCGGCGTGCCCTGGCGCGACAGCGCGGTCATCGGCGGCTTGCTCGGCACGCGGGCGGTGCTGAACGAGTTCATCGCCTTCGCGCAGCTCGGTCCGCTGAAGGACTCGCTCGACCCTCGCTCGTTCACCATCGCCTCGTTCGCGCTCGCCGGCTTCGCCAACATCAGCTCGGTGGGGATCCAGATCGGCGGCATCGGCGCGCTCGCCCCCGAGCGCAAGCCGGATCTCGCCCGCCTCGGGTTCCGCGCCATGCTGGCCGGGACGCTCGCGAACTTCACCTCCGCGGCCATCGCCGGGCTGCTGCTGTGACGATCGCAGCCGGGCGCGCGGCGGCGGTGGAGCGCGCCGCGGCCGCGGTGCGCGAGTGTCTCGGCACCCGCCGACCCGAGATCGCAGTGGTGCTGGGCTCCGGCCTTGGCGGGCTGGCCGCTGCTATCGCCGACGCGGTGCGGATTCCATACCGTGACGTGCCCGGGTTCCCCGAGCCGGCCGTGGCCGGCCACGGGGGGGAGCTGGTGGCGGGGACACTCGGCGGACGCGCGGTGATCGCGCAAAGCGGGCGCTTTCACATGTACGAGGGACACGACGCCGGCACCTGCGCCCTCCCGGTGCGCGTGTTCGGCGCGCTCGGGGCCCGCACGGTGATCCTCACCAACGCTGCCGGCGGGATCCGGCGGACCTTCGCCGGCGGCGTGCTCATGCTGATCGCCGACCACGTGAACCTCTCGTTTCGGAATCCGCTCATTGGCTCCGTGCTCCCGGGCGACGAGCGATTTCCCGACATGTCCGACCCGTACGACGCGGCGCTCCGCGCGCTCGCGCGCGAGGTGGCCCGCGAGCGGAAGGTGGCCCTGGACGAGGGCGTTTACGCCGGACTCCTCGGGCCCAGCTACGAGACCCCCGCCGAGATCCGGATGCTGGAGCGTCTCGGCGCCGACGCGGTCGGCATGTCGACTGTGGTCGAGGTCATCGCCGCGCGGGCGCGCGGCATGCGCTGCCTCGGCGTGTCGACCATCACGAACCTTGCCGCCGGCATCAGCCCCGCGAAGCTGTCGCACGCCGAGGTGATGGAAACGGCCGAACGCGTGCGGGGCGCGCTCACCGCGCTGGTCGAGGGCGTGGTGGCGGGGATCGAGGTGCCGGAGCCGCCGCGGTGACCGACGCCGTACGGCGCGGGATGCGCACCGCGCTGATCGGCATGTGCGTCAACGCCGTGCTTGCGGTCGTGAAGATCGCGGCGGGCCTCCTGGGCCAGTCGCAGGCCCTGATCGCCGATGGCATCGAATCCGCCGCGGATCTCTTTTCATCGCTGGTGGTCTGGAGCGGACTGCGCATAGCTTCGCGGTCGGCGGACGAGCACTATCCCTTCGGGTACGGCAAGGCCGAGGCGCTCGCTGCTGCGGTCGTGGGGCTGCTGCTGCTGCTCGCGGCCCTCGCCATCGCGATCGAGTCCATCCACCAGATCCTCACGCCGCATTTCACCCCGCGACCGTTCACGTTGCTCGTGCTCGTGGGAGTTATCCTGGTGAAGGAGGTGTGGTTCCGCCGCGTCCGCCGGCTCGGCGAGGACGTGGGCAGCACCGTGGTGTCGGCGGACGCGTGGCACCACCGCTCGGACGCCATCACGTCGGCCGCGGCGTTCGTCGGCATCGCCGTGGCGCTGATCGGCGGTCCGGGGTGGGAGTCGGCCGACGACTGGGCGGCGCTCCTCGCTTCGACCGTGATCGTCCGCAACGCGGTCGGCGTGATCCGCCCCGCCGTGGGGGACCTCATGGACCGTGCGCCCGGTGAGGTGATGCTCGCGCGGGTCGCGGAGGCAGCCCGCGCCGTACCCGGCGTGCGCGCGATCGAGAAGCTGAAGGTGCGAAAGGCGGGGATGGGGTACTACGTGGACCTGCACGTGCAGGCCGACCCGCGGATGGCGCTGCACGACGCGCACATCCTGAGCGGGATGGTAAAGTCGGCCATCCGCTCGGCCGTATCCGAGGTGCACGGCGTGCTGATTCACATGGAGCCCTACGAGGACGAGCGATGACCGGCGGGCACGGCGTGGTTCAGCGGCCCATGACCCTGCCCGAGCGGCGGGGCCGCGGCGATGGCCCGCGCGAGGTAGTCGAGCGCGTCGCCCACCGCCGTCTCGAGCTCGCGGCCGAGCGCCAGGCCCGCCGTGATCGCCGCGCTCAGCGTGCACCCGGTCCCGTGGGTGGAGGTGGTGTGGACGCGGGGATGCCGGAACAGCCGCACGCCGCCGGCCCACACGAGGACGTCGGTGAGCACCTCCGTCTCCAGGTGCCCGCCCTTGACGAGCGCGGCGGCGGCGCCGAGGGCCACCAGTTCGGCGCCGGCCCGCTCCATGGCCGGCACGTCCCGCACGTCCCGTCCGGTCAGGATCTCGGCCTCGTCGAGATTGGGCGTGACCACCGCGGCGAGCGGCACGAGCTCGTCGCGGAGCACGCGTTCCGCCTCACGCGAGAGCAGCCGATCACGCGAGGTGGAGACCATCACCGGGTCCACGACGACCGGCCGCCAGCCTCGCGCACGAATGGATGCGGCCACCAGCTGGACCACACCGCTCTCGGCGAGCATCCCCGTCTTGAGCGCGTCCGGCGGCAGGTCCTCGGCGAGCGCATCGAGCTGTGCCGCGACCATCGCGTGCGACACGAGCTCGACGGCGCTCACGCCGAGGGTGTTCTGGGCGGTGAGCGCCACGAGCGCGGACGTGCCGAACACGCCGAACTGATGAAAGGTCTTGAGATCGGCCTGGATGCCGGCGCCGCCCCCGGAGTCGGAGCCGGCGATGGTCAGGGCGATCTTCACGCGATCTCTCGCACGATGCTCCTTCGGCCGTGGCGCGCCCGATCGAGACGCTGATCCGGGATCTGCGGCTCCGGCGCGGCCGCGAGCGTCGCGGGCTCGCCCTCGCGGAAGGCGTGCGTCTCGTCGAGGAAGCGCTCGCGGCCGGCGTCCCGATCCGCGGCGCCGCGGTCTCGCCTCATCTCGAAGCTAGCGTGCGCGGCGGGGCGCTCAAGGCGGCGTTGACGCACGCTACGGTGCCGCTGACCGAGATCGACGACCGCGCGCTCGCACAGCTCGCGCACACCGAGCAGCCGCAGGGCGTCATCGCCGTGATCGAGCCGCCTCGCTGGACCTGGGACCACCTGCATGCGGTGCCCGCCGCCGTGGTGGTGGCGCTCGACGGAGTACAGGATCCGGGCAACGTGGGCACGATACTGCGCACCGCACATGCCCTCGGCGCCGCGGGAATGGTGGCGCTCAAGGGCACCGCTGAGCTTCACAACCCCAAGGTGATCCGGGGGAGCATGGGCGCCTTGTTCCGGCTGCCGGCGTTCTCGGCGACCGAGGACGAGCTCGTGAGGTGGCTTGCCGATCATGGGGTAGAATCGTGGGTCGCGGACATCAGTGGCACTCCGTTGAGCAAGCAACCCATCCGCCGATCCGGCCATCCGCCCCTTTGTCTCATTCTAGGAAACGAAGGCGCTGGCGTGAGCACCGCGCTTGCCGGGCGGGCCCGAAGACGGATCGCGATTCCGCTGGCTGCCGGCGCCGAGTCGCTCAACGTTGCCGTCGCGGCGGGGATCCTTCTCTACGAGGTGCTGCGTGAGCGCTGAGCTGGCGGAGATGCGTCCGTATGTCGTCGCGATCGCAGCCGTGCTGGGCGCGGTGATCGGCAGCTTTCTGAACGTCTGTATCGTCCGCTGGGGCGCGGAGCCCAAGCAGTCGGTGATCCGCCCGCGGTCGCGGTGCCCGCAGTGCGGCATGGGCATCGCCTGGTACGACAACGTGCCGGTGCTCTCGTGGCTCCTGCTTCGCGGCCGGTGCCGGGGCTGCGGCAACCCCATCTCCGTGCAGTATCCGCTGGTGGAGATCGCCACCGCGATCGTCTGGGCGTACTTGGCGGCGCGTCACGGCGCTACCCTCGAGGCGCTCCGCGGCGCCACGTTCGGCAGCATTCTGCTCGGTATCGGCATGACCGACGCCCGCGCATACCTCATTCCTGACGAGTTCACGCTGGGCGGGCTCGCGCTCGGACTGCTGTTCAGCCTCGCAGGTGGACTCGCCGGCCTCACCGAGGCGGCCATCGGCGCCGCCGTGGGCTTCTGCCTGCTCTGGGCGGTGGGCGCCTGCGGCACCTGGCTCTTCAAACAGGAGGCGATGGGCGGCGGGGACATCAAGATGATGGGGATGGTGGGAGCCTTCCTCGGCTGGCGCGGCGTGCTGCTCACCATCTTCCTGGGCGCACTGCTTGGGAGCCTGATCTTCGTCCCACTCCACCTCGCCGGCTCGCGGAAGCTGGTTCCGTTCGGGATCTTCCTGGCGCTCGGCGCGGTGGCAGCGTGGCTGGTCGGCCCGGCGATCTACGCCTGGTACGCGGGCTACCTGGGGCTCGCGTGAGTCGTCCACTCGCACTCGCACTCGCACTCGCCCTGTCGCTCGCTTGCCGCGGGGAGTCTCCACGCTCATCAGGCGACGCCGCGCTTGCCCGTCTGGTCGACAGTCTGCGCCCGGCGGTGGAGCGGGAGGTCGGGCGGCCGTTCCGCGAGCCGCCGCGCTCCGCCCTGCGAAGCCGGACGCAGGTGCGCGAGTATCTGGTGCGCAAGCTGCGCGAGGATCTGCCGCCGGCCCGGCTGGCCGGCATTGAAAGCGCCTACCGCCTGTTCGGCCTGCTCCCGGACACGCTGGCTCTGGAGTCCGTGCTGGTGGAGCTCTACACCGAACAGGTCGCGGGCTACTACGATCCGGACTCCACGATGCTGTTCGGGGTCGAGGGCGTCGATCCGCTCCAGCTCAAGCTCGTGCTGGCGCACGAGATGGTGCATGCGCTCCAGGGACAGTACCTCCCGCTCGATTCGATTCTCCGCGATCTCCGGAGCAACGACCGGCTCGCGGCGGCGCAGGCGGTGCTCGAGGGCCAGGCCACCCTCGTGTCGATCCAATTGATGTCACCAGCGACCGACGTGACCGCCAGCCCGGAGTTCTGGGAGCAGTACCGCGAACAGGTCGCGGCGCAGCAGTCCGCGATGCCGGTGTTCGCGCGGGCGCCGCTGGTGCTCCGCCGGACGCTCCTCTTCCCCTACATCGACGGTGCCGAGTTCATGCGCTGGTGGCGGAGCACGCCGCTTGCCGATTCGATGCCCTGGGGGCCCCGCATGCCGGTGTCCACCGAGCAGGTCCTGCATCCGGACCGCTACCAGCGGGGAGACGCACCCGTCGAGCTGCGGTTCACGTCCGGCCCCGAGCCGGCATACGAGGACATGCTGGGCGAGCTGGAAGCGCGCATCCTCGAGGCCGAGATGACCGCTAGCCCGGCCGAGTCGAAGGTTCCGCTCGGCTGGGGAGGCGATCGCTATCGAGTGTATCGCACGCCCGCGGGGTCGGCGCTCGTGTGGTACGCCGTATGGGACGAGGTGCGCCTGGCCGACCGGTTCGCGGCGCGCATCACCCGTCCTTTCGTTGACCGCGCCCGGCCCGGCTACCGGGCCGCCGTCGAGCGGCTCGACGTCGCCGGCCGGCCTGCCGTGCGGCTCGTCGCCGCGCCAACCCGATGGGACGGATGGACCTCGCCTCCCGCCGCCGATGTCTCGCGCTAGTCAGGATCCGGGGCGTACCTTGAGCACTATGCCTGGCTCACTCTTCACGACGGTGGCGCTGCTGCTCTCGGCGGCGGTCCCGGTGAGCCCGCTCGCCGCGCAAGCGCCCCCTCGCCTCGACGCGATCGTGGACAGCCTGCAACCATACGTCGAAGGCGCGACCCGGCTCCGCTTCACCGAGCGGCCGAAGTACGGCTGGCGCACCGAGGCCGAGATCCGACGCTACATCGATCGCTCGGTCTCCGAGCGCATGGGTCCGGCTCGGCTGAGCGAGATCGCGCTGGCGTATCACCTGCTTGGCCTGCTCCCCGACACCGCCAGCTTCCGTCGTGGTCTCTCGAGTCTCTACGTGGCTCAGCTCCGCGGACTCTACGATCCCGAGACCGACACTCTCTACTGCCGCGTGGGGCTCTCGCCCCCGCAGCTTCGCGAGGTGCTCACCCACGAGCTGGTGCACGCGCTCCAGGACCAGCACACCGACCTCGCCGCGCTCCTCCGTTCGGGGATGGAGAACGATGCGCGATTCGCGGCCCGGGCCACGGTCGAAGGACAGGCGATGTTCGCCACGGTCCGGCTGCTCGCCGGCGGGCGGAACCTGGTCGGCTACTCGGGAATGTGGAACTGGATCACCGCGTCGCTTCGGCTCGGACAGGGCCAGAGCGTCGAGTTCCGCCGTGCGCCGCGGCTGCTGCGCGAGGGGCTCGTCGCGCCGTATCTCTACGGTGCGCAGTTCATGAGCTACTGGCAGGGAACCGAGTTCGCCGACAGCGCGCCGTTCGGCGACCGCCTGCCGCGCTCCAGCGAGCAGATCCTGCATCCCGAGCGTTATGTGAAGGGCGACCGGCCGGTCGCCCTCCGGTTCGAGGATGGGGAAGCAGCGGTGATCACCGAGGATGTCGTCGGCGAGTTCGAGATCCACCTGCTGGGCGCTCAGCTGGTGGACGGGGCGACCGGCGGCGCGCCGCCTGCCATCGGCTGGGGTGGCGATCGGTATCGGGTGTACCGCAGCGACGCCGGCCCTGCGCTCGTGTGGTATCTCGTCTGGGACGACGCCGAGTCCGCCGCCGCGTTCAACGCCGGCACGGGCGCGCGCCTCGCCGCTCGGCGCAAGGCAGGATGGCGCGCGGCGCTCGAGGCGTTCGATCTCGGCGGCCGTGCCGCGACGCGGTACGTCTGGGCGCCCGCGGCGTGGCAGGGCTGGAATGCGCTGCCCGCGGTGAAGCTCGCCGTGGGCGAGCGCTGACTATCGCAGCGCAACATTGATGAGAAACGCGACCAGCCCGACCAGCCCGCCCAGCCAGTAGCCGAGGTACACGATCAGGTCGAGCTCGCGCTGCGTCACCGTGCGGACGATCTCCTCCATTCGCGCCGTCGAGAAGCCCCGCACCCTCTGCTCCACCATCTCCTGCACCTGCAGCTGCTCCACCACCCGCGGCACCTGCTGCTGCACCGCCTGCCAGGCGGCGTCGGCCACGGCGTCGCGGAGCGTCGCGCTGGCGTCGGCGCCCAGCCAGGCGGCCGGACGTCCGACCGGCCGATCGAGAATGCGGCGGGCGATCTGCCGCACCGCCCGGGTGACCCGCGCCTGGCTCCGCGGGGCGGCGAGCGCTTCGCCCACCAGCGCGGACACCTGCTTGGCCGGGAGTATCCCCACCACCTCGCCCCAGGTGCGCTGCTCCGCGGCCTCGAGCGCGCGATCGACGGTGCGGGCGATGACGGCGCGCGTGGACGGATCGCGCGCGACCCGAAGCAGCCAGTCTCCGAGCGTGCGCGCGAGCGCCTCGCGCCGTTCCGGCCCGAGCCGGCGGAGCCGCTCGCCAAGCGGCTGCCGGAGAAACCGCACGATGGCCTCGTTCACCGCGCGGGTGACGTGGGCCTTCATCGCGGGATCGGTGACGGCCTCCGCGAACCGGTCGAAGCCCTCGCGCTCGAAACCGTCTACCAGGCGCTCGATGGTCCGGTCGGTGACCATCAGTTTGGCGAGCAGCCGCTCGTGAATCAGCAGCTCGCGCACGCTGTGGTCGAAGGCGTCCCGGAGCGAGTCCTCGATCAGCCGGCGTGCCTCCGGATCCGCGAGGAGAGCCCCGAGCCGCTCGAGCGCCACCGGCAGGTAGTCGGTGATCGCGTGCTCGAGCGTGCCGGTCAGCCCGAGCGGCAGCAGGTCGAGGAGCGGGCGCTCCTCGCGGGCCATCCGGTCGAGCTGCTCGTTCACGAACCGGCGCAGCACGCTCTCGAGCTCGTCACCGTCGGCGAGCTGGCCGACCCACCCGTCCACCGCACGGCGCAGCGCCGCGCGACGCTCCTCGGTGAGCGTGGCCCCGATCGGCCTGCCGTCCAGATCGGCCCGGATCCGAACCAGCCACCGGGTCGCGAGCGATTCGAACTCGGGCGACGTGGTGTACGCCGCCACATGCCCGGCCAACCTCGGCGCCAGCGCCGAGACCCCATCCTCCACGGCGCGGACGAGGTCGGGGCTCAGCTGCTCCCGGAGCGCGCCGCGCTCGCGCTCGAGCAGATTGTCGAGGAGCCGGTCGAGCGCGCCCCGGAAGGCGTCGCGCACCGCCGGTGCCGACAGCCGCGCGGCGAGGTCTTCGCGGGTGAGGAGCCGCTCCGCGACCGTCTTCCCGATGCTCGTGGCAAGGCGGTCCTTGTTCTTGGGGATGGCGCCCTGGAGCCGGAACGGGCCGATGCCTCTGGGCTCGTACGGGTGGAACAGCATCCAGATCGCGACCGCGTTCGTGATGCCGCCTGAGAGCGCCCCGACGCCGATGGTGACCGCGCCGGTGACGAGCGTCTGCTGATCCATTTTTCCAGTATAGGCAGGGAAGCGGAACGGCGGTAAGGCGGAGGGTGACCTGTGGCCTTGCAGGGTGGGCCGGCGCGGCGGACATTGAGGTGTCCTTCGAGGAGCGATCCCATGCGTTGGCGTCCGGGCGGCCGCAGTTCCAATCTCGATGACCTCCGCGGCAGCACCGGCCGGCGCGGGCTCCGCGTGGGCGGCGGCCTGGGGCTTGGCGGCATCGTGATCGTGCTGGCGATCGGCTTGTTGACCGGCCAGAACCCGCTGCAGATCCTCGGCTCGCTGGTCGAGAGCGGCGGCGCCGGTAGCGCCGTGGAGACGGGAGCTCCGCCCAGCCAGGAGGAGCTCGCGGCCGAAGAAGAGACGGTACAGTTCGTCTCCTTCGTGCTGGACGATGCGCAGACCACCTGGCGGCAGCTCTTCGCGAAGAACCGCCAGCAGTACGAGGATGCCCGGCTGGTGCTCTTCCGGGACGCGGTCGATTCGCAGTGCGGGATGGGCCAGGCCGCCATGGGACCGTTCTACTGCCCCCCCGACCGGCGGGTCTACATCGACCTCAGCTTCTACGACGAGCTCAAGCGGCGGTTCGGCGCCCCCGGCGACTTCGCCCAGGCCTACGTCATCACCCACGAGATCGGCCACCACGTCCAGACCCTGCTCGGCATCGAGGGTCAGGTCCGGGCGCAGCAACAGCGAAATCCGGGCGCTGCCAACGACCTCTCGGTGCGCATGGAGCTCCAGGCCGACTGCTTCGCGGGGATCTGGGGACACTCGACCGCGCAGCGGAACATTCTCGAGCAGGGCGATGTGGAGGAGGCGCTCAACGCCGCCGCGGCGATCGGGGACGACAGGATCCAGAGGCAAGGCGGGGGAAGGGTCAGTCCTGAGTCTTTCACCCACGGTACTTCGGCGCAGCGGGTAGAGTGGTTCCGCCGAGGCTTGTCAGAAGGAAGGATGGAAAGCTGTGACACGTTTGGGAGGTAGGCGGTAAGGGCGGTAGAGGCGGTAAGGGCGGTAGGGTCAGGAGTCGGGTGCCTGGGTTCTTGAGGGTTTCTTCGTCAGCGACTCGTACAGCCGCCAGGTAACGGCGCCGGCATGGTTCCGCAACTTGTCGAGCCGTTCCCAGTCCTCGCCCGAGATCATCCCCCGGTCCCGGGCGAGCCGCAAGGTGTAAGAGAGCTCCGACAAAGAGCCCAACGTCACATCCAGGTACTTCCGAAACTCCAGCTTGCCCCGCTTGGCCGAGCCCTCCGCGATGTTGGCTGCGGCCGAGTGCACAGCCCGCCGCGCTTGGGTCGTCATTCCATACGATTCATTCCGCGGCCATGAATCGGACGCGACGTAGACCGCGAGCGCCAGCTCGTGGCAGAGCTGCCACGCCTTGAGCCGTTCGTAAGGAACCATACAGCAGGGTAGCGGTCAGGTAGACGAACGGCGGTACCACGGTGATGCGGGGCGGTTCACTTTACCGCCTCTCCCGCCCTTTCCGCCTCTCCCGCCCACTCTTCAGCTTGTCCTAACCCTCCACCCCTACTACTTTTAAAGGCTATGTTCGAGCAGCTGTCCGAACGATTGAACGACACGCTTCGCGCGCTGGTCGGACGCGGCGTCCTGACCGAAGAGGCCGTCAAGGAAGGGCTGCGGGAGATCCGCCGCATTCTCCTCGAGGCCGATGTGAGCTTCGAGCTCACCCGCGAGTTCCTCGAGCGGGTGCAGAGCCGGGCGGTGGGCGTCGCGCAGATCAAGGACGTCCGGCCCGGGCAGCAGCTGGTCAAGATCGTCTACGACGAACTGGTCGGGCTCCTCGGTGAAAAGCAGGCGCCGCTCGTGTTCGCGTCCGTCCCGCCCACCGTCATCCTGATGGTCGGGCTCCAGGGATCGGGCAAGACGACCACCGCCGGCAAGCTCGCCAAGCGGCTCAAGCTCGAGCAGAAAGCGCCGTTTCTCGTCGCGGCCGACGTCTATCGTCCCGCGGCGCAGGAGCAGCTCGCCACGCTGGCGAAGCAGGTGGACGTCGGCGTGCACACCGAGCCGGACGCCAAGGACGTGGTCGCGCTGGTGAAACGCGGCCTCGAGGCGGCGGGGAAGGCGCGGGCGCGCACCGTCCTGGTGGACACCGCCGGCCGGCTGCAGATCGACGAGGAGATGATGCGCGAGCTCCAGCGGCTGAAGGCCGCGGTCTCCCCGCACGAGATCCTCCTCGTCGCCGACGGCATGACCGGTCAGGACGCGGTGCGCATCGCCAAGGGCTTCCACGACGCGCTCGGCATCACCGGCGTGGTGCTCACCAAAATGGACGGTGATGCCCGGGGCGGCGCGGCACTCTCGATCTACGGAGTCACCAAGGCGCCGATCAAGTACGTCGGCGTCGGCGAGCGGCTGGATGCGCTGGAGCCGTTCCATCCCGACCGGATGGCGGGCCGCATTCTCCAGCAGGGCGACATCCTCTCGCTGGTGGAGAAGGCGCAGGCCACGGTTGACGAACAGGAAGCCGAGCGGCTCGCCAAGAAGGTGAAGTCGAAGAAGGGCCTCGATCTCCAGGACTTCCTCGGCGCCATGAAGCAGATGCAGAAGATGGGCCCGCTCAAGAATGTGCTCGGCATGCTCCCGGGGGTGAACCCGGCCATGCTCCAGGCGGCCAAGATCGACGAGAAGAAGATCAAGCATGTCGAGGCCATCGTGCTCTCGATGACGCCCAGGGAGCGGACCGATCCGGACGTCCTCAACGGGCGCCGCCGGCTCCGCATCGCCAAGGGGTCGGGCCGCCCGGTGCAGGAAGTCAATCAGTTGCTCGCGCAGTTCAAGCAGATGCAGAAGATGATGAAGATCGCGGGGAAGACCGGTGGGCGGTTGCCCTTCGGGCGCGGATTCCCCGGCTGACCCAGAACCCGGAAAACACGAGAGATGGCCACACGCATTCGCCTCCGCCGCGTCGGGCGCAAGAAGCTGCCCCTGTACCGCATCGTCGTCGCGGAGAAGACCGCCCCGCGAGACGGGCGGTTCATCGAAGTCCTCGGCACCTACGATCCGAAGGGCCGCACCGCGGCCGACAAGGTCCGCGTGGACATCGAGAAGGCGCGCGATTGGCTGGCCAAGGGCGCCACCGCCACGGATACGGTCGAGTCGCTGCTCAAGCAGGCCGGAGTGATCGGGCCCGCTCCGGCGTGACCGACCCCGGGCCGCGCCACCTCGCGGTGGCCCGGCTCCGCAAGCCGCACGGCCTGAAGGGCGACGTCGTCCTCTTTCCGCTGACGGACGACCCGGCGACGGTGCTGGCGGCGGGTCGCACAGTGTGGGTCATGGATCTCGCGGCCACCATCGTCGGCGGGCCGCTCGAGATCGAGTGGAGCCGGTCGTACCATCGCGAGTGGCTGGTGAAGTTCCTGGGGCTCGAGAGCCGGGACGCGCTGGAGCCGCTGCGCGGCCACTTTCTGGCCGCGCCGGCCGAGGAGCTCCCAGCGCCCCGCGGGGATGAGGTGTACCTCCACGAGCTTGAGGGGTTCGCCGTGCGGCTCGAGGACGGCACGCCAATCGGGCTGGTCTCGTCGCTGTATGAGATGCCGGCCGGCCTCATCATCGAGGTGCAGGGACCCAAGCGCGAGTTCCTGCTGCCGTACAAGCGCGAGTTCGTGCGCCAGGTGGACCGGGCCGGCCGGCGGCTCACGATCGCACCGCCGGAAGGACTGCTGGAGCCGTGAGGATCGACGTCGTCACGCTGTTTCCGGACGTCGTTCGCGCGTTCGTCGGGACCAGCATTCCCGGGCGCGCCGCCGCGGCGGGGCTGGTGCAGTACCGGCTGGTGGACCTGCGCGACTTCACGCACGACCGGCACCGCACCGTGGACGACTACCCGTACGGCGGCGGTGCTGGGATGGTGCTCAAGCCCGAGCCGTTCTTCGAGGCGGTGGACGCGCTCCGCGCGGAGGGGCCGATGGGCCCGGTCGTCTTGCTCTCGGCGCGTGGGCGGCGGTTCGAGCACCGGGACGCGGTGCGATTCGCGGTCGGCGAGCGGCTGACGCTCCTCTGCGGCCACTACAAGGACGTGGACGAGCGGGTAGCGGCGGGGCTCGCCACCGAGGAGCTCTCGGTCGGCGATTTCGTGCTGTCGGGCGGCGAGCCGGCGGCCACCTGCATGATCGACGCGGTGGTGCGGCTCCTGCCGGGCGCGCTCGGCGACCATGAGTCGGCCAGCGGCGACTCGCACTATGACGGGCTGTTGAGCCCGCCGAGTTACACGCGGCCTCCGGAGTTCCGGGGGGCCGTCGTGCCCGAGGTGCTGCGCTCGGGCAACCACGCCGAGATCGCGGCGTGGCGGATGGCGGAGGCCGAGCGGCTGACGCGCGAGCGTCGCCCCGACCTCTGGGCGCGGTACGTGGACGAAGCATCGAACTAGGCGCCGGGGGGCGCGGAGGAAACCACGATGGAGCGGTTGGCGGAAGCGTCCCGCGAGGGCTTGCGTACGGATCTCCCCGCGTTCGAGCCGGGTGATACCGTGAAGGTGATGGTGCGGGTCAAGGAAGGCGAGAAGGAGCGCCTGCAGGCGTTCGAGGGCATCGTCGTCGCCAAGCGCGGCGGCGGGATCAGCGAGAACTTCACCGTCCGGAAGGTGTCGGCCGGTGTCGGCGTGGAGCGGATCTTCCCGACCCACAGCCCCAGCATCGCGTCGGTGGAGCTGGTGCGGCGCGGCCGGGTGCGCCGCGCCAAGCTCTACTACCTGCGCCGCCTGAGCGGCAAGGCGGCCCGGATCCGGGAGAAGCGCGAGAGCTGACCGTGGCGCCCCCCGTGCCCACCCTCGCCCGCGAGGCGGCGGCCTGGGCGGAGGGGTGTCTGCTCGTCGGGGTCGACGAGGTCGGCCGCGGCCCCCTGGCTGGTCCAGTGGTGGCCGCGGCCGTCGTGTTTCCGGCGGGGTGCCCCCGCGCGACGCTCCGCGGGCTCCGCGACAGCAAGGTGCTGGCCCCCGAGCGCCGAGCAAAGCTGGCCATCCGGATCCGAGCCCGCGCGGTGGCCATCGGCATCGGTGCCGCATCGGTGGCCGAGATCGACCGGCTCAACATCCGGCGCGCCACCGCGCTCGCGATGCGCCGCGCGCTCGAGCGAATCCTCGGACGGGTCGGCCCGGCACGGGTCCTGGTCGACGGGCTGCCGTTTCCCGAGATCGGGCTGGAGCACGAGGCGCTGGTGGACGGCGATGCGCACTGCGCGTCGGTCGCCGCGGCGGGGATCGTGGCCAAGATTATCCGCGACGATCTCATGCATCGCCTCGCCCGCCGCTACCCCGGCTATGGGTGGGACACGAACGTGGGATACGGCACCGACGCGCACCACGACGGGCTCCTCCGCCTGGGTCCCACGCAGCATCACCGCCAGTCGTTCGCGTCAGTTGCACAGATTCCATTGCCGTTCTGAACTCCGCGTTTGAACCACTCCGCGTTTGAACCACTAAGCGTTTGAACCACTAAGCGTTTGAACCACAAAGAGAGGAAGAACGCAAAGGCGGCCGAGCGACCCTCGGTATCGGCGGTCGCGTGGCGCCCTTCGTGTCCTTCCTGTCTTTGTGGTTGGTATTGTTCAAGGTGATGCGATCTCTGCTGGCGATCCTGCTGCTCGCCGTGGCTGCGCCACTCGCTGCGCAGACCAACGCCGAGCTCGTGAACGGCGACCACTACACCCGCCGGCGTGACTACGACCTCGTCCACCAGCGAATCGTGGTCGGCGGATTCGACTGGGACTCGGCCGCGTTCGACGGGCGGGTGACCACGACGGTCGTGGCGGATAGGGTCGGGCTCTCGCGCGTCGTGCTCGACATGGGCCGCCTGCTCGCGGTGCGCCGGGTGACCTCGCCGGCCGGTGCCCGCCTCCGCGGCGAGCACGCTGGCGACTCGCTCATCGTGCGTCTCCCGCGCCCCGCCGCGCGGGGCGACACCGTACGCTTCACCATCGCCTACCGGGGGCGGGTGCGGGCCAACCGCGGGCTCTTCTTCATCCAGGACGAACCGGGCCAGCCCCACGGCCGGCAGGTGTACAGCGGCGGTGGCACCGACGGGAACTCGAACTGGATTCCCACGCAGATCGCGCCGCACGACAAGGCCACGTGGGACCTCATCGCGACCGTGCCGGCCCGGCTCACCGTGGTGTCGAACGGCCGGCTGGTGCGCGACCACCGTGAGGGGGCGGTTCGCACGGTGCACTGGGCCCAGGAACGGCCGGCCTCGACCTACCTGCTGTCGCTGATCGCCGCTCCGCTCGTCCGCCTCGGCGACCGCTGGCGCGACGTGCCGGTGGACTACTACGCCTACGCCTCCGACACGGCCAATGCCCGGCGGCTGTTCGCCTTCACGCCCGACGTGCTCGACGTCTTCGCCCGCCTCACCGGCGTGTCCTATCCGTGGACCAAGTATGCGCAGAGCACCGTCGCCGATTATTTCGGCGGCATGGAGAACGTGAGCGCCAGCACGCTTGCCGACTGGCTGCCCGACGCACGCGCCGAGGCCGATCAGCCGTGGTACCGGCAGGTGCTGATTCCGCACGAGGCGGCGCACCAGTGGTTCGGGAACTTCGTCACGCCGATCAACTGGGCGCACAACTGGCTCAACGAGGGCTTTGCCCAGTTCCTCGGCGGCCAGTACTGGGCGGAGACCCGCGGAACCCGGGCCGCCGAGGACTACTACCTCGACGACTACGCGCTCTATCTCGCGGTGGACCGGCTGCGGCGGATGCCGCTCGCCTCGATGGGATCGAACAACATCTATCCGAAGGGCTCGCTGGTGCTCCTGATGCTCGAGCGCACGCTCGGACAGGCGCGCTTCCGCGCGGCGTTACACCGCTACCTCACGCACCATGCCTTCGGCAGTGCGTCCAGCGACCACTTCCGGCGCGCCATCGCCGAGGCGACCGGGGAGGACCTCGGCTGGTTCTTCGATCAGTGGGTCTACCAGGCCGGGCACCCGGAGCTGGCGGTGCGCGCGAACTGGGATTCCGCGCGAGCAGCGCTCTCGCTTCACGTGACTCAGGTGCAGCGCGACACTCTCCCGGCCGACAGCGCCGGACTGCGGTTTACCGTACCGGCGGTGTTCCGGGGGCGCGTCGCCGTGCGCATCGGCACGGCGGCGGGGGACGTCGGGCACGAGGCGCAGCTCGAGTCCCGGGAACAGACGATCACGGTCCCGGGCGTCGCCTCGCCGCCCACGATGGTGGTGTTCGACGACGGAAACCGGCTGCTCAAGACCCTCGACTTCGAGCAGCCCACGCCCTGGCTCGCGGCGCAGCTCGCGAGTGACGCTGATCTCTGGAGCCGCGCCTGGGCGCTCGGTCGGCTCGCGGGCCGCGCTGACGATGCGGAGGCCGGTGCGGCGCTCTCGCGGGCCGCCCGCGCGTCCGACGAGGTGCGGCTCCGTGCCGATGCCGCCACGGCGCTGGCCGCGTTTCCGGCCGCGACGGCGC
>JBOHSN010000083.1:0-17880 GCA_050733215.1 Gemmatimonadales bacterium
TGGAGCGGGAGTCCACCGACCGCTGATCGTCCGTTCCGAGTTTGAACCACAAAGTGCGGTTGAACCACAAAGAGAGGAAGGACACGAAGCCCGCTGTGCGACCATGGGTATCAACGGTCGCGACGCCGCCTTCGTGTCCTTCCTCTCTTTGTGGTTTTCCGTTCGGGATGGGGTCGAACCGGACTGGCCTGCGATTTCGTGATGCCCGGCCGGGAGCGGGCCATAGCGACCTTGGCACCGATGAGCCACGACGGTCGGGAGGCCACGAAGGCACTCGCCCACCGATTAAGCTTCGACGTGATCGGAGCGGCGATCGAGGTGCATCGCCGGCTGGGCCCGGGCCTGCTCGAATCGGTGTACGAGCGCTGTCTCGCGCGAGAGCTCCAGCTCCGGGGCATTCCATACCAGCGTGAGGTAGACGTGCCGGTAGTCTATCGCGGCGAGCCCATCGGCTGCGGTTACCGCGTCGACTTCGTGATCGACGAGTGCCTGCTGCTGGAGCTGAAGGCGAGTGCTGCCATCGCACCGATCCATCAGGCTCAACTACTTACCTATCTGCGGCTGAAGCGTCTCCCGCTCGGCCTCATCATCAACTTCAACGTCCGAATGCTGCGCAGCGGCATCCGGAGACTGATCTGCGACTGAGCCCTTCGCGTTCTTCGTCCTCTTTGTGGTTCAAGGCCGTTGCGGAGCTTCACTTGTAACCGGAGCCAATCGGGGCTAAGTTTTGTCGCCGATTCAAGTTAGCCCGATCGCCGGAGACCATGCCGACCTACGAGTACGCCTGCCCCGCGGGGCACGAGTTCGAGAAGTTCCAGAAGATGACCGAGAAGCCCCGGGCCCAATGTCCCACCTGCGGGCGACCGGCCACTCGCAAGATCTCCGGCGGCGCCGCGCTCGTCTTCAAGGGCAGCGGGTTCTACATCACGGACTACGGCAAGGACGGCAAAGGCCCCCGGAAGGCGGAAGGCACGGAGGCCGCAAAGGAAACGAAGGACACGAAGGCCGATACCGCCAAGGACGCGAAGGAAACGAAAGCCACGAAGGACACCAAGGCCGACAAGCCCGCTGACAGCCCCGCCAAGAAGGCCGCCGAGTGAGCGACGCCGTCCTCCGGGCCGAGCTGGCGCGCGTCGCGTCCGTGCTCGGCGGCGACGGGATCGACTTCGTGCTCGAGCGCCCGCGCGACGCCGGCCACGGCGACCTCGCCACCAACCTCGCTCTCGTGCTCGCGAAACCGCAGAAGGCCAAGCCCCGCGACGTCGCCGCCCGGGTGCTATCGGAGCTCCGGCTTCCCGTTTCCGTCATCTCGAAGACCGAGATTGCCGGGCCCGGTTTCATCAACTTCTGGCTGGCTCAGGACGCGCTCGCGGACTCGGTCCAGCGCATCCTCGACGCCGGCCCGGCGTACGGCCGGAGCGAGTTCGGCCTCGGCCTTAAGGTGAACGTCGAGTTCGTCTCCGCGAACCCGACCGGCCCGCTGCACGTCGGGCACGGACGCGGCGCGGCGTACGGCGACGCGGTCGCCTCGCTGCTGCAGTGGACGGGCCACTCGGTCACCCGCGAGTTCTACATCAATGACGCGGGCGTGCAGATCGACAGGCTCGCGCTCTCGCTCTGGGCCCGGATCCAGCAGGCCCTGGGGCGGGAAGAGGACGTCCCGGAGGGCGGGTACCACGGGCTGTACCTGCGGGAAGCGGCCGAGCAGGTGCTCGCGGAGAAGGGCCGTGACTTCGCCGACCTGCCCGCCGAGGAGGGCATGCGCCAGTGCCGCGCCATCGCGCTCCGCATGCAGCGCCACGAGCAGGACAAGGATCTCGCCGACTTCGGCGTCCATTTCGACGTCCACGTCTCGGAGCAATCGCTGTACGACCGCGGCCTCGTGGACGAGGCGCTCGTGCTGCTGGGGGAGAAGGGGCTCACGTACGAGCGGGACGGGGCGCTCTGGCTCCGCACCACGCAGTTCGGCGACGACAAGGACCGGGTGCTCCGGAAGAGCGACGCCTCCCTGACGTATCTCGTCCCCGACATCGCCTATCACGTGGACAAGCGCGCCCGCGGCTTTGACCGCGCGTTCGACGTCTGGGGTGCCGACCACCATGGCTATGCGCCTCGCATGCGGTCGGTGCTGAGCGCGCTGGGCTATCCGCCCGAGTTCTTCGAGGTGGGGCTCATTCAGCTGGTGAAGGTTGTGCGGGGCGGGGAAGAGGTGAAAATGTCCAAGCGCTCGGGCGAGTTCGTGACCCTGCGCGACCTGGTAGACGAGGTGGGCACCGACGCCACCCGGTACTTCTTCCTGATGCGGCGGCACGATTCGCCGCTGCCGTTCGACGTGGACCTCGCCAAGAAGCAGACCGACGAGAATCCGGTCTTCTACGTGCAGATGGCCCACGCGCGGCTGAGCGGCATCTTCCGCACCGCGGGGCCCGCGGCCGAGTCGATCACGGGAACGCTCCGACCGGAGGCACTCCCCGCGCCGCAGGACGCCGAGCTGCTCAAGAAGCTGACCGGGTTCCCTGGCGTCGTCGAGAAGGCGGCCCGGGAGCGCGAGCCGCATCGGGTGACCACGTATCTCGAGGAGCTCGCGGCCCTCGTGCACGGCTGGTATCACCACACCCGCGCCGTGGGCGCGCCCGAGGGGCCGGCTACCGAAGCGGCCCGGCTCCTGCTGGCCCGCGCCGCCCGCATCGTGCTGGCGAACGCCCTCGCCGTGCTCGGCATCTCCGCCCCCGACAGGATGTGATTCCATGAGTCTCGTCGTCGTCGGCAGCGTGGCGCTCGACTCCATCTTCACCCCGTTCGGCGAGACGGCCGACGCCCTGGGCGGCTCGGCCGTGTACTTCAGCGTCGCCGCGTCGCTGCTGCACCCGGTAAAGGTGGTCGGCGTGGTGGGCAAGGATTATCCGCTCGCCGAGCTCGAGCGCCTGGGCGCGCGAGGCATCGACTGGTCCGGTGTGGAGCACGCCGATGGCGAGAGCTTCCGCTGGAAGGGCAAGTACTCTTACGACCTCCAGAGCCGGGAGACGCTGGAGACGCGGCTTGGCGTGTTCGCCGACTTCCAGCCCAAGCTGCCGGCCGCGTTCCGCTCCGCCAAATACCTTTTCCTCGGCAACATCGATCCGGAGCTCCAGCTCGGCGTCCTCGAGCAGATCGAGCGGCCGGAGCTCGTCGTGTGCGACACGATGAACTACTGGATCAAGAGCAAGAAGGATGCGCTGCTGGCGCTGCTCGGGCGGGTGGACGTGCTGATGGTGAACGACGGGGAGGCGCGCGAGCTCTCCGGCGACTGGAACATCCACCGCGCCGCGCGCTGGATCCTGGCGCACGGCCCGAAGCGCGTCGTGATCAAGCAGGGAGAGTACGGCGCCCTCCTCATGGCGTCCAATCGCACCTTCTATGCGCCTGCGTTTCCCCTGGAGGAAGTGTTCGATCCGACCGGCGCGGGCGATGCGTTCGCCGGCGGCTTCATGGGGTACATCGCGCGGACCCGCGACGCGGACGACGAGAACCTGCGCCGCGCGATGGTGTACGGCGCCGCGATGGGCTCGTACGCGGTGTCGCACTTCGGCATCCGCGGCTTCGATACCGTGGGCCTGGATGACGTGGAGCGGCGGGTGCGCGCCTTCCGCGACCTCACGCACGTCGCGCTGGCGGAACCGGTTCCTTGAGGATGAGCGGCGGCACGGACGAGCCGAAGAGCAGTGCGAGCTACGCCTCGGCCGGTGTCGACCTCGCCGCGGCCGACGACGCGAAGGAACGAATCGGCCGGCTGGTTGCCGGGACGCGCACCGCGCTGTCGGTCGGTCACGTCGGCGCGTTCGGCGGGATGGTGCGGGTGCCGGCGGGCATGCGGAAGCCCGTGCTCGTGCTCAGCACCGACGGCGTGGGCACCAAGGTGCTGGTCGCGATCCAGGCGGGCCGGCTCGACACCGTGGGTGAGGATCTCGTCAACCACAGCGTGAACGACGTCCTGGTCCACGGCGCGCGGCCGATCGCGTTCATGGATTACGTCGCCGGAGCGGGACTCGGACCCGCCGAGCTCGCCGGCATCGTCGAGGGCATCGCGCGGGCGTGCCGAGCCCATGCGATGGCGCTCGCCGGCGGCGAGACGGCGCAGATGCCGGGACTCTACCAGACCGGCCATTTCGACCTCGCGGGTACGATCATCGCCGTGGTAGAGGAGGACGAAGCGCTCCACGGCGACCGGATCGTTCCGGGCGACGCACTGCTCGCGTACGCGTCCACCGGCCTCCATACCAACGGTTACTCGCTGGCGCGGCGGATCGTGTTCGAGCGCCTGGGGCTCCGGGTCCACGACCGCTTGGGCGATCTCGGCACCGTCGCGGAGCTGCTGCTCGCCGTGCATCGAAGCTACGCGTCGAGCCTCGCGCCGGTGCTGGGACGCGTGCACGGCCTGGCGCACATCACCGGCGGGGGCATCGCCGGCAATCTGGTTCGGGTATTGCCGGAGGGCTGCGAGGCCGTCGTGGATCCCGGCACGTGGGAGCTGCCGCCGCTGTTTCGGCTCCTCCAGGATGCCGGCGACGTCGCGCTCGAGGAGATGCGGCACGTGTTCAACCTCGGTGTCGGTCTCATCGCGGTCCTCCCGCCGGACGCGGTCGGCGCGGCCCAGGCCGCGGCGCGCACGGCCGGGGTCGCCACCTGGACCATGGGCGAGGTCCGGGGCGGTCTCCGGGCCGTGCGCTTCACCCGCTGACCGGGACCGCGCCATGCGTCGCTCGTCACTCACACTCACACTCGCACTCGCACTCGCACTCGCACTCGCCCCCGCCCCCGCCCCGGCTCTCCACGCGCAGAACCCGGAATGCGCCCCGTACGCCGCGCTGACGCAGGCGAGCCGGGTCTGCAATGCCGCTGTGGACGGCGCCCGCGTGTTCCACCCGATCGTCGGACTGCTTACCAGCGGCGGCAACCCGGTGCTTGGCCGCGCCGGCTCCCTCGGCGGGCCTGCGCGGTTCGCGATCACGGCGCGCGTGAACGGCACGAAGGTGGTTCTTCCCGACCTCGACTACGACGGCTCCGCCGGTGTCGTGGCGAAGGATGACGAGATCTTTTTCCCGTCACCGCTGGTCGAGGCCGCCGCAGGCCTGGTCGGCGGGCGCGGGCTCGTGGGACTCGATCTCCTCGGGTCGGCGCAGTTGCTGCCCACCGGGGTGGTGGACGGCCTGGAGGTCGATCAGGATGCCACCAACATCGGGAGCGTGGCGCTCGGCTTTGGCTTCGGCGCGCGGCTGAGCCTGTTCGAGAATGCCGGTCCGCTGCCCGCCGTCTCGGTGAGTGTGATGCGCCGCAGCGTGCCGCGGGTACAGTACGGCGACCTCGGGGTGGGCGACGACTACTCCTTCGCGGCGGACGTGCAGGCGTGGAACCTACGGGCCGTCGCCGGCAAGCGCTTCTCGGTGCTGGCGCTGGCCGTCGGCGTCGGCCACGATTGGTACGACGGCGAAGCGAGCGTCCGCTTCAGCGAGCCGCTCACCGGTGCCATCGGGGCGCTCGATCTGGATCTGTCGACGTCGCGCACCATGGGCTTCGTGAACCTCGGGCTGGCTTTCCGCTACATACGTCTGGTGGGCGAAGCCGGCTACCAGTTCGGTAAGGATCAGCAGATCGGCACCGTGTTCCAGGACTTCGATCCCGCAAGCGGACGCTTCTTCGCGGCCGCGGGCCTCCAGTTCGGGCTGTAGAGCCACAAGCGCATGCCGGAACCCGCGCCGGGAAGGCGTTTCACCGTTCTCCCGACAATTTGCGCCGCATCAAGTAGAGCACCCGCTCGGTGTCCGCGAGCGGCCGGCGGGCGGATATCTCGAACTTCCGCGCGAAGCTGGTCTCGAATTGATCTGACGTGTAGTCCGGAAAGATGTCCTCCCGGCTACTGAGCAGGCGGCGCACCTGGGGGTCGCTCTTCGGCACGAATTCGATGATCAAGGTTTGCGCGAGCCGTGCGAAATACTCCGCGACGCGCGCCAAGGGCACGTTGTTGCCGATCGCCAGGTGGTGGATGAGTGCCAGCGCGAGGACGGTATCGGCCGGCCCGCGCTCTTCCAGCGAGAGGCGCTCGGTATGCGCCCAACCGTGAGCGGGAGACGGGTTGGAGAAGTCGAGCACGAGCGGGAGGATGCCACGCTCGTCCTGGCTCCGCACCCGCCGGTAGTTCTGCTCGACGGCTGCCGGGTCGACATCGAACGCGATCACCGCCTCCGCCGCTTCGCGGGCCACCCGTGCGTAGGCTCCGGTGTTCGCGCCGACGTCCCAGACCATTCGCGGCCGGAGCTGGGCGCGAAATGCCCGCAGCCCCGTCGTCTTGGATTCGACCGCGGCAGGCGTATAGTTGTGCGCTTGCTCGTAGTCGGCCCACTCGGTGCCGGCGGGGGTCCAGGCGAGTGCACTCACGGTGGCGCGGAGGTTCTCGACCAGCGCGTCGAGCGGGCGAGGAGTCCGCGAAGCGCCGCTGTGCCCGGGCGTGCACATGCAGATGCAGGGACAGGCCGAGCCGCAAGCGGCTGCGCCAGGGCAACAGCGCGCTGGCCAGATCGAGTGGGATGCCGTCGATGAACTGGCGCAGCAGCAACCCGCATCCCACGTCTCGGAGACTCATGAGCGCGAGCGGTGCCAGGAACTGCTGACAGAACTGCCGGTAGGCCTGCCACGGTTCGCCCTCGTGGTACCGCCCGAAGGAGAGCGTGTCGATGAAGATCGGCGCGCCGTGCCGGAATTGGACGTTATAGGCGCTCGCGTCGCGCAGCACGAGGCCGCGAGCGCGCGGCACTGGAGGTCGAGGGTCAGGAGCGCCGCATCGCGCAGCTCACTGAAGGACTACTCGTATGGGTACGATATGAACTCGATGTCGTCCGGCCGGAGTACCGCGATCGCTTCGGGGCTCGCGGCCAGCTGGAGATCCGCCTCGGCGTGGGGAACCAGCAGGCCGTTTGTTGCCAGTTCCTCGTAGAGTCCGGAGCGGACGAGGGCGGCGTAGTCGTCCGCGTAGGACCGATTGACCTGGCGGTAGAGTCTGCCGTCCCGTCGGAAGAGGAACCCGCTAGGATCCCGGAACGAGCCGGCGATCGGCTCCCAGGCCACTAGTGCCGGAGGCGGCCGAGCAGCGAATGGAAGCGGTGCTTGACGGCGTCTCGCCCGCGTCGGAACCTGAGGCCGGTACCCGGGTCGGCGTGCATTGGGGTACCCTCCGCTGTCGGGGCGGTTATTGGAGTGCAAGGCCTGAGGAGATAATAGCGGAATTGATACCAAACTGTGCGCTGTTCGCCACGGTGCTAGTTACCCGCAGAGACTTCGCCTGCGGGTGCCCGGGCTGGCGGGGTGCGACCGTCGCGGCTCGGCTGTGTGAACGTGACTGAAGCCGGCGCGATGGTCCGTGCCCTCGACCTCGCGTGGCGGGGTTGGGGACGGGTATCGCCGAACCCGCTGGTCGGAGCCGTGATCCTCCAGGGCGATGAGGTGGTCGGCGAAGGCTGGCACGCGGAGTACGGCGGTCCGCATGCCGAACCGATCGCGCTGGCTGCCGCCGGCAAGCGCGCCAGAGGCGCGACGCTCGTGGTCACGCTCGAGCCCTGCGCGCATCGAGGGAAAACGCCCCCCTGTGCTCAAGCCATCGTTGAGGCCGGAGTCCGCCGAGTGGTGATCGCCCTCGAAGATCCGAACCCGGTGGCAGCCGGAGGCGTGGAGGTGCTCCGGCGTGCGGGAATCGACGTGGCGGTGGGACTCCTGCGCGACTCGGCCGCGGCACAGAACGCCGGATTCCTGCATGCGATCCACGTGCATTCGCGTCCTTTCGGGGTCCTCAAGCTCGCAACCAGCCTCGACTTCAGGATCGCCGACGCGGCGGGGCGGTCCCGCTGGGTCTCCGGCGAAGAGGCGCGGGAATACGTGCACCGGCTCCGAGCCGGCTTCGACGCGATCGCGATTGGCCTCGGCACCGCGCGCGCGGACGATCCCCTGCTCACGGCGCGGGGGACGCCGGAGCCGCGGCTGCCGCTCCGGCGCGTGGTGTTCGACCGGAACCTCGAGCTGCCGTCTGGGCTTCGCCTCGTGACCCAGGATCCCGGCTCCACCACCGTGATCGCCGGGCCCGGAGCCGCGGCCGATCGTGTGCGGGCGCTTGAGCGGCTCGGAGTGCGCGTGGTGCGCGCGGGCGACCACCGCGACGCCCTGCTGCTGCTCCGGGAGGACGGCGTCGGATCGCTGCTGGTGGAAGGCGGAGGCCGCCTCGCGGGCGAGCTCCTCGCGGCTGGGCTGATCGACCGGTTCCACTGGATCCAGGCACCGGTCTGGCTGGGCGACGCGGGCGTGCCGGCCGTGCGCGGCCTGCCGTCGCGGGCGCTGGGGGATGCGGAGCGCTGGAGGGTGGTGGAGCGTCGCGTGTTCGGGCCCGACACCCTGCTCGTGCTGGACCGGCGCTGATGTTCACCGGCATCGTGAGCGCGGTGGGCGCCGTGCGGACCGTGCGGCCGGCGGGCGGCGGGATCGAGCTCGACCTGGAGGCGCCCTATCCGGATCTCGTGCCCGGGGAAAGCGTCGCCGTGGACGGCGCTTGCCTCACCGTCGAGCGGCAGGGCCCCGGCTGGTTCGGGGTGCAGGTTGTGCGCACCTCACTCGACCGCACGGCCTTTGGGGAGTACGAGCCCGGGCGGCGGGTCAACCTTGAGCGCGCGCTCCGGATGGGCGAGCGGCTGGGCGGGCACCTCGTGCAGGGGCACGTGGACGGGATCGGCACGGTGCAGCACGTCGCCGACCGCGAGGATGCCCGGCTCATCGATGTCGCGGTGCCGGACGATCTTGCGGCCGTATCATTGCTGCTCGGCTCCATCACGGTGGACGGCGTCAGCCTCACGGTGAACGCGCGCCCAAGCCCGTCGGTCGTCCAGATCTCGCTGATTCCGTTTACCTTACAACACACCACGTTGGGCGATCGCCGCCCTGGCGACAGGGTGCATCTGGAAGGCGACATGGTCGGGAAATGGGTGCGCCACCTGATGAGTGCCAAGGGTCAAGTGCCGAGGGCCGAGTGAGTCCGACGGCACTCGACACTCGGCACTCGACATTCGACACGGACGAGCATGGTTTTCGGGACCATTGAACAGGCCGTCGACGATCTCAAGAACGGCAAGCTGATCATCGTGGCCGACGACGAGGACCGCGAGAACGAGGGTGACCTCGTTTGCGCGGCGGAGCTCGTGACGCCCGAGACCATCAACTTCATGACGCTCCACGGGCGCGGGCTCATCTGCCTCGCGCTGACCGGCGAGCGCTGCGACCAGCTCGGCCTTCCCCAGATGGCCGACCACAACACCGAGGACCAATCCACTGCGTTCACGGTGAGCATCGACGCCGAGCGACGCTTCGGCGTCACCACGGGCATTTCGGCCAGCGACCGCGCCACCACCATTCACGTCGCGATCAATCCCGCCACGGTGCCGGCCGACCTTCGCCGGCCGGGCCATATCTTCCCGCTCCGCTCGCGCCCCGGCGGCGTGCTCCAGCGCGTGGGCCAGACCGAGGCGAGCGTGGACCTCGCGCGGCTCGCCGGGCTCGTGCCCGCCGGGGTCATCTGCGAGATCCTGAATCCGGACGGCTCCATGGCGCGCCGGCCGGAGCTCGAGGTCATCGCCCGGCAGCACGGGCTCACCTTCGTCACGGTGGCGCAGCTGGTGGCTCACCGGCTCAAGCACGAGCGGCTGGTCCACCGGGTGGCGGCAGCCCGTCTTCCCACCGATCTCGGTGAGTTCACCGTCATCGGATACCGGAACGACGTGGACCGCGCCGAACACGTGGCGCTGGTCATGGGCGAGGTCACCGGCCAGCCCGACATCCTCGTGCGCATGCACTCGAAGTGTCTCACCGGCGATGTCTTCGGCTCCCAGCGCTGCGACTGCGGGTTCCAGCTCCGGCGGGCCATGGAGCTGATCGCGGCGGAGGGCCGGGGCGTGATCGTGTATCTCGATCAGGAAGGGCGGGGGATCGGTCTCCTCAATAAGGTGCGCGCCTACGCCCTCCAGGACTCCGGCGCCGACACGGTGCAGGCCAATCAGCACCTCGGCTTCGCGCCCGATCTCCGGAACTACGGCATCGGCGCGCAGATCCTTCGCGATCTCGGACTCTCCTCCATCCGGGTGATGACCAACAACCCGCGTAAGCTCGTGGGTCTCGAGGGCTACGGGCTCGTAATCGCGGAGCGGGTGCCGCTGGTCGCCGGCCAGACCCAGGAGAACGCCGGCTACCTCGCCGCCAAGAAGGACAAGCTGGGCCACCTGCTCACCTACTAGCCCCAGTGTCCGAGCTCTCTGGCCGCCTTCGCCCGATCGGCAGGGTGGCGATCATCGTCAGCCGTTACAACGAGGCGGTCACCGCCCGGCTGCTCGAGGGCGCGCTGGCTTGTTGCTCGGAAGCCGGCATCCCGCCCGCGGCGGTGGACGTGGTGTGGGTGCCCGGGGCCTACGAGCTGCCGGCCGCCGCGGCCGCCGCGGCGGCCACCGGCAGCTACGCCTGTCTGGTGGCACTCGGCGCGGTGATCCGTGGGGAGACCCCGCATTTCGACTTCGTCGCGGGCGAGGCCACGCGGGGGCTCGGCGAGGTCGCGGTCGCCCACCGCCTTCCGGTGGGATTCGGCCTGCTCACGACCGAGACGCTGGAGCAGGCTTCCGCCCGCGCCGGCGGCGCGGCGGGCAACAAGGGACACGAAGCAGCGGCCGCGGCCATCCAGGCCGCCGATGCCATCGCCCAGCTCCGGGCCCGGAATGCTCAGAGCTGAGACGCGGAGCCGCGCGCGCGCGCTCCAGCTCCTCTATGCCTGGGAACTGCAGGGCCGCCCGGCGCTCGACGGCGTCGCGTTCGGCGTCGCACGCCTGATCGGCCCGGGGCCGACCGTATTCGATGGCGCCGAGTTGCTCGCCCGCGGCGTGGTGGGGGGGCTGGCGCCGCTCGATCGGCTGGTGGGCGAGGCCGCGGAACACTGGCGGCTGGAGCGGATCGGGCTGGTCGAGCGGAACATTCTCCGGCTCGGCACCCTCGAGCTCCAGGCAGGACAGGTTCCGCCCAAGACCTGCATTGACGAGGCGGTGACACTCGCCCACTGGTTCGGGGGTGCCCGGGCTCCGGGCTTCGTCAACGGGGTGCTCGACCGCATCGCCCGCACGCTCGGGCGGCTCTGATCGGGCTGCGCCCACGCGTGGACATCCTCCTCGTCAACTGGCAGGATCTCGAGAACCCGCACGCGGGCGGGGCGGAGCTGCACCTGTTCGAGATCTTCGGCCGGCTCACCGCCCGCGGGCACCGCGTCCGGCTGGTCTGCTCCGGATGGCCCGGCGCGGCCGGGCACGCCCAGATCCGGGGGATCGAGGTCAGCCGCGTCGGCGGCCGGCACACGTTCGCGCTCCTCGGGCGCCGTGCCGTGCGTCGGGCGCTCCGCGCCCGAACGCCCGACGTGCTCGTCGAGGACGTGAACAAGCTGCCGCTGATGCTCGCGGGGCTGACCGACGGGCCGTTCTGCGCGATCGTCCCCCACCTGTTCGGCACGACCGCCTTCCAGGAGGCGAACTGGCCGATGGCCGCGACCGTGTGGCTCGGCGAGCGGCCGCTTGCACGGACGTACCGCCGGGCCGCCTTTCACGCTATCAGCGAGAGCACGCGGGACGACCTGGTGGCCCGCGGAATCCGCCCCGATCGGATCCGGGTAATTCACCCTGGCGTGGACGCCGGGGCGCTCACGCCCGGGCCGCCGAGGTCTCGCGCTGGCGCCCCCCAGTTTGTGTATGTTGGACGATTGAAGCGCTACAAGGGGGTGGAGGTGGCGCTCCGGGCGCTCGCGCTGGCGCGACGCGCCCGCCCGGATCTCTCGCTGGATATCGCGGGCAGCGGGACCCACCGCCTCGCGCTGGAGTCGCTGACGCGCGAGCTCGGATTGGCGGAGGCGGTCCGATTCCACGGATTCGTGAGTGAAGCGGACAAGATCGCGCTGTTCCGGCGGTCCTGGGCCAACCTGTTTCCGTCGCCCAAGGAAGGGTGGGGGATCACTGTGGTCGAGGCCGGGGCCTGCGGGACGCCGTCGCTGGCCTCGGACAGCCCCGGACTTCGCGATTCGGTGCGACACGAGCTGACCGGGTATCTGGTCCCGCACGGCGACGCCGGCGCGCTCGCCGAGCGCATGCTGCAGCTCGCGGCGGACCCCTCGCTGGTCGAGCGGCTCGGCGCGGCAGCCCGAGGCTTCGCCGAGGCGCACAGCTGGGAGCGGAGCGCCGACGAGACGGAAGCCCATTTACGAGCGGTCATCGAGGTGAGCGGTGAGCGGTGAGTGGTGAGGGGTGAGAGGTGAGAGGTGAGAAGGAACTGCCGGTCCGGCGCGCCCTCTCACCGCTTACCGCTCACCGCTCACCAGAACGGCATACTAGGGAGAGCAAGCGCATGCAGACTACGATCACCGCCCGCCACTGCGAGATTCCCGACGCGCTCCGAGATCGCGCCCGGGTCATCACTGAGCGGCTGGGCGTGCTCGCGTCTCGCCCGCTCGAGGCCGTGGTCACGTTTCATGCCGATGGGTTGGAGCAGGTCGTCGAGCTTCGGCTCCACGATTCGCGGGGCGAGGTGTTCATCGCCACCGGGGAGGCCCCCGACCACCGCACCGCGCTGGACCGGGCGGAGGAGAAGCTGCGCCGCCAACTCGAGAAGGCGAACAGCCGTCCGCGGCGCGCGCGGCCCCGCCCGGCGCCGCCCGTCTGATGCTCCGCCTGCGCGACTTCCTTACCCGCCGGGGCGACCCGCTCCAGCTCGAAGCCCTCACCGGCGAGCTCGGGCTCGACCGGCAGCTGCCCGACGCCGAGGTGGCGAGCCCCGGGCTCGCGCTGGCGGGGTACACCGGGCGCTTCGCGCCGGGCCGCCTCCACGTGCTGGGCGAGACCGAGATCACCTATCTGCGCTCCCTGGAGTCGGACGAGCGCCGCCGCCGCCTCGCGGTGTTCTTCGGCTTCGACCTCCCCTGCATCTTCGTCACCAAGGGCCAGCAGGTGCCGCAGGAGCTGCTCGATCTCGCCCAGGAGCGGAGCGTTCCGGTGCTCCGGAGCCGGCTCAAGACCGCCGAGTTCTACCGCCGCATCAAGCCGATCGTCGAGGACGCGTTCGCGCCGCGCACCACCCTGCACGGCTCGCTCGCCGACGTGTACGGTGTCGGACTCCTGTTCGTCGGCCGCTCGGGCATCGGCAAGAGCGAGTGCGTGCTCGATCTAGTGGAGCGGGGCCACCGGCTGGTGGCCGACGACATCGTGCAGGTCACCCGGCGCGGACACGACGTCCTCATCGGGAAGGGGCACGAGCTCGCCGCGCACCACATGGAGATCCGGGGCATCGGGCTCATCGACATCCCCGCGCTCTTCGGCGTCCGCGCGGTGCGCCAGCAGAAGCGGATCGAGGTGATCGTGCAGCTCGAGGATTGGGAGACCGCGAAGGACGCGGACCGCACCGGCCTCGCGCGGCAGGAGACGCTCATCCTCGACGTGTCGGTGCCCAAGGTGGTCGTGCCGCTCAATCCGGGGAAGAACATCACCGTCGTCTCCGAGGTGGTGGCGATGAACCACCTCCTCCGCTACTCCGGCATCGACACGGCTGCCGCGTTCAACGAGCGGCTGATCCGCCGGATGAAGGAGAAGAGCGGCGTCCGCGAGTATCTCCAGGATGACTATGAGTGAGGGGCTCCGCGGCGTGGTGGTGTGCCATGGCCGGCTCGCCGCCGCGCTGGTCGAGGCGGCCGAAGGCATCACGGGCGTCAAGGGAGCGCTGGCGCCGGTGTCGAACACGGACTGCGACCGCGGCACGCTGGAGACCCGGATCCTGGAGGCAGTGGACGGCCGACCGACCGTCGTCTTCGTGGACCTGGCGAGCGGCTCGTGCCTGATCGCCACGCTGGCCCGGCTCCGCGGCCGGCCCGACGTGAAGGTGGTCACCGGCGTGAACCTCGCGATGCTCGTGGACTTCGTGTTCCACCGGGAGCAGGCGCCCGACGTGGCCGCCGAACGGGCGGTCGCCGCCGCGTGCCGCGCCATCCGGGTCCCGTGATGCCGATCGTGCTCTGCCGCATCGACGACCGCCTGATCCACGGCCAGGTGGTGCTCGGCTGGGGCCGTCCGCTGGGCATCCAGCGCATCGTCTTGGTGAACGACGAGGTCGCGGCGAGCCCCTGGGAACAGGAGTTGTACCGGATGGCGGTGACGCCGGAGATCGAGCTCCGCTTCGCGACGACCGCAGCGGCGTCCGCCGACCTCGAGACCTGGCGCACGGCCCCGACCCGGACGCTGCTGCTCACCGGCGACATCGGCACCATGTCGGCGCTGCATGCGGCCGACGGCCGCGCGCTGCACGCCGTCAACCTGGGCGGGATCCACCACCGGCCCGGCCGCAGGCAGCGGCTGCCGTACGTGTACCTCAGCGACGAGGAGCGCGCCGACCTGGTCGCGCTCGAGGCGCGCGGCGCCCACGTGTCCGCGCAGGACGTGCCCATGGCCACGGCCGTGCCGCTTCGGGACATTCCGTGACGCCGCCCGCGCCGCTCACGCTCGTCGCGCTCCTCGGCTGGGGGACGCTCGTGGGGCTCGACCTGGTGAGCGTCGGGCAAGCCATGATTGCGCGTCCGCTCGTGGCCGGCGGCGTGGCCGGGCTGCTCCTCGGCGACGTGGGCGCGGGCCTCAGGGTGGGCGCGCTCATCGAGCTCTTTGCGCTCGACGTGCTGCCGGTGGGCGCCGCACGCTACCCGGACTACGGGCCGCCCACCGTGGGGGCGACCGCGCTCGCCGCCGGCGGACCCTGGGAGCTCACGCTCGGGCTCGCGGGCACGCTCGCGCTTATCGGTGCGGTGCTGGGCGGCTGGAGCCTCCAGCTGCTCCGGCGGAGCAACGCGGGCGCGATCCAGCACGCCGCGGCCGCGCTCGCCGCCGGAGAGGGCCGCGCGATCCGGCGGCTGCAGTACGGCGGCCTCGCGCGCGATGCGCTCCGGAGCGCGCTCCTCACGGCGGTCGTCATCGCGGGCGCGACGGGCGCGGCGCTGCTTCGGCTCGACCGCGCGACGGCCGCGGCGCTGACGATCGTCGTGGTGGGTATCGGGCTCGCGGCGGCACTCGGCGGTGCGATCCGGAGCGCCGGCCGCGGGCGCAGCCGCGCCTGGCTGGTCGCAGGACTGGTGGCCGGCGCCGTGCTGGCGCTGCTGGTGGCCGGATGAGGGGCCGGCTCCGCGCGTTGCTCCGGCTCTTCGCCATCCAGGGCACCTGGAACTACGAGCGCATGCTCGGCGTGGGGATGGGCTATGCCGCCGAGCCGCTGCTCGACGACCTCAAGATCTCGGACCCGCAGCGCCACTCCGAGGCGGTGGTGCGCTCGGCCGAGTTCTTCAACTGCAATCCGAACCTCGCCGGGCTCGCGCTCGGCGCGGAGGCGCGCGCGGAGTACGACGCGGCGCCTGGTGTGCAGATCGCCCGGCTCCGGACCGCCCTCTGCAGCCCGCTGGGCGCGCTCGGCGATCAGCTCTTCTGGGCCGGCCTGGTCCCCGCGCTCGTAGGTATCACGCTGGCCGCCGTGGCGCTGGGCGCGGGCCTGTGGGCGATCGTCGCGTTCCTCCTCGGGTACAACGGCGTCCGCATCTGGACCGCGGCGTGGTCGCTCCGCACCGGGCTTGCGGCCGGCATGGAAGTCGGCGCGGCCATCGCCCGCTCCTGGGTGCCGAAGGCCGCGGCTGCCGCCGGCTCCAGCGCGGGCTTCGGCGTCGGGCTGGCGCTGCCGCTGGTGGCCTGGTGGTATCTGCGCCCTTTTCCGGTCACGGCGGGCCTCGGGGCGCTCGGCCTGACCGCGCTCGGCCTTGGCGCCGGCTACGTGGGCGGCGCGCGGTACGGCGCGCTGCGCTATGCGCTGGCCGCCGTGCTCCTCATCCTCCTCGTGCGGCTGGTGCTGTGATGACCGCGCCCGACCTGCAGCGCGAGGCCACGATCGTGAACCCGCTCGGGCTGCACGCCCGTCCCGCCGCGCAATTCGTCCGGCTGGCCAACAGCTTCGCGTCGGACATCCTCGTGTCCAAGGACGGGCTCGACGTGAACGGAAAGAGCATCATGGGCGTGATGATGCTGGCGGCCGAATGCGGCAGCGCCATTCGCATCCGCGCGACCGGCGACGATGCCGAGCAGGCCGTCGAGGCCTTGGCCAAGCTCGTAGCCGAGGGGTTCGGGGAGTCGTGATGTGTCGGTCGTGATCCGCGGCGTCGGGGTCTCGCCCGGAGTGGCGTGCGCGCCCGCGCTCGTCGTGCGGCTCGATTTCCCCAGCGTGCCCGATCGAGCAGTCCCCCCCGACAAGGTGGAGCACGAGGTGGCCCGCCTGCACGACGCCGTCGCCGTGGTGGTCGCCGGCCTCCGGGAGCTCGGCGGCCGCGTGCTGGAGCGCGCCGGGGCGGAGGAGTCGCGGATCTTCGATGCCCAGATCCTCATGGCGCAGGACGAGGATTTCCTCCGCTCCGTGGAGCAGCTCATCCGCAACAACCGGCTGAGCGCGGAGACCGCCTACGAGTTCAAGGCGCTCGAGATCCGCAACGCCTGGTCGGGGTCGTCGAGCGCGCGGCTGCGCGAGCGGCTCGCCGACCTCCACGCCATCCAGATGCGGATGCTGCACCGGCTGATGGGGCAGACGGCCGAGGACCTCTGGGAAGTCCAGCCGAACGAGCAGGTCATCGTGGTGGCGCACGAGCTGTCGCCCGGGCTGACCGTGCAGCTCGACCGCGACCACGTCGTCGGTCTCCTGAGCGAGGAAGGGACGCGCACCTCCCACGCGGCCATCCTCGCGCATTCGCTCGGCATTCCGGCGGTCATGGGCGCGCAGGGCGCGCTGACGGTGATTCCCGACGGCGCCATGCTCCTGCTCGACGGGCAGGCCGGCACCGTGGTGATCGATCCCACGCCCCCCGAGCTCGAAGACGCCCGGACCCAGGTGACCCGCCGGCGCCGGCTCGAGATGGAGCTCGAGACGGTGCTGGGCCAGCCCGCGGTCACGCCCGACGGCCGGCGCGTCCTGCTCATGGGGAACGTGGATTTGCCCGAGGAGATCGAGCCCGCGCTGCGCTACGGGGCCGAAGGCGTGGGGTTGCTCCGCACCGAGTTCCTGCTGACCGGCCGCACGAGCCTGCCGACTGAGGACGAACAGACCGAGTACTTCCGCCGGGTTGCGCTCGCCTTCCCCCACCAAACCGTGATCCTCCGGTCATTCGACCTTGGGGGCGACAAGTTTCCCGCGTCGTTCCAGGCGCCGCAGGAAGCCAACCCGTTCCTCGGGTGGCGCTCGATCCGGGTCTGCCTCGATCAGCCGGAGATCTTCCGGCCCCAGCTGCGCGCCGTGCTCCGGGCCGCGGTGGACCGCGACGTGCAGCTGATGCTGCCGCTCGTGACCCTGGTGGAGGAAGTGCTCGAGACGCGCGCCATCCTCGAGGAAGAGGCCGCCGCGCTCAAGCAGGCCGGCGTCCGGGCTGCGGCCAGCGTCCCGGTCGGCGTGATGATCGAGACGCCGGCAGCCGTCGTCATCGCGGACCGGCTGGCCGAGGTAAGCGCGTTCTTCAGCGTCGGCAGCAACGATCTCACCCAGTACACCCTCGCGGTGGACCGGGGGAATGCGCGGCTCGCCGAGCGATTCACCTCGCTGCATCCCGCGGTCGTGCGCCAGCTGAAGCACGTTCTCGAGGTGGGGGAGGCGGCCGGGCTCCCGGTCAGCGTGTGCGGCGAGATGGCCTCGGAGCCGCTCTCGGCCGTGCTGCTCGTGGGCCTCGGCTACACCCGGCTGAGCGTCGCCCCGCCGGCGCTCTCGCTCATCAAGTGGGTGATCCGCACCGTGCCCGAG
>JBOHSN010000084.1:0-17780 GCA_050733215.1 Gemmatimonadales bacterium
GTACACGGCCGAGAGGCCGAGCCCGGTGCCCTGTCCCACCGGCTTGGTCGTGAAGAACGGCTCCCAGATGCGCTGGAGCGTGGCCGCGTCCATGCCCTGCCCAGTATCGCTCACCGAGAGCATCACGTAGCGGCCGAGCGCGGGCAGCTCGCCGACGAGCTGCGGCGACACGGGCGACCGGCCGAGCACCAGGCTCATGGTTTCGATCGTCGCCCGTCCGCCCTGCGGCATGGCGTCGCGCGCGTTGAGCACCAGGTTCATGACGATCTGCTCGAGCTGCCCGGGATCGGCGTGCACCACGCCGGGGTCGCGCGCCAGCCGGAGGACCAGCTCGATATTGGGACCGAGCACCGGGCGCAGCATCCCCTCGGTGCGCCGCACCACCGCGTTTACATCAAGCAGCCGGGGTTGGATGAGCTCCCGGCGGGCGAAGGCCAGGAGCTGCCGGGTGAGGGAGGCCGACCGGTTCGCGGCCTGTGCGATCTGTTCCACGTCGTGCCGCCGCTGGTCGCCGGGCTCGAGGCTCCGGCTCAGGAAGTCGCTGAACCCGAGAATCGCCGCCAGCATGTTGTTCAGGTCATGCGCGATGCCGCCGGCGAGCCGCCCCACGGCCTCGAGCCGCAGCACTTCCTGCAGTCGCTCCTCCGCGTGCTTCCGCTCGGTGACGTCGAGCACCACTCCCGTGAGCCGCTGCATCTCATCCGGCGGCCGCGACGTGCCGCGGCCCATCGAGACGAGCCAGTGGATGCTGCCGTCGGGCCATATGACTCGATAGTCGGCCGAAAACGGTTTCCGGTCGTGCAAGGCGCAACGCCAGAGCTCCTCCACGGCCATCCGATCCGCCGGGTGGAGCGCTGCGGCCCAGGTGTCATACGTGACGGTGGCATCGGCCGGCCATCCGAACAATTCCCTTGCGCGGCTGTCGAAGCGGAGTTCGGTAGTACCCAGCTCGTACTGCCAGGCGCCCAGGCCTGCAGCCTCGTGCGCCAGCTCCAGCGCCTCGCGGTGCCGCCGAAGCTCCTCCTCCACCTGTCTCAGCCCCGTGAGGTCACGGAGCGTGCACGCGAAGCCCACCGGCTTTCCGTGCTGGCCGTGCACGGTGGTGATCGCCAGCGACGCCCAGAAGCGCGTGCCAGCCTTGCGGACGAGCCAGCGCTCCTGGCTGGCTCGTCCGTGGCTGACCGCTTCAGCCAGTTGCCGCTCTGGTATCCCGGCCGCCCGGTCCTCCGGTGGATGGAGATCGGCACAGCTGAGGTGGAGGAACTCCGCCTTGTCGTAGCCGAGCAGCCGCCGAACGCCCTTGTTCCAGCTTGCGTGGCGCCCGTGATCGTCGAGCAGGTAGATCGCGGCGTCCCTCATCTCGTCCGCGGGCGTCCTGAATCGCTCCTCGAACGTCGCCGGCCTGGGGTCGGCCGCCGCGCGCGCGGCGAGCTCGCGCTCCAGCTCCTCCACTCGCGTGGTCATCTCCCGCGCGGTCGCGGCGTTGATCGCGACGAGCTTGTATGACGCGGCCAGATAGGTGATGCCTGGGCCGGTGAGCAGGTAAATGCCCAGGCTGGACACCGCGGTGAGATCGGAGACCGGAAAGGTGTAGCGCGGGGGTACGAAGAGAAACCAGGCGGCCAGGGCGCCGAAGACGAGCGTCAGAAGAGCGGGCGCGTAGCCGACCAGCGCGGCGACGAGAACGGCCGCGGAAAGAAAAATGAAGAAGGTGAACGCGGCGTGAGAGGGGTCGAGGATCGGCTCGAGTACCGCGCGGAGCACCGCTGCGCAGGCCACGGCCAGCAGCGCCGCGGCGACCTCGGATGCGCCGTCGGCGGTTGAAACGCCGCTGGCATACGTCGCTTCCACTTCCCCCCCCCACTCACCGCGATATCAACGGAACGCTCCCCACGGTAAGAGGTGGAGCCGGCGCGCACAAGCACTTCCGAAGCTACGGGATCGAGCCGAGGTCAGGGCGTCCGCTCTGGGTGTGCGGGGCGGAACCGATTCTGGACATCGTCGGGCGGCAGGTGACGGCCCGGCGGCCGCGGGCTGGACCGGTGTCGCGAGTCAAGTCGCTGCCCACCACTAGCCTACGCCACCCCTCCGAGCGGAGGGAACCTCGGCCCGCGGGTGGAACACCGCTTGCTCTCGTGCCCGTCGGCCTCTCGTTCGAACGCGGCGTCGCAGTCCGGGCGCGCGCGGGAAGGCGAAGGCCAACTGCACCTCCCGGCGTGCGCGAATGCGCACGTCGGCGGTGCGGTGCAGTATCAACCGGTGGCGAGCAGCGGAGCGACATCGTCCTCCTCCCCGCTCGAGCCCGGCTCCCTCATCCAGGTAATCAGGTCGAAGCGGCCGTCCCACCGTTCCACGAGCGCGGTGCAGTGCTCGATCCAGTCACCGCAGTTCATGTAGGCGAGACCGCGGTTCACCTTGAGCGCGGGATGATGAATGTGCCCGCAGATCACCCCATGCGCGCCGACCGAGCGGGCGCGTTCGGCCAGCACGTCCTCGAAGTTCCCGACGTAGGTCGCGGCCCGCTTGACGCTCGCCTTGACCGCGCGTGAAAAACTCCAAGGCTCTGCCCGCACCGCGGCCCGGGCGCGATTGCTCAGGTGGTTGAGCCAGATGAGCCAGTCGTAGGCGTGGGCACCGGCACGCGCCAGGACCGGATGCGCCCGCACCACCGCGTCGGCCTCGTCTCCGTGCGTGATCAGCAGGCGCCGCCCATCCAGCGCGTCGTACAGCACCTGCCGCATCACCTGGATGTTGACCAGTTCGATGCCTTCCAGGGTCGCGATGTCGGCGTCGTGGTTGCCGGGAACGTACACGACCCGTTCTCCCCTTTGAGACCGCTTGAGTACGTGCCGGACCAGCTTGTTGTAGATCGGGTGCCAGCGCATCCGCCGCCGCATCACCCAGAGGTCGATGATGTCACCGACGAGATACAACCGCTCGCTGGTCGTGGCCTTGAGGAAGTCGAGCGCCCGGTCGGCGCGGCACCCGGTCAGCCCGAGGTGCAGATCGGAGAGGAAGATCGCGCGGACGGCGGGTCGCATCGTCAGCCGGGCACCAACCGGGGTACGCGGTCGTCGTTCCGGGCGGCCGCGGCCGGGGGGCGAGCCGATTCGTACTGCTCCACGAGGACGTCCAGCTCGCGTGCCCAGTCGCGGGCCACCGCGAACGAGCGGGCTGCTTGACCCATCCAGAGGCGGATCTCGGCCGCGTTCGTCAGCTCGGCGATGGCGTCCGCGAACGCCTCGGCGTCGCCCGCGGGACACAGCCGCCCCGTCGTGCCGTCGCGGACGTTGTCGCGCACCCCGCCGGCATCGGCCGCGATGACGGGCACTCCGGAAGCCATGGCCTCGAGCACCACCAGTCCGCAGGTCTCGGTGGGGGACGTCAGCACGAACACGTCCGCGGCTGCGTACACGTCCGCGAGCCGATCGCGATCGAGGAACCCCAGATGCGTCGCGAACGGCAGCGCCTGCCGCACCGTTGCCGCCTCGGGACCATCACCCGCAACGCAGAAGGCCGCCCGGTCCGACAGCGCCGCACGGGCGCGCTGGAACGCCCCGATGAGCGATTGCACGTCCTTCTCGCGGGCCAGCCGGCCTACGTGGAGCACCAGGACCCGGCCGGCCGCCCCAAGCTCGCGCCGCCGCTGCTCGTCCCGCCGTGACGGGCGAAAGAGGTGGCAATCCACGGCGCGACCCCACACGACCGGCCGCGGGATCCCGAGCCGACGCAACTCGGCGCACGTGATCTCGCTCGGCGTCTGGGTCACCCTCGCGGGGCCGTGGAACCACCGCAGGTAGCGGCGGGTCGGTGCCACGGCCCAAGGGCCCAGGTACCGCTCGGCGTAGCGGGGAAAATCGGTGTGAAACGACGTCACCAGCGGACGCCCGGTCCGGAGCGCCCGGGCACGTCCGTACACCCCGAGCGGTCCTTCCGTCGCGGCGTGGATGATATCCGGCTCGAACCGGTCAATGAGTGATGCGAGGCCCCGGCCGATCGGCGAGGACAGCCGCACCGCCGGGTAGGCCGGGCAGGGCACAGAAGGCACGCGGGACACGTCGTCTTCCCTGCCGTCGGCAGATTGCCCGTAACCCGGGGCGATGACCTGGACCGCGTGGCCGCGAGCGATCAGGCCGGCCCGCATTGTCGCGAGGACTGTCGTGACGCCGTTGACCTCCGGGCGGAAGCTGTCCGTCACGAGGGTCACGCGCATGCCGGCAGTATGGCCCGCTTGAGTCAGGATCAGGCGACGCGCAGGTAAAGCACCGGCAACAACCGGTCAATTCACGCAGGGCAGCGTGTCGGAGCGGGCCAGCTTGTAGCGGTCCGGGTCGTGGGGCGGAAGGCGCACCGAGTGTTCGAGGATGGAGTCGAGCGGGACGAGCTCGACCGCAATGCGATTCTGCCTCCGCGGGTCATGCGGAGGAATCATCAGGCCGCGGGTGGGCTCGCCGGGACCGGAGGGCAGGCCGACGATCGTGCGGTGGGTTGGATCGTGCGGCGGAATGAGAAAGCTGCCGTCGGCCCGGGGGTTGGGCTCGGTGCACGGGAGCAGGACGACATCCGTGACGACCCCGGGTGCAGCAGGAGGCACGTGCGCGGCTGGCGCCGAGTCCGGCGCCGCGGCGAGACTCTCGGCCACTGTCATCGCGGCGGTCACGACGCTGAGCTCATCCGTGCCAGGGCTCGCCGGTGCCGCGGCCACCGGTTGCGCCCCGGTCAACGCGAGATCGACGGTGTCGGGCAGGCGGTAGCGCAGGTACAGCGCGAAGCCGAGGCCGGCCACCGCCAGCGCGATCGCGGCGAGCAGGGCGAGCTCCGCGCTCCGAACCTCGCTCTCCTGGCCGCCGCCGGACGTCACGTGGCGGCCCCCCGGCGCCCTCCGGCATCCGCGAGCACCTCGCGGGTGCGGCGCAGCAGCTCGTCCGGCGTGAACGGCTTCTCGAGCATTGGCTGATCGGCTGCCGGCCCATCATCCCTTGGCGTGCCGCCGGGCCGCGTGGACGTGTACAGCACCGGGAGGCCGGGCCTCCGCGCCGAGATCCGCTTCATCAGCTCGGGTCCTGGAATGTCGGGCAGGCCGACGTCGGTCAGTACCAGCGCGAACGGGACGTCGTAGCGGTCCAGCAGCTCCAGCGCCTCGACCCCGTCGCACGCCGACACCCAGCGATAGCCAGCCGACTCCACGGCGCGGGACGCGAGCTGCCGGGCCTCGCCGTCCGGGTCCACGATCAGCACGGTCCGGTCGGGCGTGCGCTCGACGGCCTCTGCCCCCCGGCGGGCCGCTCCTGCCAACCGGCCCTCCGCGCCCTCCAACAGAAACTCCGCTTCACCCGCGCGTGCCTCCGCCGCGCGCTCCAGCACGCGGGCTCGCGCCCCCAGCACGGTGATCAGCAGGCCGGCGATGGAGAACACGAGCTGGCGGACGAGATCCGTCACGGTCTGAACGCCGAACGCCTGCTCGGGGGGCAGGAACCACCAGTTGAGCGCCGCGATGGAGAGGACGAGCGCGAGGAGCCCTGGCCCGAGCCCGGCGAGGGTGGCGGCTGCCGCGATCGCAAGGAGAAACAGCGCTTCGCCGCTGGACTGGGTGAGCGGCCACAGCGCCAGCGCGAGGGCCAACGCGAGCCCTACGCCGCCCACCGCGAGCACATATGCCGTGACGCGCCTCCAGCCACTCATCCCCTGCACTCCCGCGTCGTCGTCAGCCTCAAGTCAATATCGCGCCTATAGCTGCGATTTGACCAGTCGCGCGAACCGCTCCTGCACCCGCTCCTTGAACGGCCGCCGCTCCCACTCCTCCAGGGTCACCTCGCGCGAGCGCGCGCGATCGTCCGCAAGCACCCGGGCCTGCTCCCGCCCGAACTCGGCGTCGAGCAGGTTGAGGTTCGCCTCGTCGTTGAGCCGGAACGAGCGGTCGTCGAAGTTGGTGGATCCCACGGAGGACCAGACGCCGTCCACCACCATCACCTTGGTGTGGTACATCGTGGGCTGGTACTCGTAGATCCCCGGACCCCCGAGCGGAGCAGCGGCCCCCACCTGGCGCGGGACGCACGCCGGACGATCTGCGCGTCGAGCACCGGCCCGGGGACGATGATCTCCACCGCCACGCCGCGCGCCCGGGCCTGCACCAGCATGTCCACCACGAGGCTGTCCGGCACGAAGTAGGCGTTGGCGATCCGGATGCTCTGCGCGGCCGACGCGATGGCCAGGAGGTACATCAGCCGCATGCTCGCGCTCCCTTCACTCGGCGAGCTCCGGAACGCCTGCGCGTAGTTCTCCCCGGCAGGCTCGAGCCGTGGGAAGTAGTCGGGGCCGTCCATCACCTCGCCCCGGCTCTCGATCCAGTTGTCCATGAACGCCGCTTGGAGCTGCGCCACGACCGGACCTTCGACCTGGAAATGCGAGTCGCGCCAGTGGTCCGGGTCCTCTGCGTTTCCGAGCCAGTGGTCCGCCACGCCGATGCCGCCGGTGAACCCCACGCGTCCATCCACGATCAGGAGCTTCCGGTGGGTGCGGTTGTTGAGCCGGTCCACGTTGTACCAGCGGAGCGGCCGGTAGCGCACGATCTCGACGCCCGCGTCTTCCATCTCGTCGAGCATCGCGGCGTCCATTTTCCCGGAGCCCACCCAGTCCAGCAGCACGTGCGTCTTGACCCCGGCACGGGCACGTTCCGACAGCGCCTCGGCGAATCGCTGCCCCACGTCGCCCGACCAGTAGATATAGGTCTCGAACGTGATCGAGCGTCGCGCGGAGCGGATGGCGGAGAGCATTGCCGGAAAGACCTCGTCGCCGTTGAGCAGCGTCGTCACCCGGTTGCCCGGCACCATCCCGGGACCGAGCAGGCTCCCCATGATCCGCACGAACTGCGAGTCGGTCGGCGCGTAACGGTGCGGGATGGCGTGCTCCACCCGCGCGCTCGAGGCCGTGAGATTCGCGTAGAGCAAGACCAGCATGGCGGTGGCAGCGGCCGCGCCCGCGGCCCACACCGCACGCTTGCGCCAGGGTCTCGCCATCGCTTGCTCGTGGTAGGGGTACCGTCCAGCTCTTGGGCAACCACCTCACCATACGGCCCGGCGCCGGCGTTGCGCGAGGACACACGCAAGGCGATTCCTGTGATGTTCGTCACTCCCACGATATCAGGTCGCGCAGGAGTGCTCGCTCGACTCAGCCGCCGACGGCGGCGGCGGTCCTCGCGGCTCTGGACGATGTCCGGGCGCCGGGGGGGATCTCCGCCACGGTGATGGCGGCGTCGGCCGCGATCCGCTCGCCGCCGTTGCCGAGCGTGGTGACATTCCGCAGGTCGGCGTCGATCCCGTCGTCGAGCTCGAGCCCGTCGGCGAGCGGGCTGCCCCTTTATCCGCACGAACCGGCCCCAGCGGGTAGTCGTAGGCGCTTGTGCTTCGCCTTATCATCTCTTAACGTGAAACTTCCCCCTGATGTTTTGTCCCTGACCGGGTTGGCCCTCAGGCCGAAGCCGGTGTGCAGGAGAGCCAAGTGGCAGGACGCCGCTTGCGGAGCGCGGAAGCGACCGCAGGCCTACCGCAAGCGCTCCCGGCACCGCTCACGGTCGGCCGGTCGAGATGGTGGACCTACGTCCTGGCAGTCGCGGGCGTTGCCACCGCCACGGTCGTGCGTGCCGCGATCGACCCGCTGGTCGGCACCGCCGACCCCGCCCTCACCATCTTCGTCTTCCTCGTCGCAGTGGGGATCGTCGGGACGCTCCGCGGGGTCGAATGCGGGCTGGTTTCCCTCGCCCTGGGCGGCGTCGCGGCCTGGTTCCTCTTCCTCGGCCCGCAGTACTCGATGACGATCCTCGATCCCGTCGTCCTCGTCGGCGCCGCCCTCTACGTCCAGACCGGCGTCGGGATCGCCTTCCTCACCGGTGGCCAGCACCGCGCTCATCTGCTCGCCCGTGCTGCCGCCACCGAGGCGGCGGCCCGCGCCCGAGAGCTCGAGACGGAGCGAGCGGCCCGTCACCGGGCCGAGGAGGCACTCGCTCGCGCGGAGGACCGCTCGCGCGCCCTCGTGGTTCCCGACGAGACCCGACAAAGCCAGCAGGCTGTCCAGCTGGCCCACGAAGCCGCCGGCCTGGGCACCTGGGAACACGACCTCGTGACGGGGGAACTGCGATGGGACCCGCGCGCGAAGGCCCTGTTCGGGTTCTCGTCCGAGGTCGCCATCACGCATTCAGTGTGGGCCAGTGTGGTCCACCCTCCCGATCTGCCCCCGACCCGGGCGCTGTGGGAGCGGGCGACGCGCGAGCGGAAGTCGTTTTGCACGGAGTACCGGGTCAGCTGGCCGGACGGCAGCATGCATTGGATTACCGCGGTTGGCCGGGCGACGTTCGACCCGGCCACCGGAAAGCCGCTCCGGCTCACCGGCGTCATGCTCGACGGAACCGAGCGGAAGCAGGCGGAGGAACGCCTCGGCGAAGTACTGCGGCTGGAGGCGATCGGGCGGTTGGCGGGAGGTATCGCTCACGATTTGAACAACATGCTCGTGGCGATTCTGGGGTTCAGCGACCTGCTGGCCCGCACCATGGACCGTCAGGACCCGAGGCGCCGCGACGTGGACCAGATCACCGAGGCAGCGACGCGCTCGGCCAAGCTCACCCGGCAGCTCCTGGCCTTCGCCCGCCGCGAGATGATCCAGCCCCAGCGCCTCGACCTCAATGACATCGTCGCGCGCCGGGAGAGCGCGCTGCGGTCGGTCCTCGGTGACAACGTCGAGCTCGTCCTCGAGCTCGCGCCGGAGACCGGTGCGGTGTATGCGGATCCGAGCCAGGTCGAGCAGATCCTCCTGAACCTGGTGGTGAACGCCCGCGATGCGATGCCGGAGGGAGGTCGCATCACGATCGAGACCGCTCGGCTCGACGGGGGCGCCCGCGACCGGGAGGTCGAAAGCGAGGCCGCAGGCGCCGACCACCACGTGATGCTCGCCGTGCGCGACACCGGGCACGGGATCGACGCCGCCATACTGGCGCGGATCTGGGAGCCGTTCTTCTCCACCAAACCCGCCGGGCAGGGTACGGGACTTGGATTGGCCGTGGTGCACGGAGCGGTGAAGCAGAGCGGCGGCTTCGTGCGGGCGGAGTCGGAGCCGAACCGGGAAACGGTGGTGAGCGTATACTGGCCCGCGATTCAGGCCGAGCCTGAGCGCTGATCAGGCAAGGTTCATGCGTCGCAGGAGCGCGGTAAAGCGCGGGTGCGATCGCAGGCTGGCGAAGAGGAACGAGCCTTTCACGCCGTAGACCCCGCCCGCGCGCTCCTCGTAAGCACGCTCGAGCCAATCCATCGCGGCATCCTGTTCCCCGAGTCCAGTATGGACGTACGCCATGTGATACGGCGACACGTATCGCTCCCGGGACAGATCCTCGAGCCGTTGCAGGATGTCGCGCGCGTCGGCCATTCTGCCGGACATCGCGAACGCCTGGCCGAGTTGCGCCAGGAAGAGCGTGTTGTCGGGGGAGATCGCAACCGCTGCTCTGAGCTGCGCAAGCCCCTCCTCGGGCATGCCCTTCAGCAGATACACCCACGCGAGCGTGGAACGCGCCATCTGTAGCTGAGGCTCGAGCTCGGTCACACGGCTGGCCACCTCGAACGCCTCGTCGTACCGGCCCGCTCGCAGGAACGTGGTCGCGATGTCCAGCCGGTGGGTCAGCGGGTCGAGCTCGTGGGCGCGCCGCTGCACCTCGATCGCCTCGTCGTACCGCTCGAGTGCCGACAACATCATTCCGTAGGCATCGCACGCCTCTCCGCTGTTCGGGTTGAGCTCGAGGGCGCGCTTGAACTCCTGTTCCGCACCGGTCCAGTCGTAGTCGCAGACGAACCGCAGAAACCCCAGCATCGCGTGCGCTTCGGCCAGCCCCGGATCGAGCGCGAGTGCCCTGGACACGGCGGCCCTGGCCTTCGCAAAGGCATCCTCCGGCCGGAGCGACCCGGCGATGGCGAGGCCCAGCTCCGTGTAGGCATGGCCCAGAACGGCGTACGCCATGGCGTAGTTCGGATCTATCGCGACCGCCTGCTCGAGGAGCTTGATGCCCTGGTGGATGCTCTCGTCAGTCCATCGGTTGATACAATTCCTTCCGAAGAGATAGAGCTGGTAGGCGTCCACGTCGCGGGTCGGCTCCTTCCGAATGCGGGTCCGCTCGTCGGGCGACAGTTCCGCCTCGAGCGCGGCTGCGATCTGCAGCGCCACATCGGTCTGGATCGCGAAGATGTCGGTGAGCTGGCGGTCATACGTCTCGGTCCACAGATGCTCGTCGGATTCGGCATCAATGAGCTGCGCGACGATCCGCACCCGGCTTCCCGCGCGGCGGACACTTCCTTCCAGCAGCGCCGCCACATTGAGTGCCGCACCGATCTCCCGCAGACTCTGCGCCCGGCTCTTGAACTGCATCGCCGACGTCCGTGAGATCACCTTCAGGGCACGGATCTTCGAGAGCTGCGCGATCACGTCCTCCGTGACCCCGTCGGTGAAGAACTCGTTTTCCGGCTCCGCGCTCAGGTTCGTAAAGGGAAGGACGGCGATGGAGGTGCGGCCCGGGCGCGCGGCCGGCCGCACCAGGGTGGCCGGCTGCGTCAGCGCGTCCGCGAACGCGCCGGCGGACCTGAAGCGGTCGCCCGGCGCCCGGGCAAGCGCGCGAGTAACGGCCTGCTCGACTTCCGACGAAACTGCCGCCCGCACGCGCCGCACGCGAGGCACGGGCTCGGTGAACCGCTTGGCGATCACCGCCTGCGCCGTGGCGCCGGTGTACGGCGGCTCGCCCGTCAGCAGCTCGTAGAGCATGCAGCCGAGGCTGTACACGTCGCTTCGGGCATCCAGCGTGCGCTCGCCGGCCGCCTGCTCGGGACTCATGTAGGCAGGTGTCCCCACCATGAGGCCGCTGGCGGTCAGCCGGTCGCCCGGTGCCGGGCCGGCAGTTACCGCGATCCCGAAGTCGGTGACCATCGCCTCGCCCTCGTGGAGGAGGATGTTCTCCGGCTTGATGTCACGGTGGATCAATCCGTGCGCATGCGCGTGGTCGAGTGCGGAGGCAATCTGCCGCGCGATGCCGATCGCTTCACTGATGGGGAGCTGCCGCTCGCGCCCGAGCCTTTGCCGCAATGACTCGCCCCTGACGTACGGCATCACGTAGAAGAGCAACCCGTCGGCTTCGCCCGAGTCGTAGAGCGGCAGGATGTGGGGATGGTTGAGCCCCGCGGCGATCCGGATCTCGCGGGTGAACCGGTCGGGGCCGAGCAGATATCCCAGCTCGGGCCGGAGCACCTTGATCGCGACCTGGCGGTGGTGCTTGAGGTCATCGGCGAGGTAGACCGTGGCCATCCCACCTCGGCCGAGCTCGTGCTCCACTGCGTAGCGGCCCGCCAGTGCGGCGCCGAGGCGTTCCAGCTCGGGAGAGGGCAGGTACGGACGGGTCACCGGAAGTAGCGCGCCTCCAAAACCTCGACGTGGTGCCGGACGTGCCCGCCGATAATGTACGCCAACGCCCGAACGCTGATCGGGCGGTCGCTGGCCGTGCCCCGCCGCTGCCAGGCGGCAGCCGGCAGATGCTCGAATAGCGCGAGGGTCGCCCGCCGGACGTGGCCCCATTCGGCGGCGAGATCGGCCACGGTGCGCTCGCCAGCCCGCACTTCCGCGACGTACGCCTGGTCGTCGAAGCTGGGCAGCGGGGTCGTATCACCGCGACCGATCCGCAGTGCTCGATACGCGAAGACGCGCTCGGTGTCGGATAGGTGTCCGATCACCTCCTTGACGCTCCACTTGCCGGGCGCGTAGCGGTATTCGCCCCGAAGCTCGGGGATGGCGTGGAGGCCCGCAAGGAACTGGTCGAGCTGGCTGGCCAGGACTGCGACGATGTCCTCGTCGTCGGCAATGCGGGCAACATAGTCGGCGAACGCCGGAGCGTATTCGCCGGCCCCAGGCCGGAGCGTCGTGACCATAGGCTCAACCTATCGTCCTGCACCGACGCCGCAACGAGGAACCACGGCCCGCCCGGCCATATATTCCGGCATGCCCCTCAGCAACTTCCACCCGGTCATCGCACGCTGGTTCGCCGAACGTCTGGGAGAGCCCACCCCCGCGCAGCGCCGCGGCTGGGAGGCGATCCGCCAGGGCCGGAACACGCTCATCGCAGCGCCCACCGGGTCCGGCAAGACGCTCGCCGCTTTCCTGATAGAGCTCGACACGTTGCTGCGGGAGAGCCTCGAAGGACCGCTGCCCGAAGAGGTGCGGGTCGTCTACGTCTCGCCGCTGAAAGCGCTGAGCGCAGACATCCACCGGAACCTCGCCGAGCCCCGGCGCGAGATCCGGCGGCTCGCCGAAGAGATGGGATACGGCGCGCCGAAGATCACCGCCGCCGTACGCTCGGGCGATACGCCCGCCGCCGAGCGGGCGGCGATGCTCAAGTCACCGCCGCACATTCTGGTCACCACGCCCGAGTCCCTCTACCTCCTGCTCACCGCCCGGCGGAGCCGGGAGATGCTGCGGAGCGTCCGCACGGTAATCGTGGACGAGATCCACGCGGTGCTCGAGTCGCGCCGGGGAGCGCACCTGGCGCTCAGTCTCGAGCGGCTCGAGCATGTGGCCGGCCGGCCGCTCCAGCGAATCGGCTTGTCCGCGACGATGGAACCCATCGGTGAGGTCGGGGCCTGGTTGGTTGGGCGGGAGAGGGCGGGAGCAGACGGGAGCGGACGGGAGGAGATTCCCGCTCCCGCCCGCTCCCTCCCTCTCCCGCCTGCTCCCGCCCTCGTCAACGAGGGCCACCGCCGCGCACTCGACCTCGCACTCGAGCTCCCCTCGTCCCCGCTGGAGGCCGTCATGCCCGGGGAGGTGTGGACGGAGATCTACGACCGTCTCGCGGAGCTCATCCGGGCGCACCGCACCACGCTCGTGTTCGTGAACACCCGCCGGCTCGCGGAACGGGTGGCCCGACACCTGGCCGAACGTCTGGGCGAGGATGCGGTGACGGCGCATCACGGAAGCCTCGCGAAGGAGGTGCGGCTCGACGCGGAGGAGCGGCTCAAGTCGGGCGGGCTCAAGGCGCTCGTGGCCACCGCGTCGCTCGAGCTCGGCATAGACATCGGCCACGTGGACCTCGCCTGCCAGCTCGGCTCGCCGCGGCGGATCTCGACCTTTCTTCAGCGGGTCGGACGGTCGGGCCACACGGTTCGGGGAACGCCTAAGGGCCGGCTCTTCCCGCTCAGCCGGGACGAGCTGGTGGAGAGCGTGAGCCTTCTCCGGGCGGTGCGGGCCGGTACGCTGGATCGCCTGCAGATCCGCGAGCAGCCGCTCGACGTGCTCGCGCAGCAGATCGTCGCCGAGACCGCGAGTGAGGACTGGGCCGCCGACGAGCTCTACGATCTGGTTCGCCGGGCCCACCCTTACCGGAGTCTCGCCCGCGCCGAGTTCGACGACGTGGTCGCGATGCTCGCACAGGGCTTCACCACCCGGCGCGGCCGCCGGGCCGCGCTCGTGCACCACGATCCCGTCAACGGACGGCTCCGCGGGCGGCGCGGTGCCCGGATGCTCGCGATCACCTCCGGCGGCGCCATCCCCGACAATGCCGACTATCGCGTCGTGCTCGAGCCGGACGGCACATTCCTCGGCAGCGTGAATGAGGATTTCGCGGTCGAGAGCATGGCGGGCGACATCTTCCAGCTCGGCAATCTCTCGTGGCGCATCCTGCGCATCCAGCAGGGGACCGTGCGGGTCGAGGACGCGCGCGGCCAGCCTCCCAGCATCCCGTTCTGGTTCGGGGAGGCGCCCGCCCGGAGCGCGGAGCTTTCAGCGGCGGTATCGGAGCTTCGCCGGCAGGTCGAGGCCCGCGTCGACGACCGCGACCGCGCCCGCCACTGGGTCGAGTCCGAGCTGGGCGGTGGAGACGTCGCCGGCCCCGCCGCGCTCCAGCTGGTCGAGTACCTGGGCGAGGCCAAGCGGATGCTCGGCACGCTTCCCACCGAGCGGACCATCGTCGCCGAGCGGTTCTTCGACGAAGCGGGCGGGATGCAGCTCGTGATTCATGCCCCGTTCGGAAGCCGCGTGAACCGGGCCTGGGGGCTCGCGCTTCGGAAGCGGTTCTGCCGCCAGTTCAACTTCGAGCTCCAGGCCGCGGCCACCGAGGACGGGATTCTGCTCTCGCTCGGTCCGCAGCACTCGTTCCCGCTCGAGAACGTCTTCCGATTCCTCCAGCCGGAGACCGTCGCGGACATCCTGGTGCAGGCGCTGCTCGACGCGCCGATGTTCGGCACGCACTGGCGCTGGAGCGCGACGATCGCGCTCGCGATTGCCCGGAGCCGCGGCGGCCGCAAGGTGCCGCCGCAGATCCAGCGGATGCAGGCGGACGATCTGCTCGCCGCCGCCTTTCCCGACGCCGCGGCGTGCCTGGAGAATATCCCCGGCGACCGGGAGATCCCCGACCACCCGCTGGTGCGCCAGACGGTGGACGATTGCCTGCACGAGGTGATGGACCTCGATCGGCTGACCAGCGTGCTCGAGGGGCTCCGTTCCGGGGCGATCCGGTGCGTCGCGCGCGATCTGCCCGAGCCGTCCCCGCTCGCCGCCGAGATCCTGAATGCGCGTCCATACGCGTTCCTCGATGATGCGCCGCTGGAGGAGCGCCGCGCCCAGGCGGTCTACACCCGGCGCGCGTTCGAGCCGTCCGCCGCCGCCGACCTCGGCTCGCTCGACGTCGCGGCGATCGCTCGGGTGCGCGACGAAGCCTGGCCCGATGTCCGGGACGCCGACGAGCTGCACGACGCGCTGCTCACGTCGGGGTTCATCACCGAGGTCGAGGGAATCGCCGGGCGGGACGGCACGTCGTGGGTGCCGCTGTTCGTGGAGCTGTCGGCAGCCGGACGCGCGCGGACCGTGAAGCCGGCGGACGGCGCGACGGTCCTCTGGGCGGCGACCGAGCGGCTGGGCGAGCTGGGCGACACGAACGAGATGCTCCGCGGCCGGCTGGGCATCGTGGGCCCGACCACCGCGGCGCGGCTGGCCGCGCCCCTTGGCATCGGACCGGCCGACGCCGAAGCCGCGCTCGTAGCGCTCGAGGCGGAGGGCGTCGTGCTCCGCGGCCGGTTCACGCCCAGCGGCGGGAACGGCGCAGCGGAGCTCGAGTGGTGCGACCGCCGGCTGCTCGCCCGGATCCATCGCTACACGCTCAACCGCCTCCGGGCCGAGATCGAGCCGGTGAGCGCGGCCGATCTGATGCGATTCCTGTTTGCGTGGCAGCACGTCGATCCCGAGCACCGGGTCGGCGGTCTGGAGGGGCTGTCGGGCGTGATCACCCAGCTCGACCGCTTCGAGGTGCCCGCTGCCGCGTGGGAAGCCGACGTGCTGGCGGCGCGCTGCGAGGAGTACGATCCCGGGCTGCTCGATGCGCTCTGCCTGAGCGGGCGGGTGGCGTGGGGCAGGCTGGCGGGCGGACAGCCGGGCAGGCGGGCGGGGGGGCCGATCCGCACGACACCGATCTCCCTCTTCCTTCGCGAGCACGCACCGGACTGGCTTGCCGAGCGACCGGACCTCGACGAAGCCGACCTATCGGAGTACGCGATGCAGGTGCGCGCTGCCCTCGACCGGCGGGGAGCGTCGTTCTTTCACGAGCTCGCCGCGGCGTCGGGCCTCCTCTCAACTCAGGTGGAGCGCGCGCTGGCGGAGCTCGCCGGCAGCGGCCTCGTGACCTCCGACAGCTTCGCGGGCCTTCGTGCGCTCATCACGCCGTCGAGCAAGCGCAAGCCGCCGGCCGGTGGAGTGCGCCGGCATGCCACGGTGCCGTTCGGGATCGAGAGCGCGGGGCGGTGGGCGTTACTGCGGGATGAGCCGATGGTCAGATGGTCGGATGGACAGATGGACGACTCGCGCGATCGGGCCATCCGTCCATCGGGCCATCTGACCGTCTGGGCCCAGACACTTCTTCAGAGGTACGGCGTCGTCTTCCGCGGCCTGCTCCAGCACGAGTCGGGCGCACCACCCTGGCGGGATCTGCTGCTCACGTACCGGCGGCTCGAGGCCCGGGGCGAGATCCGCGGCGGCCGCTACGTCGCCGGATTGACCGGCGAGCAGTTCGTGCTGCCGGCGGCCGTGTCCGAGCTGCGGGCGATCCGCCGCACCGATCGCACCGGCAAGCTCGTTGCCATCAGCGCCGCCGACCCGCTCAACCTCACCGGCGTGATCACGCCTGGTGAGCGCGTGCCGGCGCTCGCGCGGAACCGGATTCTCTATCAGGACGGCGCGCCGGTGCTGGCTCTCATCGCAGGCGAGGCCCGGCCGCTCGTGCCGACTGATCCCGAGCGCGCCGCCGAACTCGCCCGCCTGATCGTGCGCAAGCCGATCAGCCCGGCGCTCCGGCGGCACCTCGGGATCACGGGCACCCCTCCTTCAGTCATGCAGCGCCGGCCCGGCAGACGGCGGCGAAGCCCCGTGTCCTGACCCGTGACGCTCGGCGACCAGCAGATCCTTAGGCGCCGAGCTGGCGCAGCAGCGTCGCCATGTCGAAGTAGTGCCGCTGCAGGCTGACCTTTTCGCCGGTCAGCTCCAGCAGCATGCATGCACGGATCTCGAACCGCCTCCCCGTGGGAGCAACGGTTCCGTCCGGCGTCTGAAGCGTTCCCTGGTGGGTTCCCTCCCACGTCACCTCTAGCGCCACCGTGTTGCCGCTGGCGATGGCGCTGCCGAAAGTGCCCCGCGAGTCCGGAAACGCCGCCGCCCAGCCCTGAAAGATCGTCGTGGCCTGATCGACCCCCTGGACCTTCCGCTGGGTGCCGACCTCATCGTAGATGAAATCCGGGGTCACCGCGGCTCGTAGCGCGGCCCAGTCCTTGTTGTTGTATGCGATCGTGGGCGCCTTGGCGGCGGCGATGAGCTGCTGCGGCGGCACGAGGGTGGATGGTGCTGACATGCTGGTCCTCCTGCTTCGATGGTTCTCTACTGGTTTTTCTTGTGTAAGAGACAGGCGGTACAACATGGGAAGCCGTACCGCCGCTGTCGAGACCGCCGCAAACGCCGCTCCCGCACCGGCGTATATTGAAGGGTGACCTCGGGCCTGCTGTCACGGCTTAACGCGCTCGTCCTTGTCGCCCTGATCCTGAGCGGCGGCGGCGGCATCCCCGTGCTCGACGCGCTGTCCCACGGGTTCGGATCCGGCTACACCGCCCCCCACGTCGAGCCCGCCGGCCCATCCGACTCGCATCGGGACTTCTGCAGCCTGGGCGCCAGCCTCCCGCTCTCCCCTCATCTGTCGACACTGCACCTGAGCATCGCCGCCGGGGTCGTCTCCTTCCCCGCCAGAGCGTTTTACGCCCCGGTGCCCCGCTCCACCGACCTCGGGCTCCTCCCCCAGCCCCGCGCGCCGCCAAGCTTCTCCGCGTAGTCAGCTCAGCAGATACACCGGCCAGGCGCCGCTCCGGCGCCCGGCGATGATCCGCGCGCGGAGACCCACATGCCCAGAAGCATCCGGGCGGTCGCATGGCTGCCCGCCGCCTTACTCCTGGTTCCCTTCACGGCCGGGGCTCAGACGCCCGAGGCGCCTGCAGCCGACTCGCTGCACCGAGCCGTCGGCGCCCTCACCGCGCGCCTCGACTCGCTCGAGAGCGGCCAGTGCCCGAGGGGTCCCGCGATCGGCGTGGCCGAGCTTCCGCCCGGGCAGGACCCGTCGCTCGACACCCTGGCGGCGGCGGTGCGGCGGCTGGGCGACCGCCTGGAACGCACCATCGCGGCCCGATGCCCGCCAGGTGCCGCGGCGCACGCTGCCACCCGGTCCGACTCCGGCGAGGGCGCCC
>JBOHSN010000085.1:0-17723 GCA_050733215.1 Gemmatimonadales bacterium
GGCCGGTCGCGCGCGCGAGCACCTGCCCGGAGTCCGCGGCGGCGACCGCCACGGTGGTCTTGGTGCCGCCCACGTCGGCGCCCGCGACAACGCCGGTCACGCGGGACGCACCGGCGTACCGCCGCGCAGGCGGCTCGAGATCAGTCCGACGCTCACCATGATCAGGGTGCCGAGCGGCACGTACCAGGGCCACGCGAGCCGGCCCACCGGCGCGAGCCAGGCGAGCGGGGCGTGCTCGGCGAGGGCCCGCGCGAACATCACGACCAGCATGCACGGCATGGTCCCGAGCGCGGCCATCGTCACGTCGCGTCCCCGGACGGCCGACGCGCTCGCGAGCAGATACGCGCCGAGGAGTACCCCGTAGGTCACGGACGCGATCGACAAGGCCAGCACGACCACGGGTGTGTCGCTACCGGCCGCCGCATAGTGGAAGGCCAGCGCGCCGAGCACGAGTGCGGTACCCCACAGGGCGGAGAACACCCGTCCCACCCGGAAGAGGTGCGTCGGATCGGTGCGCCCGGTCCAGCCGGCGTAGAGGTCGTGGGTCATGGATGACGCGAGCGCGTTGATCGAGGAGCTGATCGTGCTCATCGCGGCGGCGAGGATGCCCGCAATGACGAGCCCCGCGAGGCCGGTGGGCAGGTGCTCGACGATGAAGCGGGAGAAGATCTGGTCCGCCGGGAGCTCCGGCGGCGCGAGGCCGGCCGCCCAGATGGCCGAGCCTACCAGCAGGAAGAGCAGGAACTGAAGGAAGACGACGCCGCCGGAGCCAACCAGCGCGACGCGCGCGGCGCCGAGCGAGCGGGTCGCCAGGAGTCGCTGCACGATGAGATGATCGGTTCCGTGCGAGGCCGCCGACAGCATCCCGCCGCCGATCAGTCCGCCGAGCAGCGTGTACGGCACCGTCAGGCTCGGCGTCGGGTCGATCAGGCGGAGCTTGCCGGCGGCCGCGGCGGCGGAGAGCACCACGCGGGGTCCGCCCGCCAGCTCCCCCGCGAGCAGGAGCGCGGCCACGCCGCCGGCCAGATACACCACGAGCTGTACCACGTCGGCCCACACCACGGCCTTCAGCCCTCCGAACCAGGTGTAGACGAGCGTCACGAGCCCCATCGCGAGGATTGACGCCGGGACTGTCCATCCGGTCACCAGGGCGAGGGGAATCGCGCCGGCGAAGATGCGGACGCCATCGCCGAGGAAGCGGGTGACGAGGAAGACCACCGATAGCAGGCGGCGGCTGCCGGGTCCGAAGCGCGACTCGAGGCGGGCGTAAGCGGTCTCCTGGTGGCCGGCGAAGTAGCCCGGGAGCAACCACGCCGCCACGACGATGCGCCCCACGATATAGCCCAGTGCGAGTTGAAGAAAGGTGAGATCGCCCCGGGCACCGATGCCGGGGACGCTGATGACCGTGAGGGCGGAGGTCTCGGTGGCGACGATCGAGAGCAACACCGCCCAGGCGGGCAGGTCCCGCGCTCCGAGGAAGTAGTCGCCGGCGGTCTTCTGGCGCCGGGTGGCCCACAGCCCGACCCCCAGCGTCAGCGCGAAGTAGGCGGCGATGACCGCGAGGTCGAGGGGCGTCACAGTGAGCGGTGAGCGGTGAGCGGTAAGCGGTGAGCGGTAAGCGGTGACACGGATGCCCGTCCGGCCAAACGAAAGGGGCCCCTCACCGGAGCCCCCCGCGGACCGCTCACCGCTTACCGCTCACTTGTCGTTGTCCGGCTCACGCCGTGAAGCTGCTGCCGCACCCGCATCCGCCCGTGGCGTTCGGGTTATTGAACGTGAAGCCCGAGCCCTGCATCGACGACACGTAGTCGATGGTGATGCCCTGCAGATACTGAGCGCTGAAGCCGTCCACGAAGACGCGCACGCCGCCGGTTTGCATGACCATGTCGTCGTCGAGTGCCCGCTCCTCGATGTTCAGACTGTACTTGAAGCCCGAGCATCCGCCGGGCAGCACGCTGACGCGGAGCCCGCCGGTGTCTTCCGGCACCTGCTCGGCCGTCATGAACTTCCGCACTTCCTCGGCCGCGGTGGGGGTGATGATGAGATCGAACCCCGTGGCGGGTGCCTGCTGCTCGACGCCGCTCATGTGCAATGCTCCTATGGGAAAACCCTTCGGAAAGCTAGGACCGGGCCGGGGGGCTGTCAACGTGCGCCACGAGCTGGGGGTCGCGTCGCAAGTTATGCTGGATCAAGGCGAAAGCCGCTATGGCAACCACCAGATACGCCGCTCCGGCGGCCCGCGTTCCGGTCAACAGAGCCCCCACTCCGAAAACCGCCGAGTACACGGCCACCACACCCGCCACCCAGTTGACCCACGAAAGAACACCCCCGGGAATCGGATCGTTCCCGAAGCCGAGTTTCCGCGCGACCCGCCGCCAGCCCCGTCCCCCGGGGCGGACCCGCCGGTAGAAGCGCTCCAGGGTCTGGGGTGACTCCGGGGAGGTCACGAGGGTGACGGTCAGCCAGACGACGGTCGTCACCCCGACGGTGAGGAGCATGGCGAGGGCATAGTCGCCGCTGGCGGTGTCGCTCCCGTTCACGCCCGCCGCGTGGAGGGCGACGGAGGCGATGAACGACGCGGCCATCGCGCTGATCTCCGACCACGCGTTGATGCGCCACCAGTACCACCGGAGGATGAACACGAGTCCGGTGCCAGCGCCGAGTCCGATCAGGATTTTCCACCCCTGCTCGACGCTCGTCAGCACCGCCATGACGCCGAGCGAGAGCAGCATCAGGAGCCCGGTGGCGGTGCGCGAGGCGACGACCTGCGAGCGCCGGGATGCGTTAGGCCGGATGAACCGCAGATAGACGTCGTTCACCAGGTACGATGCGCCCCAGTTGAGGTGGGTGCTGATGGTGCTCATGTACGCCGCCGCGAACGCGGCGAGCAGCAGCCCCTTGAGCGGAGACGGGAGGACGTCCACCATCACCCGCACGTACCCCTCCTCGGGGTTCGCGAGATCGGGATAGTTGAGCAGGCTGACGAATCCGACGAGGATCCACGGCCAGGGGCGCAGCGCGTAATGCGCGATGTTGAACCAGAGCGTCGCGAGCAGGCCGTGGCGTTCGTCCTTGGCGGACAGGATCCGCTGGGCCACGTATCCACCGCCCCCCGGCTCGGCGCCGGGATACCACGCGGCCCACCACTGCACGGCGAGAAACACGACGAGCGTGGAGACCGGGAGCCAGGCCTCGCCGCCGCTCGGGATCACGCCGAACGCGGCGTCGGCCGATCCGAAGTGCGCGGCGGCACCGGCGATCACGGTGTCCATCCCCCCCGCGGCGTCGACCGCCAGCACGGCCAGCACGATCGATCCGATCATGGCGACGCCGAACTGGAACGCGTCGGTCACGATCACGCCCCAGAGCCCGGAGAGCGCGCTGTACCCGGCCGTGAGCAGGAAGAGACCGATCGCCGCGACCCACGGATTCATGTCGAGGGTGATCCCCAGGATCGTGACCATCGCACGCGTGACCCAGCCCATGATGATGAGGTTGACGGGCAGGGCGAGGTAAAGCGCGCGGAATCCCCGCAGGATGGCGGCGGGCTGTCCACCGTAGCGAAGCTCCGCGAACTCGACGTCGGTGAGCACGCCGGCCCGGCGCCAGAGCCGGGCAAAGAAGAAGACCGTCAGGATCCCGGACACCGCGCCGTTCCACCAGAGCCAGTTGCCGGCGACGCCGTACTTGGCCACGAGACCCGCGACTACCAGCGGCGTGTCGGCGGCGAAGGTGGTGGCCACCATCGAGGTGCCCGCGAGCCACCAGGGGAGCGAGCGGCCCGACGCGAAGTAGTCCGCCAGCGACTGGCTGCCGCGCCGCGTGTACGCCAGTCCGATGCCGGCGGAGATCGCGAAATACACCAGGATGATGAGCCAGTCCGCGGCATTGAGTGTCATCGCGCGCACCGCTGTGAGGGAGGACCCCCGGGGGCCGCAAATGAACGCGAATGGATCAGCGCAAACCTGCGTTCATCCGCGGCATTGTCGTTTGTTGGCGTCATTCGCGTCCCTTCGCGTTCATTCGCGGCTCACTCGAATCTGAACGGCCGGCCGGTCGAGACCGGCACCGAGCGGGTACAGCGGCGGCACCCGGGTGGGCAGGCGTCCGCCGATCGCCGCGCCGCTGAGTGCCCGCGCCGCGGCCCACTCGGCCGCGGGGCTTGCGGACCAGGCGATCAGGTACGTCGCGGCCTCGGGCGCCTGCGTGACGAGATACGGCGAGCCGAAGGACACCAGCACGGCGGGGCGCGCGCGGGCGGTCTCGCGGACCAGCACCGCGAGCGCGTCCGGCATGCCGATCGTTCCGCGCCAGGGTGTGGGTCGGACCGCGATGGCGAAGACCGGCACGGCGTCGCTGCCGGCGAGCGCCCGCGCCGAGTCGTAGCTCGCTGCGCCGCTCGCGGGCCAGAGGCGGAACGTCGTCACGCTGTGCCCGGCGGTTCGGAGCTCGGCCGCGAGCGTCACACCCGCGGTGAGGTTCTGCTCTTCGGCGTAGATCACGAGGGCCACCCGGCGCGACGAGCGGCGCAGTGAGTCGAGCGTTCCGACGCTGTCCTTGAGGAGCACGACCGATCGTGCCGCCACGTCCCGCGCGGTCTGCCAGTGCGCCGCGCTTCCGACGTTCGCGCTCACGCTGTCGAGCGGTACGGTGCGCCGCTCGAACAGGCCGAGCCGCTGCTTGAGCGCGAGCACCCGGCGCACCGAGCGGTCCAGGCGCTCTTCGGTGATGCGGCCCTTCTCCACCGCGCGGACGATCGCGCTGACCGCGTTGGCGGCGCCCGCCGGCTGAAGCAGCAGGTCCGCGCCGGCGATCAGTGCGAGCACCGCTGCCTCGCCGGCGCCGTACGCGCTCACGAGCGCGCCCATGTCGAGCGCGTCGGTCACCACGAGTCCCCGAAAGCCGAGCGAGTCGCGCAGCAGGCCGGTGAGCACCTCGGGCATGACGGTCCCCGGCCGCGGCCTGCCGTTCGCCAGCGCGGGAAACGCGAGATGGGCCGACATGATCGCGCTGGCACCGGCCCCCACCGCGGCGCGGAACGGCACCAGCTCGAGCGAGTCGAGCCGGCGCCAGTCGGCCGACACCGCGGGGAGGGAGAGGTGGGAGTCGGTCTCGGTGTCGCCGTGACCGGGGAAATGCTTCGCCGTGGCGAGCAGGCCGTGCTCCTCCATGCCGCGAACGGCCGCCCCGACGAAGCGGGCCACCGTCCGCGGGTCCTCCCCGAACGAGCGCACGTTGATGATGGGATTGGCCGGATTGTTGTTCACGTCGGCCACCGGCGCAAACGCGAGGTGGATCCCCACCGCCCGCGCCTCGCACGCGGTCACCCGGCCCATCGCGTACGCATCGGATTCCCGGCCGCCCGCGGCCACACCCATATTCGTGGGGAACGCCACCCCGCCGACGAGCCGGATGGCGGTCCCCGCCTCGAGGTCGGACGCGACGAGGAGCGGGAGCCGGGAGCGCGACTGGAGATGATTGAGCTTGGCGGCGATGTCGAGCGGCGAGCCCACCGACACGATGAGGCCGCCGACGCCGAGCGAGTCCACCCAGCGTTCCGCGTCGGCCAGGGCGCCCGCGTCATACGCCGCGTAGGTGCCTGCGAGCCACGGCATGACGAGCTGCGCCGCCCTCGCGCGGAGCGGCAGAGAATCCAGCAGCCGGTCCAGATCCGTGCGACTCGGCGCGGCCCCCGTCACCACGCCGCCCCGCGGGCCGCAGGCGGTCACGGCGAGCAGGAGGAGACAACGCAGATGAGCGGACGAGTGAATCAGGCGTGGCTCCTGGTGATGGCGGCGTGCGCGGCGCCCACCGGGCGGAATGTGCCGGCGGAGCAGGGCTCGGGCTCGGCGCCGGCGGCGTCCGGGCCTGCCCGCGTGCGTCCGGGCATCGACGTGCTGCTCGCCGACAGCGCGCATCTGCTGCGCGGCCGGCGTGTCGGACTGGTGACCAATCAGGCCGGGGTGGACGCGCGCGGCGCCAGCGACGTGACGCGCCTCCGCGATGCCCGCGTGAATCTGGTCGCGCTGTTCAGCCCCGAGCACGGGTTCCGGGGCTGGGCGGCGCCGGGCGCGACGGTGGCGTCGACCGTGGATTCTGCAACGGGTCTTCCAATTTACAGCCTCTACGGCCGCACGACGGCACCCACGCCCGGGATGCTGCAAGGCGTGGACCTCCTGCTGGTGGATCTCCAGGATGCGGGCGCGCGCTACTACACCTATCTCGCGACCACGGTCGAGGTAATGCGGGCGGCGGGGCAGCGCGGCATCCGGGTGATCGTGCTCGACCGGCCGAATCCGATCGGTGGAGCGGTGCAGGGCAACGTGCTCGACCCGTCGCACGCATCGATGGTGGGCCGGATTGCGGTGCCGATGCGCCACGGGCTCACCATCGCGGAGTTGGCGCGGCTCGCTGCCATCGACCTCGGCTTGCCCCCGCCGGGGGTCGTACCGCTCGACCGGTGGCGCCGCGACGCCGCCTTCGACGCGACCGGATTGCCGTTCGTTCCGCCCAGCCCGAACCTGCGGTCGCTCGAGTCGCTCTTTCATTATCCGGGACTCTGCCTCTTCGAGGGTACGGCGTTGTCGGTGGGCCGTGGCTCCGACGCACCCTTCGAGCAGATCGGGGCTCCCTGGCTGAACACCGCGGCGGTCCTGTCGCGCCTGGAGCGCGCCAGGCTTCCGGGCGTGCACTTCCGATCCGTGAGCTTCACCCCGCGAGCGCCGGGCGACGGCCGCTTCGCCGACACCCTGGTCGCGGGTATCCGGCTCGCGGTGACCGACCGGGCCGTCTACGACCCGACCAGCGTCGCCGTGCATCTGCTCGCCGCGGTGGGCGCGGTGCACCCGGACGGGATCGGATGGATCCCCCGGCACTTCGACCGGCTGGCGGGCGGGCCTCATCTGCGCGAGGCTCTGGCGCGGGGAACCCCGCCGGAGTCGATCGTCGCCGGGTGGCGGCCCGGCTTGGCGCGGTTTCGGGAGCGCCGCGCCCCGGCGCTGCTGTATGGCGAGTAGCGGATAGCGGATAGCCGATGGCCGATAGCGAATCACACGATCCTGATTGCCCTAAGCGGTGCTGCCGGTTATCGTTTCCCGGCGTTTGGGGGGCGTTTCCCCCGTTCTAGGTGCCCAGCCGAGGAGCGAGACGACCCTGAAGCCCCTGGACGCGCTCGAACGACCGTTTTACGCGGCCGTCCGTCCGGTGGTGGATTGGCTGATCCGTACCGGAGTCCGGCCAAATACCATCACCACCATCGGGACCGGGCTGGTCCTGATCTCCGCCGTTGCCTACGCCTTCGGATATGTGCGGGTGGGCGGCCTGCTCCTCCTGGTGAGCGGGCTTCTGGACACACTCGACGGCCAGGTGGCCCGCGGCGGCGCGATGGTGACCCGGTTCGGCGCGTTCTACGACTCGACGCTCGACCGGATCGGGGACGGGGCGACGTTCATCGGGATCGGGGCGTTCCTGTTGACCGCGCCCGATGTGGCCTACCGGGTACCGGCGACCATCGCATGCATGGTCGCCATTCTCAGCTCCCTGCTCGTCTCCTACGCCCGTGCGCGGGCCGAAGGCCTCGGCATGGACTGCAAGGTCGGCATTGCGCAGCGCGCGGAGCGGATCGTGGCGCTCGGGGTGGCGTCGCTGGTGGTGGGCGCGGGGCCGCACGCGCTGTTGCTCGAGGCCATCGTCGCGCTGCTGGCGCTCGCCTCCATCATCACGGTCGTGCAGCGCTTCCTGTACGTGCACCGGCACGCCGACGTGGCGCCGGTGGAGCCGGTACGGCGGGTCGAGGGCCGGCGACCCGCGCTCGATACCCTCGCGAAAGGATCCTGAATCGTGGCGGAGCAGACAGCCCGGCGCATCGCGCCGGCGCAGGGCAGGCTCGGTGTGCTGTGCGTCGGGCTCGGTGCCGTGGCGTCGACCTTCGTGGCGGGTGTGGAAAACGTGCGGCGCGGCAACGGCGCGCTGCCGATCGGGTCGCTGACCCAGATGGGCACCATCCGGCTGGGCAAACGCACGGAGGGCCGCTCTCCGCTGATCCACGATTTCGTACCCCTGGCACCCCTCGATGGGCTGGTGTTCGGGGCGTGGGACCCGATTCCGGATGACTGCTATACCGCGTCGGTTCGCGCCGGCGTGCTCGACCGCCACGAGCACCTGGAGCCCATCAAGAACGCGCTGAGCGCTCTCCGGCCGATGCCGGCCGCCTTCGACCAGCAGTACGTGAAGCGGCTCCAAGGCAGCAACGTGAAGACGGGCAAGACCAAGCGGGATCTGGCCGAGCAGCTCCGGGCAGACATTCGCCAGTTCAAGGCCGCTCACAAGTGCGACCGCCTGGTGATCGTGTGGTGCGCCTCCACCGAAATCTTCATCAGCCCGGGGCCGGCGCACTGGACGCTCGACGCGTTCGAGAAGGCGATGGACGCCAACGACCCGACGATCGCGCCCTCGATGCTCTACGCCTGGGCCGCGCTGATGGAGGGCGTCCCGTTCGCCAACGGCGCCCCGAACCTCACCTGCGACTTCCCGGCGATGGAGCAACTCGCCAAGCAGAAGGGTGTGGCCATCGGCGGGAAGGACTTCAAGACCGGCCAGACCATGCTGAAGACGGTGCTCGCGCCGATGTTCAAGGCGCGCATGCTCGGCGTGTCGGGCTGGTACTCGACGAACATCCTCGGCAACCGCGACGGGGAAGTGCTCGACGATCCGGAGAGCTTCAAGACCAAGGAAGAGTCGAAGCTCGGCGTGCTCGAGCACATCCTGCAGCCTCAGCTCTACCCCGAGCTCTACGGCAAGCTCTACCACAAGGTGCGGATCAACTACTATCCGCCCCGCGGCGACAACAAGGAAGGCTGGGACAACATCGACATCTTCGGGTGGCTCGGCTACCCGATGCAGATCAAGGTCGATTTCCTGTGCCGCGACTCCATTCTCGCGGCGCCGCTGGTGCTCGATCTGGCGCTCTTCTTCGATCTCGCGCAGCGCGCCGGCATGAGCGGCATCCAGGAATGGCTGTCCTTCTACTTCAAGAGCCCGCAGACGGCGCCGGGGCTCTACCCGGAGCACGACCTCTTCATCCAGCAGACCAAGCTCAAGAACACGCTGCGGTGGCTGATGGGTGAGGAGCAGATCACTCACCTGGGCATCGAGTACTACCAGGAAGATTGAGCGGTGAAGTACTTCCACCGCACGCACGTCTCCGCCGACGCCGTCCTCGCGCGGGCCGCCGAGTTCTTCGGGGGGCGGCTCACGCCGGTCGAGGAGGCGCCCCGGCGGCGCCGCTTCGCGGGCGCGATCGGGCAGGTGGCCGTGGCCGTCGAGGCGGAGGGCGGCCACTACACGCGGGTGACGGTGGAAACCAACCAGGTGGGGGAGAGCGAGGTGGACAAGCTCGCCAAGCGGTTCCTCACGCTGGTGCATACCATGGCGGAGCCCGGGCACGAGCCGCGGGGCGCGTACTGATCCTCACCAGGAGAGACACGACGATGACGAAGTGGCGGACCCTGCTGGTCACGGTGCTGCTGGCGCTCTTGGGCGCCTCCGCGGCGGTCGCGCAGGAGCCGGCGCACGCGGGGGGCGAGGCCAGCCTCGTGCTCCCCGACCTGGGCTTGGTCACGTTCTTCGGCGACACGAGCGGCCGCGCGCTGCTCCTCGGCGGGCTTGGGGTCTGCGCGCTCGGCCTCCTGTTCGGCCTCGCGAGCTACACCCAGCTCCGGAATCTCCCGGTCCACCGGTCCATGCGGGAGATCTCGGAGCTCATCTACGAGACGTGCAAGACGTACCTTCTCACCCAGGGCAAGTTCCTGGTCGTGCTGTGGCTCTTCATCGGCGCCATCATGGCGTTCTACTTCGGGGCGCTGCAGCATTTCACGCTCGAGCGGGTGCTCATCATCCTGCTCTTCAGCGTCATCGGCATCGCGGGCAGCTACGGCGTCGCCTGGTTCGGCATCCGGGTGAACACGTTCGCTAACTCGCGCACCGCGTTCGCGAGCCTCCGCGGCTTGCCGTTTCCGTGCTACGCCATCCCGCTCAAGGCGGGCATGAGCATCGGCATGCTGCTGATCAGCGTCGAGCTGGTGATCATGCTGATCATCCTCCTGTTCGTCCCGGGCGAATACGCGGGACAGTGCTTCATCGGGTTCGCCATCGGCGAGTCGCTGGGCGCGGCCGCGCTCCGCGTGGCGGGCGGCATCTTCACCAAGATCGCCGACATCGGGTCCGACCTCATGAAGATCGTCTTCAAGATCAAGGAAGACGACGCCCGGAATCCCGGCGTGATCGCGGACTGTACCGGTGACAACGCGGGCGATTCGGTGGGGCCCTCGGCGGACGGCTTCGAGACCTACGGCGTGACGGGTGTCGCGCTCATCTCGTTCATCCTGCTCGCCGTGAAGGACCCGACGGTCCAGGTCCAGCTCCTCGTGTGGATCTTCGTCATGCGCGTGGTGATGATCCTCGCCTCGGGACTCTCGTATTTCCTGAACGCGGCGCTGGCCCGCGCCACGTATGCTACCGCCGAGCGCATGAACTTCGAGGCCCCCCTCACGTCGCTCGTGTGGATCACCTCGATCGTCTCGCTGGCGCTCACCTATATCGTGTCGTACCTGCTGGTGCCTGATCTCGGCGGGGATACGTCGCTGTGGTGGAAGCTGTCCACGGTGATCACCTGCGGCACGCTCGCCGGCGCGATCATCCCCGAGCTGGTGAAGGTCTTCACGTCGGTCGAGTCCCGGCACGTGCGCGAGGTGGTCACGTCGTCGGAGCAGGGTGGCGCGTCGCTCAACATCCTCTCGGGCCTCGTGGCGGGCAACTTCAGCAGCTACTGGCTCGGTCTGGCGATCCTCGTGCTGATGGGCATCGCGTACGGTGTCAGCACCACCGGGCTCGAGGCGCTGATGATCGCGCCTGCGGTCTTTGCCTTCGGCCTGGTGGCGTTCGGCTTCCTCGGCATGGGCCCGGTGACCATCGCGGTGGACTCCTACGGCCCGGTCACCGACAACGCGCAGTCGGTGTACGAGCTGTCGCAAATCGAGGACGTGCCGAACGTGCGGGAGGAGATCCAGCGGGAGCACGGCTTCGCGGTGAACTTCGAGCGCGCCAAGCACCTCCTGGAGGAGAACGACGGGGCGGGCAACACGTTCAAGGCAACGGCCAAGCCGGTGCTGATCGGCACCGCGGTCGTGGGCGCCACCACGATGATCTTCTCGATCATCGTGCTCCTCACCAACGGCCTCCAGCCGGAGCTGCTGGCCAACCTGTCCATTCTCCACCCGCCGTTCCTGCTCGGGCTCATCACCGGCGGCGCGGTGATCTACTGGTTCACCGGCGCGTCGATCCAGGCGGTGACGACCGGGGCCTACCGCGCCGTCGAGTTCATCAAGGCGAACATCAAGCTCGAGGGCGCGACGAAGGCTTCGGTCGAGGACAGCAAGAAAGTCGTGGAGATCTGCACCCAGTACGCGCAGAAGGGAATGTTCAACATCTTCCTGACCGTGTTCTTCTCCACCCTCGCCTTCGCGTTTCTGGAGCCGTACTTCTTCATCGGCTACCTGGTGTCGATTGCGCTGTTCGGCCTCTTCCAGGCGATCTTCATGGCGAACGCCGGCGGCGCATGGGACAATGCGAAGAAGGTCGTGGAGGTCGAGCTCAAGCGGAAGGGTACGCCGCTCCACGATGCGACGATCGTCGGCGACACCGTCGGCGATCCGTTCAAGGACACCTCGTCCGTGGCGATGAACCCGATCATCAAGTTCACCACGCTGTTCGGGCTGCTGGCGGTAGAGCTCGCCGTGAGCCTCACGTCGCAGCGCGGCTCGGGACTCAGCCGGGCGCTCGCCGCAATCTTCCTTGCCGTGGCCATGGTGTTCGTGTACCGGTCCTTCTACGGGATGCGGATCGAAACGGGGCGGTGAACCGCGGTAAGCGGTAAGCGGTGAGCGGGGTCTCCGCGATGCCGCGGAGCCCCTTCCGCTGGGCCCGCTCACCGCTCACGGCTCACGTTTGCCGATTGCCGCCTCAGGGTTAGTTTCCCCGCGACTCCACCGGCGTTCGCATGGCCCCCTCCGCCGCTACAGCCGCTCCCGCCTTCCCGCACGGCCTCTCGCGCGACCAATTGCTCGAGCTGTACTGGTTCATGCGCCTCACCCGCACGCTCGAAGAGCGGCTGGTGGCGCTCTATCGCCAGACCAAGGTGCTCGGCGGTCTGTTCCGCTCGCTCGGGCAGGAGGCCGACGCGGTCGGCTCCGCGTACGCACTCGAGCGCGCCGACATCCTCTCCCCGCTGATCCGCAACCTCGGCTCCATGCTGGTGAAGGGGGCGCAGCCGGTCGAAATTCTGCGCCAGTACATGGCCCGGGGCGACAGCCTGACCCGCGGCCGCGAGCTGAACATCCACATCGGCGATCTCGACCGCGGCTTCATCGGCCAGATCTCGCACCTCGGCGACATGGTCCCGGTGATGGCGGGAGTCACCCTGTCGTTCCGGCTCCGCGGTGAGGCGCGCGTCGGTCTGGTCTACGTGGGGGACGGCGCCACTTCCACCGGCGCCTTCCATGAGGGGCTCAATTTCGCGGCGGTGCAGCGGTGCCCGCTCGTGGTGATCGTCGAGAACAACGGCTACGCCTACTCGACGCCGACGCACCGGCAGACCGCCGCGGCGCGGTTCGCCGACAAGGGGATCGGCTATGGGGTGCCGGGCGTGCGTACCGACGGCAACGACGTGCTCGAGGTCTATCGCGTCACCCGGGAGGCGGTGGACCGCGCGCGAGGCGGCGGCGGGGTCACCCTCATCGAGCTGATGACCTACCGGCGGAAGGGGCACGCCGAGCACGATGACCAGTCGTACGTGCCGGCCGGCGAGATCGAGCAGTGGGCCGCGACCAACGATCCGCTCGACCGCTACGCTGCCCGCCTCACCGGCGAGCTCGGCATCGAGCCGCGGGAGCTGGAAGCGCTCGATGCGGGGGCGCGCGAGGAGGTAGACCGCGCCACCCAGGAAGCCGAGCGCTCTCCAGGGCCCGAGGCTCGGGACGCGCTCCGCGGGACCTTCGCCGATCCGCCGGCCGCCCCCGTGCTGTGGTACCGCGAGGTCCCCTGATGGGCGAGATCACCTTTCTGGAGGCGATCCGCGAGGCGCTCGTGGAGGAGATGGAGCGCGACGCCGCCGTGCTCTGCATGGGCGAGGACGTCGGCGCCCACGGCGGCGCGTTCAAGGTCACCGCCGGGCTGCTCGACCGGTTCGGCGCCCAACGCGTGATCGACACGCCGGTCTCCGAGACGGCGATCGTGGGTGCCGCCGCGGGCGCGGCCCACATGGGCCTCCGGCCGGTGTGCGAGATGCAGTTCATCGACTTCATCTCCTGCGCCTACGACATGCTCACGAACTACGTGGCGACCTCCCGCTATCGGGCGTTCCTGCCGTGTCCCATCGTGGTGCGGGGGCCCTCGGGCGGCTATGTGCGCGGCGGGCCGTTCCATTCACAGAATCCCGAGGCGGCGTTCCTGCACACGCCCGGGCTCAAGATCGTCTATCCTTCGACACCCGCCGACGCGAAGGGCCTGCTCAAGGCGGCGATCCGGGACGACGATCCGGTGCTCTTCTTCGAGCACAAGTACCTCTATCGCCGCGTCCGGGAGGCCATGCCGCCGGGTGATCACCTGGTGCCGATCGGTCGCGCCCGCGTCGCGCACGAGGGGCGGGATCTCTCGATCGTCACGTACGCGGCGACCGTCTGGACCGCGCTCGAGGCGGCCGAGCGTCTGGAGCGGGAAGACGGTCTCTCGGTGGAGGTGCTCGATCTGCGCTCGCTGGCGCCGCTGGACGATGCGACGATCGTGGCGACGGTGCGAAAGACGAACCGGGTGCTGATCGTGCACGAGGATACGGCGACGGGTGGCGTGGCCGGCGAGATCACCGCCCGCATCAACGAGCTCGCGTTCGAGTGGCTGGACGCGCCGGTGCGGCGCGTGGCGGCGCACGACGTTCCGCTGCCCTATGCGCCAGCGCTGGAAGATTTCGTGCTTCCCCAGGTAGAGGACGTCATCCGCGCGGCGCGATGGTTGGCGGCATACTAGGCAGGGAGGAGAGCAGGGAATGAGCCGTATAGACGTCGTGATGCCCCAGATGGGCGAGTCCATCGCGGAGGGCACGCTTTCGCGCTGGCTCAAACAGGTCGGGGACCCGGTGAAGCGCGACGAGCCGATGTTCGAGATCTCGACCGACAAGGTGGATGCGGAGATCCCGGCCCCGGGCGCCGGCACGCTGGCGGAGATCCTGGTGCAGGAAGGACAGACGGTCGCCGTGCAGACGGTGGTCGCGCGGATCGAGACCGAGGCCGGCGCGGCGCCTACCGCGAGCCCGCCCGCCCCGGCCCCCGCCCCCGCCGCTGAAGCACCCCGTCCTACGGCCCCGCCGGCACCGCCGGCACCCGCGCCGGTCGCCGCGGCGGCCGCCCCGACAGCGGTGCCGACCCCGCCTCCAGCTCCGCTCGCGCCGGCTCCCGCCGGTAACGGTGCCGAGACCGCCGAGGACCGGCTCCGCCGCCGGTCCACGCCGCTGGTCCGCAAGATGGCGGCGGAGCACAACCTCGATCTCGCCGTGATCCCCGGGAGCGGCGTCGCGGGGCGGGTGACGAAGAACGATGTGGTGAGTCATTTGGAGGCGGGCCGGCGCGCGGGTGGGCAGGCGGGCAGTGTGGTCGAGGCAGCCGCACCCCCGGCGCGCGCGCCTGAGCCTCAGCCCGCCGGCCCCCCGGCGCGCGTGCCCGCCGCCGACCCGTGGGACGGCGACCGCATCGAGCCCTGGTCCCGCATCCGCCGGCTCACCGCGGAGCACATGGTGATGTCGCGGCGGGTATCGCCGCACGTGAACACGATCTTCGAGATCGACTATACCCGCGTCTTCCAGATCCGCGCCAAGCAGAAGGCGGACTACGCGGCTCGGGGCGTCAACCTGACCTACCTCGCGTTCATTGCGAAGGCAATCGCGGACAACCTCCGCAGGCACCCGGGCATCAACGCGGCCGTCGGCGCCGACGCCACGATCGTCCGCCGCGACATCAACCTCGGGATCGCGGTGGCGCTCGACTGGGGACTGATCGTGCCGGTGATCCGCCACGCCGACGAGCTCTCACTGATGGGCATCGCCCGGGCCATCAATGACCTGGGCGAGCGCGCCCGGGGAAAGAAGCTGACGCCGGAGGAGGTCCAGAAGGGCACCTTCACCATCACCAATCCCGGCGTGTTCGGCTCGGTGATCGGCACGCCGATCATCAACCAGCCGCAGGTCGCGATCCTGTGCGTGGGCGCGATCCAGAAGCAACCGGCCGTGGTCACCCTGGACGGCGCCGACGCGTTGGCGGTCCGGCTGATGGGAATGCTCTCGCTCGCCTTCGACCACCGGGTGGTGGACGGCGCCGACGCGGACCGGTTCATGGCCGACGTCAAGCGCACGCTCGAGGCGTTCTCCGAGGGCGCGGTCTGAGGTGGCGAGGACGCTGACCATGTCGCGTGCCGCGGTGGACGCCGGGGCCGAGTCCGAGTATCTGCAGGCTGTCGGCGAACTGGCCCGGCTCTCGCAGGCGAGGGGCCGGCGGCTCTGGGTGTTCCGCGCGGCCGGCCGGCCCGGACGGTTTCTCGAGTGCAGCGAGAGCCGCTCGCGCGACGAGCATCGGGTCACCGCGCGGCTCGATCCGGATGAAGAACGGCTCGAGCGGCGGCTCCGGGAGCTCGCGACCTACGAGGACGGCGCGTGGGAGCTCTGGGAGGAGGTTCGGTTGTAGGATGCCGCGTCGGATCATCGAAGTGGACGGCGAGCGCTGGACCGTGAGCGGGAGCGGCCGCGTGACGCAGTACGTCAAGGACGAGTTCGGTCTCGTGTTCGCGCGGGGCAGCGGTCGCGCGCGCGAGCGCCGGGTCGCCCGATACTCGCCCCTGAACGCCAAGAGTCCCGAGCTGGCGCTTGCCGGCCTGTCGGACGCGGAGCTCGTGGCGCTGCTCGCCCGGTCGCAGCCGGCCTGGACGGCGCCGGAAACGGAATACCGCTCGTGAGCGCGGGCCCCTCGCCCGAAGGCGCGCGCGGCACGGTGGATCTCCACGTGCACTCATCGGCGTCCGATGGCGCGTTCCCTCCAGCCATCGTGGTAGGCCGGGCGGCCGCGGCGGGGCTCAAGGCCGTGGCGCTCACCGATCACGATACGCTCGCCGGCGTGCCCGCGGCCATCAAGGCCGGGGAGCAACTCGGCGTTCGCGTGGTGAGCGGTTGCGAGTTCTCGGTGGCCGCGCCCTGGGGTGAGATGCACGTGCTGGGCTATTTCCTTCCGCCGGGCTCCGAGACGCTGGAGCGATTCCTGGCCGACTGCCGTGCCGACCGCGAGCGGCGTGGCCGGGCGATGGTGGCGCGACTGCATCGGGTTGGTGTGGCCCTGGGCGATGAAGACGTGCTCGCTGAGGCCGAAGGAGGAGCGATCGGCCGGCCGCACGTGGCGCGGGCCCTGGTCCGGCGCGGGCACGTCGCAACCGTGGGCGAAGCCTTCGACCGCTATCTCGCCCGGGGCAAGCCGGCGTTCGTGGACAAGACGCTGCCGACGTTCGCGGCGGTCGCCACGCTCGTGCATCAGGTCGGCGGCATCGTGTCTGCCGCGCACCTCAAGGAACGCGGAACCCGCGCCGTGCTCCGACAGCTCCGCTCGCAGGGGCTGGACGCGGTGGAGACTCGTCATCCGAGCCACGACCCCGACCAGCGCTCGCGTCTCACCGATCATGCGCTCGAGCTCGGTCTCCTCCGCACGGGTGGCAGCGACTGGCACGGCGGATCGATCGGCGACGAGGGTCACGGCACGATCGGGTCGGAGGACGTGCCGCTCGAGTGGCTGGAACGGATCGAGACGGCGCGGCCCGCCCCGGCCGAGCCGCTGGCCGGCTGAAGATCTTCCCATGAAAGACGCGCGATTTCGCGAGCGGGTGGTCCTGGTCACCGGGGTGGGACGTTCCGGCCAGATCGGGCACGCGGTGGCGCTCGCCTTCGGCCAGGCGGGCGCCCGCCTCGTCGCCGCCGACCTGGATGCCGTCGGCGTGTCGCGGCGGGTCCGTGAGTTCCAGGCCGCCGGCATCGACGCGCAGCCGAGCGCCGGGGACCTGACGGTCCCGGACATCGCCGCGCTCGCGGTGGAGACCGCGCTGCGGCACTACGGCCGGCTGGACGCTGTGATCAACGTCGCCGGGGGACTCACCACCTATGGTCCCATCGGCAAGGTGGGCGTGCGGGACTTCGATCGCGAGATCGCCATCAACGTGAAGACCGCGTTCCTCGTGTCCCAGGCCGCCATCGAGGCGCTGGCGGCCACGCGCGGCGCGATCGTGAACTTCGCGTCCATCGCCGTCCTCGAGCCGCAGAGTCCCATGGCCGTGTACAGCGCGGCCAAGGCGGCAGTCGCGGGGTTCACCGTGAGCCTCGCGAGCGAGCTGGCGGAGCGCGCCATCCGGGTGAACGCGGTCGCGCCCGGGATGGTGCGCACGCCCGAGAACGTCGCGTCCGCCGGGACCGATGCGCGGTACGTCGAGCTGGAGGACATCTGCGCCGGGGTGCTCGATCTCGCCGACCCCGCGTCGACGCTCACCGGCACCATCCGCGCCATCCGACCCGGCGGCAGCTGAGATGGACCTTCGCGGCCGCGTGGCGCTCGTGACCGGCGCGGGCCGCCGACTCGGCCGCGCCCTCGCGG
>JBOHSN010000086.1:0-16580 GCA_050733215.1 Gemmatimonadales bacterium
GCGCCGCTCAGGCGAGCGGCTCCTCGATGTCAGCCGCCGCCGCCCGGCGGCGCGAGCGGGCATCGGCGAGCCGGCGCTCGAGATCCTGGCGGGCGGCGCCCGAGCCGCCCCGCCCGAGCCCGTTGCCGTAGCTCTCCGCCTCGAGCTCCTCGTCCTCATCATCGTCGGCCGGCTCGCTGAACTCGCCACGCCTGCGCCCGCCGAGCTGTTGACTGAACTCGTCGAGCTTCTCCTCGGTCATGGCGCGGAGCTTCCAGAGCCGGCGCTGAACGAGACGGCGGGTCTCCTCGCCGCTCCGCGGCGCATAGAGCAACGCCAGGCCGGCACCGAGCAGGGCGCCCCAGAAGAGCCACTTGGCGGAGGGGTCGCCGCCACGCTCCACGTACACCACCTCGGATCGGGGTTTGATGCGGGCCATGAAATCCTCCTATTCGCCGGCGTCGGCGTCATCGACAGCAGTGACGAGCGCCGGCTTGAGCGCGGCATGGTGCTGCACCGGCGCGTGCACCAACCGGCGCACCAGCTCCGCGGTGCGGTTGACGTTGAGCTGCGCGAACAGGAAGCCGAAGGTCTTCTCGAGCTCCGCGGCCATCGCCGCGCGCGCCTCCTCCGGCAGATCCCACAGCCGCTGCTTGAACGGTCCGATGGCCCGCTTGCGCGCCTTGTAGTAGAACTGCTCTTCGGAGTCGCCGGACTTCCGCTCGCTCTGCGCGTTCTCGGTGAGCCACGCCTTCATTTCATCCCGCAGTGCCGCCGGCAGCCGCGGATGATCGAAGACGATGTTCTGGAAGTTCGTGGCGAGGTGGATCTCGGCGGTCTCGACCCGGGGGAAGTTGCCGAACGCGTCCGGCGGCAGCGTGCTCGCGCCATGCTGCACCGCGCCGCCGAGGTGATACGTCTCGCGGGCTGCCTTGGAGAGCGCGGCGAGCGCATCGATATCGAGCTTCACGTCGGCGATGCTGCCGTCCGGGAGCACCACGCCGCCGTGCGAGGTGCCGGTCTGCACCGAGATCTTGCTGAGCCCCGCGTGCGGCCCGAGGCCGGCGAGCGCCGCGTTGTAGCCCTGCATGAACGCGTGGAGCTCCTCGACCGTGCTGTTCTTGTGCCCGACCTCGCCGATCTCGCCGCCCACCGAGACCGTCACTCCCTCCGGCTCCAAGTCGCGGATGAACGCCGTGATCTCGGCGCAGCGCTCGTAGTTGGCGCGCTGCTGTTCGGGAAGCGTGGGGCGGGAGAGGTCCACCAGCGTGGAGGTGTCCACGTCGATGTTGTAGAACCCCGCTCCGACCTCCTCCGTGATCAGCTTCTTGACCTCACCCACCTCGCCCTCGGCGTCGGCCGCGTACTTCTTCGCGTTCACCTGGCAGTGGTCGCCCTGGATGAAGAGCGGCAGCGTGTGCCCTTCGCGGAGCGCGGCGCCGATCATCACCGCCACGTACTCCGCCGGCCGCTGCTCCGTGTACGCGATCTCCGACCGGGCGATCTCCAGGATGATCGCCCCGGCGTCCCCGGCGCGGGCCGCGCGGAACACCGCGCGCGCGGTGTCGTATGCCAGCATGCGCACGTTGATCGCGGGGACGGTGAACCCACCGCATTCGCCGCGGCCCCGCGCGATGTACAGCTCGTGGATGGACGCCGGGCGGCATCCCACGGCCTGGCCCAGCTCCCACAGAAGCCAGCGGGCGGTCTCGCGCTCGTCGGGGCCGCCGAAGACCGCCTGATGCACGAGGCGATCCGTGCCAGCGGAGCGAAGGGCGGCCGGATCGCGGACGGCGACGCCCGCGCCGCTCAGGGTCACCGCCCCACCGTAGCGCGCGAGCGCCTGGCGCAGGGGATCAGACATCCGTGAAGTCCTTGTAAAGGCGACACCTACCACCGGCTTCCGCAAAAATGTAGGCCCCGTGAGAGGGATGGTCAAACGAGAGACCGGCGGGAACGGGCGGGAACAGACGGGAACGGGCGGGAACAGGCGCGCGGCCCGCGGCGTTTCCATCCGCCATGCCGCGCATCGTCTCCGAAGCAGAACTCGTCCGCGCCATCCTGGCGCGCCGGGCCGATGCCCCGCGCTCGCGAGCTCTGCTCGTGGGGCTGTCGGCTCGGGAGAGGGCTGGATCGCGCGGAGGCTCACCGCTTCGCTCGAGCGCGCCGGCCTCCGCGTCGCGTCGCTGGGCGTGGATCTCTGGTTGAATCTGCCGGCAGTCCGCTTCTCACCCCACCGACCGGGAGAGCATTTCTACACCTGGGCGCTCCGGCTCGAGGAGCTGCTCGCGCACGCCGTGCTTCCGCTGCGCAACGAGCGGCGCCTCGACCTCACGTTCGACGCTGCGGAGGAAACGGCCACCAGTTATCGCCCCGAGCAATGGCGATACGACGACGCGGACGTGATCCTGCTGGAGGGGATCTTGCTCTTCAAGCCCGGGCAAGTAGCGCGGCTCAGCGCGCGGCTGTCGAGCCGCGGAGTCGCTGCACCAGCGCCGGAAGGTTCTGAATCACGGTGATGTGGGTCGACGGGCTTCGCCGTACCATCGCGAACGTCTGTCCGTCCGGCGAGATGTCGTAGTTGCTGTGCGGCTGCGTCGCGGCGATCTCGTCCACCGGAAACAGCGATTGCCGGGCGGCGACCTCGAACTGAGGAGTCGTGCGCACGGTCGCCGCGACGAGCTCGCCGCGACCGTCGATCACCGCCCGATAGAAGAGCTGGCGGCCGTCCCGCCCCCAGACGGGCTCGCTCCCCCCGGATTGGGACACCTGCACGGGGTCCTGGTCGCCGGCCAGCGGCCGGACGTAGACCTGCGGTTGCCCCGACTGGTCCGACACGAACGCGAGCCAGCGGCCATCGTGCGACACCGCGGGGTAACCTTCCGTGAACGGGGTCGCCATCAGCGGGCGCAGCTCCCCCTGCCCGGGCGACAGCAGCACGAGGTCGGTCTGCACGCCGGCGGCGCCGATCTCCGCGACGGTGACCAGTGCGCTGGCGTCAGGCAGCCAGACTCCCGTGTAGGTGAGATTCGGCGTGGCGAGGAGCGATTCCGCGCGCTCGGTGCTCCCGGGACGGGTGCGGTACACGCCGAGGGCCCCGCTCCGCGCGGAGCTGTAGGTGATGAACCGGCCGTCAGGCGACCAGGTGGCATCGTGCCCATCGCGATCGAACGTCGCGCGCGACAAAGTCCCCTGGTCGAGCGCGAGGATCCAGACGTCACGGCCGTCGGCCGACGTGAAGTCCACCGAGAGGCGGCGGCCGTCCGGCGAGAACAGCGGCGCGTGGAAGTTGCGCTCGTCGGCGATCGCGGGCCGCATCGCACCGTGCCGGTCCACCAACACGAGCGTGCGCGGTTGCTCGCCGATGTAGGCCACGGTGCCGTTCGGCGCGACCGCCATCTGCGCGATGCCGGTGCCGGTCAGGGACACGCCCGTGGCGATGGTGACCGCTGAGCCGGCGATGCGGCGGGACGAGGCATCGAACGGGACCGCCTGCATCGTGCCGTCCGCGAGGACATAGACCAGATGGCCCGCGGTGTAGCGAACCTCGACCACCTGGGCGTCGAGCAACGGCGTCTCCGCACCGGCCTCGAGATCCAACAGCACCGCCGGGCCCGCGGCGGCCGCGCGCTTCTTGAGCATGATCGCGGTGCGGCCGTCGGGCAGCACCTGGTGGAGCTGCAGCTCGGCAGTGCGCTCAGTCAGGTGTGGCCGAAGGGAATCGCGCCCCTCGACCCGCGCGAGCCCGTTCCCAGCGCTGCCAGGACTGACCCAGAGCGCCCCGTCGGGACCCCATGCGGTGAACGCACCGTTCCCATTCGTCATCACGAGCCGCTCGCTCTGACCTCCCTCTACCGGCGACCGGAACACCCCTCGGCCCAGGTACGTCGCGAGCAGCCAGCGCCCGTCCGGAGACACCGACGGATTTGCGTTCCCCTCGAGCCCGGGAATCGGCGTGGCCGTGGCCGCGTCGAGGGGGCGCCGCAGGATCCGGTTGTTGCCGTCCGGCATGATTGCGGTATAGAGCACCGTCCCGCCGTCAGGGGTGAGCCCGATCTGCCGCTGCAGCCCGGTGGCGCCCGCGCCGCCCAGCCCGGGCGCGAGGATCTCGAGGCGGGAGGGCGGCGGTTCGGCCGGCTTCGGCACGAGTGCGCGGCCGGCCGCGAATGCCCCGGCGAGCGCCGCGACGAGCACGACCCCCGCCGCGACCGCGCGAATCCATGGACGCCCTCCGCACGGCGCCGGCAGCGTCGTCGTGACGTACCGTCCGCCCGATCGGGCGAGCGTCGTACCCGGCTCCAGCGCCGACGCGAACTCCGCGGCGCTCGCGAAGCGGTCGGCCGGAATCTTCTCCAGGGCGCACAACACGGCCGCCTCCAGCTCCGGCGACACACTCGGTCGCGCGGGGCGGATCGGACGCGGGCGCTCGGTCACCACCTTCGCGATGATCGCCTGCGCGGTGGAGCCGGTATGGGGCGGGTCGCCGACCAGCATCTCGTAGAGCACTGCCCCGAGCGCGTACACGTCGCTCCGGGGCGTGAGATCCCGATCGGCGGTCGCCTGCTCCGGGCTCATGTAGTGCGGCGTCCCGAGCGAGAGCCCGGTTTCTGTGACGCGGGTGCCGCCGGCGCGGCTCACCGCCAGCGCGATGCCGAAATCCGCGACGAGCGGCTGCCCGTCGTGGAGCAGGATGTTCTCCGGCTTGATGTCGCGGTGGATGACGCCGTGGCGGTGCGCGTAGTCGAGCGCGCTCGCCACCCCCTTGGCGACCCCGACCGCCTCGGCGACCGGCAACTGCTTCTCCCGTGCCAGCCGCGTCCGCAGGGACTCCCCCTCGACGTACGGCATCACGTAGTACAGGAGCCCGTCAGCCGAGCCGGAATCGAAGAGCGGCAGGATGTGGGGGTGCTGCAGATGGGCGGTGACTCGAATCTCCTGCAGGAACCGATCGCCGCCGAGCACGGCGGAGAGCTCGGGCTTGAGCACCTTCACCGCCACGCGGCGCTCGTGCCGGAGGTCGTACGCCAGGTACACGGCGGCCATCCCGCCGTGCCCGACCTCGCCTTCGATGCGATAGCGGTCAGCGAGCGCGCCGGTGAGCCGGTCCGCTTCGGCCGTCACCCGACCCCGCGGTCGACGGCGCGCGCGACGACGATCGTGATGTTGTCGGTGCCGCCGCCGTCGAGCGCATCCTGGAGCAGATCCTCGCACACCTGCTTCGCGCCGGTCATCGCGCGGAGCCGCTCGCGGATGCGCTGGTCGGGTACATGCCGGGTGAGGCCGTCGCTGCACAGCAGGCCGACGTTGCCCCACTCCGAGTCCATCCGGGTGACGACCGGCGCGGTCTGCCGCCCGCCGATGGCGCTGGACAGCGTGGTCGCGAGGCGCGAGCGCGACGCGTCGGCGCGGCTCAGCACGCCGAGATCGACCAGCTCCTGAGCCATGGTCTGGTCGCGCGAGATCTGCAGCAGCTCGCCGCGGCGGAGGGCGTAGTACCGGCTGTCGCCCACCTGGAGCAGGTAGGCGCGCGGCCACACGCCCAGCCAGAGCGTCAGCGTCGTGGCCATGCCGCGGGCATTGGCGTCCTGCGCCGCACGCTGGAGGAAGTCGGCGTGGCACTGGAGCGCCGCGTCCTCCAGCGCCTGGAAGAACTCGGCGTCGTCCACGCCGCTCGCCGCGTAATAGCAGCGCATGCTCCCGGTCACGTACTGGGTGACGGTCTCCACCGCCAGCCGCGCCGCTTCCTCCCCCCGGGCGCCGCCGCCGACGCCGTCGGCGACCATGGCCACGAACGCGAGCCGCTCGGCGGCCGCCGGAAGATTCGCCAGCCCCGGCAGGCTGGTGTGGTGCACCAGGATCTGTTTCCGGAGCGAGCAGATGAGGAAGTGGTCCTGGTTCTCCCGGCGGACGAGGCCGGGGTGCGTGATCCCGTACACGTCGAGCTCGTCGTCGCGCGGCTTCCGTCCCGGCGTGGCCGCCGTTTCCGTGGTGGGTGCGCTCATGTCGGTTCCTCCCCGCCGTTTCAGATCACCATGCCGTCCGGCACCACCGCGCCCTTGGGAATCACGACGATGCCGTCCCGCACGTAGTAGTTGGGACCATCCATATCGGCCGGTTTGCCGTCGGGGGTGATTCGCACGTCCCTGCCGATCCGCGCGTTCTTGTCTACGATCGCCCGTTCGATCACGGTGCCCTCACCGATGCCGATGGGGGGAGCGCCGGTGCGCATCCGGTCCGGCGTCTCGTAATAGTCCGCGCCCATCACGAGGGAATCGCGGATGGCGGCGCCGGCGTGGATCCGGCTCCGCACCCCGATCAGCGAGTGGGTGATCTCGGCATCGATCACGATGCAGCCGTCGGCGATCACCGCGCGCTCCATGCGGCAGCGCACCGCCTTGGTGGGCGGCAGGTAGCGCGCGTGGGTGAAGACCGGCGCGGTGGCATCGTAGAAATTGAACTGCGGTACCGGCTCGCAGAGGTCGAGATTCGCCTCGTAGAATGAGCGGATGGTGCCGATGTCCTCCCAGTAGCCCTGGTGCATGTGGGCGAACACCCGCCGCGTGCCGATCAGCTTGGGGATGAGATGCTTGCCGAAGTCCTCCTCGCTGCCCCGCAGGGCCAGCTCGAGCACCTCGCGGTCGAAGAGATAGATGCCCATCGAGCCGAGTAGCGCATCGGCGCCCGCAGCCGGCGTCTCGCCGAACGCGCTCCAGTCGGTCGCGAGGGAGGCCACGAGGTCCGGATCCTTGGGCTTCTCGACGAAGCGCGTGATCCGGCCGTCGCGCTGCACCTGCATGACGCCGAATCCCGCCGCGGCCGCGGGCAGGACGGGAATCGTGGCTACGGTCACCTCGGCCTCGGTGGCCAGGTGCCGCTGCACGATCGAGCGGTAGTTCATGCGGTAGAGCTGATCGCCCGACAGGATCAGCACGAACCGATGCGAATAGTTGGAGAGGTGCACCAGGTTCTGCCGGACCGCGTCCGCCGTCCCCTGGTACCAGGCAGTGCTGTCGGGCGTCTGCTGCGCCGCGAGGATCTCCACGAAGCCCGGGGAGAAGTTGTCGAAGCGGTAGGTCTCCTGGATATGCCGGTGGAGCGAGCTGGAGTTGAACTGGGTCAGCACGAAGATTCGGCGCAGGTCCGAATTGATACAATTGCTGATCGGGATGTCCACCAGGCGGTACTTGCCCGCGAGCGGCACCGCCGGCTTGGCGCGATCCTTGGTGAGCGGAAACAGTCGCGCTCCCGCGCCTCCCCCCATCACGACGGTGAGAATGTCGAGCGAGCGATACGCGGCGTGCGGGCTACTGTTCACAGGAGGCCTCGCGCGTGAAGCTCCGACGGCAAGAGGCTGTCGTAAATGAACGCATGAACCGGGGTGGCAACGCCGGCCTCGCGGCCGAGCCGAACCACCGCCCCGCTCCACCAGTCGAGCTCGGACCGCCGGCCCTCGGCGATGTCCCGCTGGAGCGAGGCCGTCCCGTCGGCCGGCAACGTGTCCGCAAAAGCCATCGTACGGCCGACGATGTCGTCCGGCAAGCGCACCCCCCGCGCCCGGGCGAGCGCGGCGATCTCGGTCATGCCGCCCGCGAGCAGCCGGCGGGTCTCGGGCACCCGGCGCAGCACGCCGATCGGCATGCGGGCGACCGCGCCGACGCCGCCGGCCGACGCGACGAACAGGAACTTGGACCAGACGGCGGCCTGGATGTCCGCCGGCGTCTCCACCTCCAGCCGGGCCCCGCGGAACGCGTCCCGGAGGCGCTCGACTCGGGCCGAGGGCCGATTGTCCAGCTCGGCGAACGCGGCGGCGGTGGGGCCGCCCAGGTCTCGAATGACCCCGGGAGCGGCGACGAACGCCACGATCTTCGCGACGCCGCCCAGCACGGGGCCCGGACCGAGCGCCGCGATCACCTCGTCGGCCGCCTCGACCCCGTTCTGGAACGGTACGACACCGGTGTCCGGACCGATGAGCGGTTGGATCGACGCCGCGACCTCGGCCACCTGCCACGTCTTCACGCAAAGCAGCACGGCATCCACCGGGCCGATCTCGCGTGGATCGTCGGTGGCGCGCTGCGGGCCGAGCCGCGCATTCCCCCGCGGGGATTCGATTCGAAGGCCGCTACGGCGCAGGGCATCCAGGTGCGCGCCACGCGCGATGAACACGATCTCCTCCCCGGCTTCGGCGAGCCGCGCCCCGAAGTACCCGCCGACCCCGCCGGCGCCCACGACCGCGATGCGCACTCGCCGCTTAGGCGCCCGGTTCCTGCGCCAGCCGGGCGAGCCGGGTACGGACTTCCTTCACTCCCGGCTGCAGCTCTGGATCCGCATCCTTCCAGAGGTCCACGAACTTCCCGTAGTAGTCCGCGGCCTTGGTCCGATCACCCTTACTCTCGTACAGCTCGCCCAGCCGCTTGTAGCTGGCCGCGAGCGCGGACGGAGAGGCCACGAAGTGTCCGATGATGGTCGGGGTCGTAACCATGCGTTCGTAGAGCACGCGGGCGGAGTCGGCCTGGCCGAGGCGGTCCTGCACCCGCGCGAGCTCGGACAGGCCGCAGGAGCCGCACATGCCGAACTGAGCGTACAGGTCGCCATAGGCCGCCGCGGCCTCGGTCAGGCGCCCTTCCGCTTCCGCGACCCGACCATAGACGCGCCCCCGAAGGTCCTCGCCCCGGCGCACCGCGACGGGCACCGCCGCGTGATAGTCCCGAAGCATGCGACGCGCCTCGCCGAGCCTTCCGGCGAGGGCGTATACCTCGGCCACCTCGAGGTACGGACGATCGCCGGCTTCGACCGACTCGATCGGATGGCGCCGCAGCGCGTCCTCGATCAGCCCGAGAGCCTGGGCCGGCCGGTTGCGATACTGGATCTCGATCCGCGCCAGTTGCGCCGCGCCGTCAACGTAGTCTCGCGGCAGCCCCCGCACCTCGCTCGCGGCCATGTAGTCGCGGAGATGCCGGCCCGCGTCGTCGAGGCGTCCTTCGGTCTCGGCGATCGCCGCGAGAGCCGTACTGGTCCGCGCCTGCCACTCCGGGCTCGCGCGCTGCTCCTGCTGGAGCTGCTCGAGCAGCCGCGCGGCCGAATCGCGCTGCCCCGCGGCGATTGCGAGAAACGCGCGAAAGCGCGGGCGGTTGGGTGAACCGGCCGGCGCGCGGCGATCGAACTCATCCGCAGTGGCACGAGCGGTGTCCAGCCGGCCCTGCGCTACCTGTGCCGCGAGCGCCAGCGAAAAGGTCGCTTCGTTGTCGCTGAACCTGAGGCCCCGCACCGCGAGACTCTCGGCCTCGGCGTAGCGCCGCGTGAGGACGTAGTTGAGCGCCAGATTGTTCAACGCGATGTCGTTGTCCGGATCGAGCGCCAGCAGCGAACGGTAGGCGGCGGACTCCTTGGCGAAGTCGTTTTCCACGCTGCCGTAGTAATAGGCCGCCGCGAGCTCGCGCTCGACCTCGGGGAGCCGGTCGCGCAGCTCGAAGGCCTTCGTCGCGGCCGCATCCTCCCGGGCCTCGGACCCGAACGAGTTGTTGAACGCCACCGCCAGCTTGCGATATGCCATCGCGAAGGTGGTATCGATCGCGATGGCCTGCTCCAGCACCGGGATCGCCTCGTCGAGCCGGCGCTGGTCGAGCAGCCGGACGCCCTCGGAGTACTTGCGCAGCGCCGCGAGCGAGGAGGTCGTCACCTCATCGAGCGGAGGATTCGCGCGGATCGTCACCAGCGATTCGCCGATCCGCTCCCGTAGCTTGCCGGAGAGCCGATCGATCGCCCCGAGCAACCCGCCCGCGTCCTCGGCGGTCTCGCGGACGGCGACGAGTACCCGGCCGTCCGCCGCGGAGAGCAGACTCGCCGAGAGCACGTACCCTGCACCAACCGGGTCAATCTGCCCGGTCACGATTGCTTTCACCCCCGAGCGTGCCGCGAGCTCCCGTGCGACCTCAGGCGTGATCGGCGTGTCGGGCGACCGCTGCATTCGCTGCAGCGCACCCCCGACGTCGCTCGCGTCGACCAGCCGAACGGTCGGCGACTGGGAGAGGTCCACCCGGAACGCCTCGGTGAGTGAGCCTCCGAGGGTCGAGTCGGCGGTCCGGTTCTCGAAATCGGCGAGGATCAGGCGGTCGCGCTCCGCGAGCGCGCCGGAGGCCACCAGCGTCCCGATCGGACCGATGCCGAGCAGCCGCATTGCCGTATAGGCGCCGGCGACCAGCGCGAGCCCCGCGAAGGCGAGTCCGCCCCCGAGCAGCGCCTTGCGCCAGGTGAAGTGCCGGGTCACCAGCGGCTCGGCCGGTGTCACCGAGAGCGCCGTGGTCTGGGCCATTGCCCGGCGGCGCTCCTGAAGCCCGGTGACGAGCATGATCGGCAGACCCACGACGAGCAGCAGCGCGGCCCCCCGGAGCACCCACGCCGGAAGCCCGAGCCGGAACATCAGGAACGCGACGGCGGCGAGCACGGCGGCGGCGGCGGCCACGAAAAGCAACGCCACCCGCACTGGGTGTCCGCGGCGGATCGCGGCCTCATCGGCGGGGGGCAGGACCGGCGCCGTTCCGCCGCTCGGCGTCGCCGCGCCCTCGAGCAGCGGCACCAGCTCGCCGGCATCCTGCGGCCGGGCGTCGGCGCGCTTCTCCAGACAGCGCATCACCAGCGCCGCGAGCGCGGGTGGCACCGGGCGGCCGTCTACCACGGGGGGAATCGGATCGGGCGGCCGGGTCACGTGCGCGGCCAGCACCTGCTGCGGGCTCATCCCCGCGTACAATGCCCGGCCCGTGAGCATCTCGTAGCCCACGGCGCCCAACGCATAGATGTCCGCCCGGTGATCGATGTTCGGATCGGCGACCGCTTGCTCCGGCGCCATGTACGCCGGCGTGCCCAGCGTCATCCCGACCGTGGTGAGCCCCTCGCCCGCCGCCTCGGTCACCGCCTTCGCCACGCCGAAGTCCATCACCAGCGCGTGGCGGCCCGCCAGCATGACGTTCTCGGGCTTGATGTCGCGGTGCACCACGCCGCGCGCGTGCGCGGTGGCCAGAGCGTCAGCAATCTCGCGGAGGAATCGGGCGGCGTCGGCCGGCGGAAGCGCGCCATCGCGCGCGAGCCGCTGGCGGAGCGACTCGCCCTCGATGAACGGCATGACGTAGTACAGGAGCCCGCCCGCCTCGCCCGAGTCGTGCAGCGGCAGGATGTGCGGATGGGCCAGCTGGGCCGCGATCTCGATCTCGCGGAGAAACCGGGTGGGGCCGAGCGACTGGGTGAGATCGGGGCGGAGCACCTTGACCGCTACGCGGCGCCGGTGCTTGAGATCCTCGGCGAGATAGACCGTCGCCATCCCGCCTTGTCCCAGCTCGCGCTCGATCCGGTAGCGGTCGCCGAGGGCGGCCGCGATGCGGCCCGCGGACGCCGCGAGATCCGTCACGCACCCGGCTCCTGCGCGAGACGCGCCAGACGCTGGCGCACTTCGGTCACGCCCGGCTGGAGCTCGGCGTCGGCGTCCTTCCAGAGATCGACGAACTTGCCGTAGTAGTCCGCGGCCTTCTTCCGGTCGCCCTTGGCTTCGTACAGCTCGCCCAGCCGCTTGTACGAGGGGGCCAGGCTGAACGCGTCGCCCATCACGCGGAACAAGCCCGGAGTATCGACGGCGCGCTCGTAGGCCGCGCGCGCGGAGTCCGGCGCCCCCATCCGATCGAAGACCTGCCCCAGCTCGTATTGGCCGCACATCCCGCACACGGCGAACTCGCCGCTGATCGCGCGGAAGGCCGCGGCCGCGTCCTCCAGCCTGCGGTCCGCCAGCGCCAGCCCTCCATATGCGAAGTGCCGGAACTGGTTGCCACGGCGGACCCCGTCGGGCACGCTCGCCTCGTACTCGCGCAACAGGCGGCGGGCGGTCGCGCGATCGCCAGCCCGCGCATAGAACGCGGCCAGGCGGTCATACGGCCGGTTGAGTGGGGCCAGCTTCTCCAGCGGATGCCGGGCGAGTGCGGCCCGGATCGTCCCCAGCGCGCGGTCACGGCGATCGCGGAAATCGAGGTCGAGGTCCGCCGCCTCGATTGCGCCATCCAGATACGTGCCGAAGTCGCCAACCGCCTCGGCGGCCTGCATGAGCGCGCGCATATGCTGCTCCGCGTCGGCCAGGCGGCCGCGGATCCGGCTAACCCGGGCGAGAGCGCGACTGCTCCTGATCTGGACATCCGAAACGGCTTTGTCCTGATCGCGCATGCGGCGAAACACGCGGTCGGCGCTGTCGAGCCGCCCTTCCGCCCCGGCGAGCAGACCACGCAGCTCCGCGCCGCCGGCCCCGCCGGGGTGCTTCGCCTCGTAGCGCTCGAGCGTGGCCCACGCATCCGGAAAACGGCGCTGGGCGATCTGCGCCACCATCGCATTCACGGTGAACGACTGCCCGCGCCCGATGTCGGCGGCGCGGAGCGCGAGGCTTTCGGCGGCCGCGAACCGACCGCCGGCGAATAGGTTGATGGCAAGGTTGTTCAGGGCGACGATGTTGTCGGGATTGCGGGCGAGCACCGAACGGTAGGCGGCGCCCTCCTTCGCGCGGTCCAGGTCCACGCTGCCGTAATAGTAGCCGGTCGCGAGCCCGCGCTCGATCTCCGGGAGACGGTCGCGGTGGGCGTAGGCGCGGGTCGCAGCCTCGAGCTGGCGCTGCGGATCCCGGTTCAGATTGGACAGGGCCACCGCGAGCTTGCGATGCGCCATGGCGAAGCCGCTGTCCAGCGCGACGGCGTCCTCGAGCAATGGGATCGCCTCCTCGTACCGATCCTCCTCCTCGAGGCGGAGCGCCTCCGAGTACTTGCGCAGCGCCGCCAGCGAGCCGGTCGTCACCTGTTCGAGCGGCGGGTTCCGGCGGATCGTCACCAGCGACTCGCCGATGCGCTCGCGCAGCTTGCTCGAGAGCCCGTCGATCGCGCCCAGGAGCCCCGCCTGATCGGCGGAGGTCTCGCGCACCGACGTGAGCACGCGGCCGTCCGCGGCCGAGACGAGGTTGGCGGACAGGACGTAGCCTTGACCCACCGGATCGATCTGCCCGGTGACCACCGCCTTCACGCCCTCGCGCTCGGCCACCTCGGTGGCCACCGCCGGCGTGATCGTGATGCCGCCGGGGCGCTGCATGCGCTGGAGGCCGTCGCGGACCGCTTGCGCGTCGAGCAGCCGCACCGTCGGCGACTGCGCGAGATCCACCCGGAACGCCTCGGTCACCGACGAGCCGAGCGTCGAGTCCGCGGTGCGGTTCTCGAAGTCGGCGAGCAGAATCGGATCGCGCCGGTCAAGTACGCCCGAGGCGACGAGGGTACCCACCGGCCCAATGCCGAGCAGGCGCATCGCCGTGTATCCCCCGGCAACGATCGCGAGCGCACCGAAGGCCAGCCCGCCGCCGAGCAGCGCGCGGCGCCAAGTGAACCAGCGCGAATGCCCCTGCTCCGTCGGCGTGATCACCGCGGTCGTGCGCGCGAGCGCGCGGCGGCGCTCCTGCCGGCCGGTCACCAGCATGATGGGGAGCCCGATCAACAGCAGCAGCCCGGCGCCCCAGAGCACCCAGTAGGGCAGCCCCAGCCGGTACACGAGGAACGACACCAGCGCGAGCACGACGGCCGATCCCGCCGCGAAGAGCAGCGCCACGCGGCCCGGGTGCGCCCGCCGGATCGCCGCCTCCGTGCCCGACGAGAGGGCGGGCGCGGCGCCGGTGGGGGCCATTCCCCCCGTCGGCGTCGCCACCACGTCGAATTGCGGCGCCAGCTCCGCCGCGGTCTGCCACCGATCGGCCGGACGCTTCTCCAGGCAGCGCATGATGGCGCCGGACAAGGCAGGCGGGCAGGCGGGCCGGCGGGACGCGAGCGGCTCGGGCGTCTGGGTGATCTGGGCGGCGAGGAGCGCCTGTGGGGAGATCGCCGTGAAGGGCGGCTGCCCGGCCAGCATCTCGTAGGCGAGCACGCCCACCGAGTAGATGTCCGCCCGGTGGTCCACATGCGGGTCGGCGGCGGCCTGTTCCGGCGCCATATACGCGGGCGTTCCGAGGGCCACACCGAGCGAGGTCAGCGCCATCCCCCCGGCCCGCTCAGCCGCGTGCCCGCCTTCGATCGCTTTGGCCACCCCGAAGTCCGTGACCACCGCGTGCCCCTCGGCCAGCAGGATGTTGTCCGGCTTGATGTCGCGATGCACCACGCCATGCCGGTGCGCGTAGGCGAGCGCGTCCACCACTTCGCGGAGGATGCGCGCCGCGTCGGCCACCGGCAGCTCCCCTTCGCGCGCCAGCTTCACCCGGAGCGATTCGCCCTGGATCAACGGCATCACGTAGTAGAGGAGATCGCCGGCGGCGCCGGCGGTGAGCAGGGGGACGATGTGCGGGTGCTGCAGGCGTGCGGCGAGCTGGATCTCCCGCTCGAACCGCTCGGCGTTCACGCCGGCGCCCATCTCCGGCGGGAGCACCTTGATCACCACCTGCCGTCCGAGGCGACTCTCTTCCGCGAGGAATACGCGGCTCATGCCGCCGCCGCCCAGCTCGCGCCGGATGGTGTAGGCGTCGCCGACCGCCGCCTGGACCCGCGACTCGAGACTGATGGGAGAGAACCTGGTCAGAGTGTGCCGTAAGCTACCAGCGGCGCCGTCAGAGCGGGATGGCTTCCCCCAGTCCCGCGTACCGGTACCCCGTCGCGAACACCCGCCGGAGGGCGGCAAACGCCGGCTCGCCGGTGCAGTGGCCCGGAGCGATCAGGTCGAGCCGGAACCGGTCGCGGAGCGCCAGGGCGATCCGCTCGATCTCCGAATCGGGAGCGGTGACCAGGTGCAGCCCGCCCATGATCAGATGCGGGTGCGGCGACACGGCGGCGGCCGCTTCGATGATCCGCTCGATGCCCGGATGCGAGCAACCGACCAGAATGACGGCGCCCTGCGGGGTCTCCACGACGAGCGACAGCTCCTTGAGCTCCAGCGTTCCAGGTCGGTCGGACACCGTGGCGACGAGCGACACCCCCGAACCGATCTGAACCGTGCTGTCCACCCAGACGAAGTTCGCGGCCGGCCACGGGGTCCCCGCCACCAGTGTCTCCGGCAGTGCGCCGCCGAAGTACCTCTGATCGGGCGGCAGCGTGCTGTCCCCCCGAACAAACGGAAACGGCACCGCGTTGCCGAACACGCCGAATCCCTCTCGTGGCGCGTAGATCCGCACCCGAGGATTCACCCGCAGCAGGTAGTTCAGCCCCGAGGTATGGTCGCCGTGGCGGTGGGACACCACCACATAGTCGAGGCGCCGGAGGTCGATACCGAGGGCGCGCACGTTGTGCTCGAAGGTGGCAGCGTTGTTGCCGGTGTCGAACAGGATGCGCTTTCCCTGGTGTTCGACCAGCGCGGCAAAGCCCCAGTCACGGCGGAGTCCGGCCCGTTTGCCGAACGCATCGTAGAGGATCGTGACCCGGTCAGTCGTCGAATCGGGGCTCGCGCTCAACGGGGCGGCGGAGAGGCAGAGCGCCGCGGCCAGACAGGTTGAGACTCGCATGGACCCTCCCCGGGGTCAGGCTTCGTCGGTCGGCTTCTCCTGCGGATCGGCCGGGTACCCCGGCCGCCCCATGGCGGCGAACGTGAGCGTCTTGCCCAGCTCCACTCCGGGTTGGTCGAACGGATTCACGCCGTACCACACCCCCGCGTAGCCGGTGGCCAACTGGAAGAACATGATCAGCTCGCCGAACGCCTGGGCGGAGAGCGCTGGCACCCGGAGCGTACAATTCATTCGCCCCATGCGGGCCAGCGCGGCCGACGTGGCTTCGTACTCGGCCCGCAGCAGCTTGCCGAGCGAGTGCCCGGGGAGGTACGCCAGATCAGCCGGCAGGCCATCCCGTGAGGGGATGGGCAGATCCACACCCAAGTCGTCCACCACCACGAAGCTGATCACCTTGTCGTAGGGCCCCTCCATGAAGAGCTGCACCTGGCTGTGCTGGTCGGTCGCGCCGACGGCACCCACCGGAGTGGGACCCGTGAACACCGGCCGGCCGTCGCGGTCCACCCGCTTGCCCAGGCTCTCCGCCCAGAGCTGGCGATACCACTCCGCGAACTCGCGCAACCGGTCGGTGTAGGGCATGAGCACGTGAATGCGCGCCCCGAGCGCCGTATCGGCGGCCCAATGGAGCCCGGCATACAGGGCGGCGGGGTTCCGGCGCAGATCGTCCGCGGCAGCGCGCTCCACCGCCTCGCGGGCGCCCGCCAGCAGGCCGTGTATGTCGATCCCCACCAGCGCCGCCGGCAGGAGGCCCACCGGGGAGAGCACGCTGAACCGGCCGCCCACCGCCGGCGGCACGGTGAGCGTCGCGATCCCCTCACGGGTGGCCAGCTCGCGGAGCGCGCCGCGCTCCGGATCGGTGGTGAACACCAGATGGCGGGACGCCGCCGGGCCGAGTGCGTCCTCGAGCCAGCCGCGGACGACGAGATACTGGGCCATCGTCTCCGCCGTCCCCCCCGACTTGCTGATCACGTTCACCAGGACGCGACGGGGGTCGATGCGCTTGAGCGCGGCCGTCACCGACGTCGGGTCCACGTTCTCGAGCACCGTCAGCCGGGGGAAGAACTCGCGGCCTTCATCGTCGAGCTCGTTCCAGGCCGGCGCTCGGAGCGCGCCGAGG
>JBOHSN010000087.1:0-16481 GCA_050733215.1 Gemmatimonadales bacterium
CTCCTTCCCGGTTCGGCTAACGGCAAGCCGCGAGATTCTGGATCTCCGCGCGCGGATAGTTCAGCCGGGAGAACGCCCCGCTCACATCGGGGAGGCCGCAGGTTCGATCCCTGCTCCGCGTATCGCACCGCCTGCTCCGGAAGCTCAACGGCTGAGCACCTCCCTGTTAAGGAGGCCGATGCAGGTTCGAGTCCTGTCTGGAGCGCTGGTTCGATGTCGCAGGGTGCTGGCGCAAGCGGGAGCGCACCGCGTTCGGGACGCGGGGGTTGTCGGTTCGAGTCCGACGCACCCTATTCGCAGGAGATGCTCACCATTCACCTCAGCGCGGGAGGCGCGATGCAGATCTTCGGAACGCACGACGAGAATACGCGGGCGCAGCTCGCGCAGGTGGCCCAGCGGGCGCGGAAGGTCGCGCTGATGGCCGACGGCCACGTCGGCTACGTGATGCCGATCGGTGGCGTGGCGGCGTACGCGAACGCCGTCTCGGTCGTCGGCGTCGGCTTCGACATCGCGTGCGGAAACGCCGCGATCCGCACCGACACGACGCTCGACGATCTCGCCCGGAAGCCGGGAGTGGCCCAGAAGGAGCTCGGCCACGTCGCCGATCGGATCGCCGACACGGTGAGCTTCGGCATGGGCCGGAAGAACCGGGCGGACGACGCCCCCACCGACCACCCGCTCTTCGACGATGCGGCATGGGGCGCGGTGCCGGCCAAGCACCGCCAGGCGCTCCAGATGAAGGCGCGCCAGCAGCTCGGCACGGTCGGCAGCGGCAACCACTACGTGGATGTCTTCGCCGACGAGGCGGGCACGCTCTGGGTGGGCGTCCACTTCGGAAGCCGCGGCTTCGGGCACACGGTGGCGTCCAGCTTCCTGGCGCTCGGGCAGGGGAAGGCGTGGGGCGACCGGGTGCCGGAGACGGAGGTGCTCCTGGACCTCGACCAGCCGGTGGGGCACGACTACTGGCACCTGATGAACCTCGCCGGTCGGTACGCGTACGCCGGACGCGAGTGGGTAGCCCGCAAGGTCGTCTCGCTCCTCGGCGCGAACGAGGTGGAGCTGGTCCACAACCACCACAACTTCGCCTGGAAGGAGACGCACGAGGGCGAGGAGCTGGTGGTGGTGCGGAAGGGCGCCACGCCCGCCTTCCCGGGCCAGAAGGGCTTCGTCGGCGGGTCGATGGGAGACGACGCGGTGATCGTTCAGGGCAGCACCGGCGCTGAGCCAGAGACGGACGCGCTGCAGCGCGCCGCGCTCTACTCCACCGTTCACGGCGCCGGCCGCGTCATGAGCCGGACCGCCGCCGCCGGCAAGCGGCACCGGAAGTCGGGGCGGGTCCTGAGTCCCGGCCGGGTGACGCCGGAGATGATGCAGAGCTGGGTGCGCGAGAAGGGAGTCATCCTGCGGGGTGGCGGACTCGACGAGAGCCCGCACGTCTACCGCCGGCTCCCGGACGTGCTCGCGGCCCAGGGCAGCACCATCGAGGTGCTGCACACGCTGCGCCCGCTGGTCGTGGTGATGGCGGGCGCGGGCGAGTTCGACCCGTACAAGGACTGAGCGCCGGGGCGTGAGAGCCCGGCGCTCATCCACACCCCGGAGGCGCAACCGGATTGCGCGCGAGATTCCGGATCTCGAGGCTGTGGGTTCGAGTCCCACTCGGGGCATCCCCGGAGCACTCTGCACCATCCCCGATGGTCGAACGGATCAAGACGCCGCACTACGAATGCGGAGAGTGGGGGTTCAAGTCCCTCTCGGGGAATGACGTCTTCGGCGCGCAGACACGAGCCACCGGTACGACACCTGATGAACCCAGCCCGGCCGACCGGGCCCGGGGCGGAGCGTGCGATGATGCTGTGTCTGGTGTACAACACGACGGGTGAGCCGCTCGAGCTGGTGCCATACCTCATGGGTCTGCGGCTGCATCTGGTGGGCAAGGCGGTCATCCTGGAGACGGTGCCGGGGCAGGTGGCTCGGAGCCCGCGCCTGGTCTTCCCGCTGCCGGCCAGCGTCGTGCTGCGGAAGCACCGGCGGATCGGCTCGCGGGCAGCGACGCTGACGAACGAGCACCTGTTCCTGCGGGACGGCTATCGCTGCGGGTACTGCGGCCCGCACCGGCGCGAGCTCGGCGCCCGCGAGCGGCTGACGACCATCTGGTCCCGCGGGTGCGTGGCGGTGAGGACGTGTGGCAGAACGTGGTGACGGCGTGCAGCTCGTGCAATCACCGCAAGAACGACCGGCTGGCACACGAGTTTGGCCCGGTGGCGCGGGTGAAGCCGTGGGTACCCAGCCGGGGTGACCTGATGATCCAGCGTCTGGCGTTGCGCGCCACCATCGCCGCATAGCGCGAGACTGACAACTCAGACCGGGAGGCAAGCCATGACCGCGATTAGCCGCGACCGCAAGGTCGCACCGAGGGAGGTGGTGACATGAACCGATAGGCAAACTCGCAGAGGACGCATGAACCGATTGCAGGAGCCGTTCGAGGACGGTGCCGCGCGCCCCGCGGTCGGCGACTACTTCGTCGTGAGCGGGGACTGTTGCACCTGGTATGTCAGCACCACGATGGCCCGTGTCATCGAGCAGTCGCTCGATGGCAGGGCGCGGCCGAAGTGGGTGACGTTCGTGGATCTCACCGGCGCGCGCATCCGGCTGCGTGCGCGGCAGATCGAATACATCGGGCAGTGCACCGCCGAGCAGCGTGCGGCGGAGCGCGCGTTCTTCCGGTCGCTCAACCAGGAGCGGAAGGCCGATCGCTCGTGGGAAGACGATGACTGATGGTGCAGGGCCTGGCGGGTCCGGGCTCGCGAGTGCAGGGCTCAGGCTCTCTCGTACCCGCCGCAGTTGTTCGACATGGAGACCGTAGCTCAGGGGGTGGGCGAACAGTCCAGGATGGGTGACAGTTATCTCACCGCGCCAGCGGCTGATGACGTGGTGAAGCAGATCGGCCGGCCTCGGTTCGGCGGCACGGACTGCGCCATGCCGATGCTCGAGGCCACGAAGCACCGCTGGCCGGTGGACCTGTTTGTGATCTACACCGACGGCGAGACGTGGGCCGGCCAGGTGCATCCGGCGCGTCGAACGGCTTCACGATCGAGGACTTCGCGACCGCGGAATGAGAAACGTCTACGGCAGCCGGGCCCGCCCGATCGTGTTGGCGTCGGTGCCGAACCAGATCGCGCGGGTCCCGGGGTCGTAGCTCATGTGCCGCACCACCTTCGCGCCGCTCTTCGCGATGGGCGTCTCGCTCTCGACCGTGAGCGTCTTCGTATCGAAGCCCACCAGCCGGTTCGGCTGCGGTCCCGTCTCCACGAACCAGATGCGGTCCCGGTCGTCCACGGTGAGCGCGTAGATCAGCGCGCTCCGCTTGCTGGGCGCATCCCACTCCTGGATCTTGCCGGTCGCCGGATCGAGCCGGCCGATCACGCCGCGCACGTAGTCGCCGTACCAGATGCGGTCGTCCGAGGTGATGGCGATGCGGCGCCCCCGCGCGTCGGGATCCGGCAGGTCGTACTCCTTGAGCGCGAATGTCTTGGGGTCCACGGTGCCCAGCTTGCTCACGCCGAACTCATTGAACCAGGGGCGATTCTTCGAGTCCACCGCGATGCCGTAGGGACGCGCGTTCCGCGTGGGCACCTTCACCAATCGCACCTTGCCATCGGCGGTCGTGAGCTTGCCGACGAAGTTGCCCTGCTGCACGGTAAACCAGATGTCGCCCTTCTTGTCGAACACGAGTGTGTGGGGATCGCCCGCGGCGGGGTCGGGCATCGGATAGCGCTTGATGGCGCCGGTGGCCGGATCGAGCCGGCCGATCAAGCCATTCCGGTTGCCCGCGTACCAGACCGCGCCGGCCTGGTCCACGATGAGGTTGTGGGGATGGGTGCCGTCGTCGATCTCGTACCGCTTGAACTTGCCGGTGGCCGGATCGAGGTAGGCGATGTAGTTGCCGGCCTGCCCCACGAACCAGACGCGCTTCTGCGCGTCGGCGTAGGGGTCGCGCGGCCGCGTCCCTTCCCAGGGGACCGTCCACTCGTCGATCTGCACCGGCGCCAGCGCGCTGTCCGGAAGCGCGGCGAGCGCGACACCGGCCAGCATGAGCACACGAATCATGTTCCCTCCACGATGCGATACACGGTTCCACCCGCCGTGAGAATGTACAGCTCGCCGGCGTCGTCCTGCCCGAAGCTGGTGACGTTCCCCGCCTCCAATGCCGGCCACTCGCGCTGCTCCGTCGCTGCGCCGCCCGCGAACCGGAAGCTCCGGATCCAGCCGGAGCAGAAGTCGGAGTAAAAATAGGTGCCCTGGAGCGCCGGGATCGCGCTCCCCCGATACACGTAGCCGCCGGTGACCGAGCAGCCGTCGCCATGGTCGTGCTGGACCGCGGGGAGCACCAGGCCGGACTGATCGCACCCGGTCGCGGGCTCGAAGCACTCGCGGCCTTCCATCACGTCCCAGCCGTAGTTCGCGCCGCGCCCGGCGCCCGACGCCGCCGGGCTCACGTCGATCTCCTCGATCTCGTTCTGGCCCACGTCGCCGATGTAGAGATCGCCCGTCACGCGGTCGAAGCTGAACCGCCACGGGTTCCGGAGCCCGTAGCTCCAGATCTCGCTGCGCGCGGCGGCGACCGCAGAGAACGGGTTGTCCGGCGGGATCGCGTAGGGGGCGCCGCCGTCCAGGTCGATACGGAGCAGCTTGCCGAGAAGTGTCGTCAGGCTCTGGGCGTTCTCCAGCGGGTCGCCGGCGTCGCCGCCGTCGCCCAGCCCAATGTACAGGTAGCCATCCGGGCCGAAGGCGAGCTGGCCGCCGTTGTGGTTGACGAACGGCTGGTCCACGCCGAGGATGAGCGCCTCGCTCGCCTCGTCCGCGATGTCGGGATCGGCGGAGGCCCGGAACGCCGAGATGCGGGTATCACCGGCGGGGTCGGTGTAGTTCACGACGAAGCGGCCGTTGGTCGCGTAGTCCGGATCGAACGCGAGGCCGAGGAGCCCCTGCTCGCCCCCAGTGGACACCCGGTCCGACAGGTCGAGGAAGGGAGTGGGCAGCACCGCGCCGCTTTCGATGATGCGGATGCGGCCGCCCTTCTCGGCGACAAAGAGGCGCGGGTCGCCGGGCGGGCTCGTGAGGTCCACCGGGAAGACGAGGTCGTTGGACACGGTCTCGAGGGCGAGGGCGAAATCGCCCGGCGCGCCGGTGCTGTCACTGCAGGCCGTACCTGCCAGGAGTGCGACCGCGGCGATCCGGTATGGGGCAGGCATCGGTGGAATTAAACCACGAAGGCACGAAGAAGACGAAGGGCGCGAAGCAGAGATATTCTCCATACATGCGAGCAGTGATCTTTGCTGGAAGCGGCGGGCCCGAGGTGATCACGATCGGCACGGTGCCGACGCCCACGCCCGGACCGCATCAGATCCGGGTGCGGGTGCAGGCGGCGGGGCTCAACCGCGCCGACCTGATGCAGCGGCGGGGACAGTATCCCGCGCCGCACGGGTGGCCGGCGGACATTCCCGGACTCGAGTACGCCGGCGAGGTGGACGCGTTGGGCCAAGGCGCCCGGCGCTGGCGCGTGGGCGACCGGGTGATGGGCCTGGTGGGCGGCGGGGCGCAGGCCGAGGCGGTCGTGGTGCACCAGGACGAGGCATTGCCGATCCCCGGCGGGCTCTCATTCGCTGAGGCTGCGGCGATCCCCGAGGCGTTTCTCACGGCGTACGATGCGCTCGTCACCCGCGGGCGGCTTGCGGCTGGCGAGCGCGTGTTGATCCATGCGGTCGGCAGCGGCGTGGGGACGGCCGCGATGCAGGTCGCGAAGCACCTCGGCGCCACCGTGCTCGGCACGTCGCGGAGCGCGGACAAGCTCGCGCGTGCCGCGCTCTACGGGCTCGACGTGGGCGTGGACACGAGCCGCGGGAGCTTCCCCGACGCGATCACGGATCCGGTCAACGTGGTGCTCGACGTGCTCGGCGGACCGATGCTCTCGCAGAACCTTGCGGTGCTGGCCCCGCGCGGGCGGCTGGTGCTGCTGGGTTGGCTGCTCGGGAGCAAGACCGACGCCGACCTCAACCCGGTGCTCCGGAAGCGGCTCGAGATCATCGGCACGGTGATGCGGACGCGTCTGCATGAGGAGCGCGTGGAGGTGGTGCGGGAGTTTGCCGAGCGCATGCTGCCGCTCTTCGACCAGCGCGTGCATTCGGCCCCCCTGCGGCCGGTGCTGGAGCGCACCGTGCCGATGGAGCGGCTCGCCGAGGCGCACCAGGCGATGGAACGGAACGAGACGTTCGGGAAGGTCGTGGCGGTCTGGGATTAGAACTGCATCAACCACAGAGGACACGGAGGACACGGAGAACTGCCGATAATTGTGGTCTCATGCCAAGGGTCATGGTGCTTGCACGCGAGACCACAACGAAGGCAGTGTCTCTGTGTCCTCCGTGTCCTCTGCGGTTGATGCAGTTTCTCGGCCTCAATCTTCGGCGAAGCCGTGCTTTCGCCGAAGGGCGTGGAAGCGAGCGCGGAGGGCCTTCCGGTACGCCCAGCCCGCGGCGTCGTGGCGAGCGTAGTGACGCTCGTAGCGCTCGACGAGCTCGGGGAACTCGCGGGCGAGATGAGGAAGGAAGTGGCGCCGCGCCGCCGGCCCCAATCGGAGCGCCGACCAGGACGCGAAGCGGGCGCCGGCTTCCTTCGCCGCGGCGAGCAGGGCATCGAGCTCGCGGCGGCCATCGGTGATGCACGGCAGGATCGGCATGACGAACACGCCGGCGCGGATGCCGGCGTCGGTTAGCTGCCGAATCGCGCGGAGCCGCGCAGACGGCACCGCGGAGCGGGCCTCGAGCCGGCGCGCGAGCCGCGGGTCGAGCGTGGCGATGGACAGGTTGACGCTCACCTCATGCCGCTCGCCGAGCTGCTTCAGCAGGTCGATGTCGCGCACGACCAGCGGCGACTTGGTGGTGATGCCAAGCCGGATGCCGCGGTACGCCAAGAGTGTCTCGAGCGCCTGCCGGGTGAGCCGGAACCGCCGCTCCGCCGGCTGGTAGGGATCGGTGGCGGTGCCGATGGCGAGGGTCTGGCCGGCGAGCTTGGCCGGATCCAGGGTGCGGACGAGCGCGTCGGCGAGGTTGGACTTGACGAGAATATTGCGCTCGAACGAGAGATGGTCGGATGGCCCGATGGACGGATGATCAGCGATCTCGCGGTCCATCTGTCCATCCGACCATCGGCCCATCCGCTCCACCGTCCACCGGTGGGTATCACGGGCATAACAGTACGTGCACCCAAACTCGCAGCCGATGTACGGGTTCAGCGACCAGAAGCCCATGTGCGTGGCCGCCGGGCTGTTGAGCGCCGAGCGCACGTTGATCGCCAGGAAGCGCGTGCCGCGGGCGCGTTGGTCCAGGATGGGTAGATGGGCCGATGGGCCGACGGACAGAAGGCTCAACTGCTGCCCAGCCGAGCTCATTCGCAACGCCCCCAGCCGCATTGGGTACAGCCCACGCACGCCGACGCCCGTACCAGGGGGCCGGCGCACTCGGGACAGACGCGCACGCGGTCGTGCCCGATGTAGATGGTGGGCTTGAGGTGTCCGCGATCACGAGGCGGGGAGTCGGCGGGTGGAAAGGAAGGGAAAAGCATCCGGCGCCTCTTCGGCTTCTGTTCGGCCACGATACCGAATATAAGCCGAACACAGCACCGGTCAAGCGATCGCCGGGACGCCCTACAAAATCCCGCGCGGGCTCCGCATCGTGCCGGCGCTGTCGCGGAGCGCGATGGGGAAGGTCAGCAAGCCCGACGTGGAGGCGCGGTTCGCGACGGCTAGGGCGCTTCTGGGACGAGCTGCCGCTCATCCCACTCGACGCTCCTCACCTGCGTAGCGGCGCGGCCGCGGAGCTCGGCGGCGAGCGCGTCCGGTCCCATCCGCTTGCGCAAGCGGAGGTCGTAGACCAGGGTGCCGGTGCCGTCGCCATGCACGTCGCGCGCGACGAATGTCCAGCGCTTGGTCTCCGCCTCGAGCACGGCCTCCACGTCGGGCCGGGCCGCGTCGGCGTTGCCGACCGTGATCCGGAACCGGTGCAGCAGCTTGGGTTCCGCCGCGCCCGGCGCGTCCGGGGGCACTCCAGGCTCGGCAGGTGGCGCGACGACGCGGCCACCCGCGGCCGCCTCACTGGCCCACGCATGGCGCATGGCCTCCACCAGCAATCCGGCGCGCTGAGCCGGCTGGTGGGCGGCGCGTTCACCGGTCAGCAGGCGTCGCAGGCTCGCCTCGTACTCCTCCACCAGGTCGAGGCGCCAGAGCGCCAGCTCGAGCGCGCAAAACAGCATCGAGAGAATCAGGGCGACGCCGAGCTCCCGGATGCCCGCCGCAAAGCCGATGGCGATGGCAGTGAATATGTACACCGCGTCGCGCGACTCCGAACCATCATGAGAACCGCGGTCACCGCGAGCGGCAGGACGATGACCGTCTGGAGAAGCGAGTGGTCGAACTTCGCCCGGGTGCGGGTCCGGAGGTACACGAAGACGAGGGGGAAGACGAGCAGCACCGAGGCGAGCATGTACAACCCGGCGTGGAGCCAACCCGGCGCCAGCCGCCCGAGGCGGCTCCAGAGGTCGGCCGCCGAGGCCAACGCACCCTGGCTTTCCAGCGGCTGGATGTCCTGCTCGAGTCCGGGTGCCGGCAGGCCGCTCAGCACCCACGTGGCGACTGCGAAGAGCACCGCGACGGCGCCATAGTACGCAGCGAGCCGGGTCAGGGCCGGCCGTAGCGTGGTAGGTGGGCGCTCGAGGAGCTCGTCCGCTTGCTGTTTGTGTGTCATGGCCACCCCACTCATTTGACGAGAGCCGCGCAGCGCGCATATCTGACAGCGCCAGGTGAAAGTAGGTGCAGGCCCAGACGCCGAGCCACCCCGGGTCCGGCCCGCACGCCGGTAGCATGGGTCGCCCGGCCGGCTCGCCGCTCCCTGATTCCTGCCGGGCGGCCGCCTGGTTAGCGTACATACGTCCCGGATGAAACCGCCGCCGCCTGGAGCGCCGATGCCGAAACGCGAAGACGACCAGCTCGCGAAGCTGATCAGGAAGAACGCAGCCAAAGTGAAGCCGTCGCGGGAGGATCAGTCCGCGAAGTTCGACCCCACGCTGCGTCAGCGATCCCGGGAAGAGGATCCCGAGACCAAGCGTCTCTTCAAGGAGATGAAGCGGCGGGAATTCTGACCCGGTGACCCGCGCCCTCGAGCGCGGCGACGGCGCGGGGCAGATCCATCTCCTTCACCGCACGTAGTCGGTGTCGTAGGTGGAGATCGCGAAAATCGGAAGCCCGGCGGCGGCGAGCGGATCGGCGATCGCCGCGAGCACGCCGACCAGATGGAGCGGCAACGGGCCGCGCACGCGGAACATCCGGTAGTCCCGTTCCGCGCGTACGCTCTCCGGCACGCCGCGCTGGTCGATGGTGATCGACAACTCCTCCGGCGTCCGGCTGATCGTGACGAATGCGCACGGCTCCCGCGCCCACGGCGGCACCTCGGCGTCGGACGGCAGGCGGCAGACCGCGAGCGGGGTCGGCAGCAGCTCGAGGGGTAGCGACTCGCTACTTCGCATACCGCTCCGCGCCGAGGAAATGCAGCGACACGTACGGCGCGTCACCCACCACCCAGCTGTCGTGCGGCTCGGGCGGCACGTAGAACAGGTCTCCCGGCTGCATTTCCAGCACCCGATTCTCGAACGCGACGGTCGCCGAGCCCTGGAGCACGAGCCCGACATGCTCCACCGAGCAGCGGGTGGCGCCGACGCCGGGACCGACGTGCTCCGACCATTTCCACCCCGGCTCGTAGGTCGCCCGGCCGATGGTGAGCCCGCCGAGGTGGACCAGCTCGAACTTTCCCTTGGTCATCAGCCGGACCTCGTCCGGGTTCTCGAATCGCTTGATGATGACGTCGAGCATTGGGTCTCCTTTCGCGCGGAGGTTGTCCCGCCGTGGTCGCACCGTCAAGGCCAGCGCCCCGGAGGAACTTCCCCCCGGGGCGCCGGCCTGCGATACAGAAATCCTGCTACTGGGTGTCCACCGAGTCCGCCACGTCCGAGGCGGTGTCGCGCGCCACGAACGCCCACTGCTGGACCGTCGTTCGGAACTCGTCGGCGAGCGCCTTGAGATCGACGTCCGCCACCTCCGGCGTATCCGTGAGGGCATTCACCCGGGCCAGCCCGGTGCTCGCCTTGGCGTAGCCGCTGTCGGACGAGATCGCGGCCTCGTACGCCTGCTTCGCCTGCGAGACGTGCCCCAGCCGCTCGAGCGCCTGGCCGAGGTTGTTCTGGAACACCGGTGACCGCGGCTTGATCTCGGTCGCGCGGGCCAGCGGGGGCAGGGCCTCGGTGTAGCGGCCGAGCTGGATGTAGAGCAGACCCAGGTTGTTCATCGCCCACCCGTCCTCTTCGTCCAGCGCGGCGGCGCGCTGATACGCCTCGATCGCCTCGTCGTTCCGGCCGAGCTCCGCCAGCGCGCGGCCACGCAGCCGGAACGCCTCGCCCGACTGCGGCGCGGTCTCGATCGCGGTGTTGATGCGCTCCAACGCCTCGTCGCCTTTGCCGCGCTCCAGCAGCACGCGGGTCGAGTTGAGCATGCTCTTCAGGTGCGTGGGGTCGAGCGTGAGCGCCTCGTCGAACGCCTGCTCCGCCCGCGACAGATCACCGGCCTTCCAGGCCGAGAGGCCGAGCATGTAGCGGCCCCAGGGATTGTCGGGCTTCGCTTCGGTGTACGCGGCGAACAGCTCGGCGGCGTCGCTGTACCGGCCGTTGCGATAGGCCGTCTCCGCATCTTCGTAGGAGACCGGAGGGAGAGGGCGGGAGAGGTCGGGAGCGGACGGCGCCTCCACCGGCGTCGACGAATCGACACTGGTCGCGACGGTCGCGGCGACGGTGGCGGTACGGGACTGGCCCTTGCACGCAAGGGCGGTAAGCAGGAGCAAGGAGATGACGGCCAGGCGGATGCGGGACACGGGGCACCTCGGGGTTAGGGGTGCCAGGCGTAAAGGCAACTGAGAGACCGCTCGGTAGGCGGTAGGGGCGGTACCGGCGGTAGAGGCGGTAAGGTTTGGTCGCTGAGTGGGTTACGAGTGATGCAGGTGAACGGGAGGCCAGGTGGTTGTCCGGCCCGCCCGTGTCCGGGGGAACACGGTGCGCGCGGAGCTTCGTGTCCGCTCGAACACCTTCGCGCTGCCGGTACCGCCCTTACCGCCTCTACCGCCCTTACCGTCTACTCTGACCGCTTTATTCCCAGTCTTCTCATGATCTTCAACAGGCTTGCGTGGTCCGCGAGCCCCAGCTCCTCCGCGGTCTTCGTCACCTGTCCACCATTGCGCGCCAGCGCCGCGGCTATGATCCGGCGCTCGGCAGCCTCGCGGAGCTCCTGAAACGAACGGGCGGCCGGAGCGGAGTCGGAAGGTGGAGCCGCATCGTCGCTCCCTCGCACTTCAGCCGGCGCATGCTCCGCGCGGATCGTGTCGCCATCGGCGGCGATGATCATCCGCTCGACTGCATTCCGGAGCTCGCGCACGTTGTTCCGCCGCCATTCATAGGCCATCAGCAGCCCGACCGCTTCCGGCGCGAGCCGCTTGGGGCGCAGGCCGAAGCGCTCGCAGATGGCGGTGACGAACCGCCCGGCCAGCTCGGGCACGTCCGCGAGCCGCTCGCGAAGCGGCGGCACCTGGATCACGTGCACGTTGAGCCGGTAGAAGAGATCTTCGCGGAACCGGCCGGCCCGCACGTCGGCGTCCAGGTCGCGGTGCGTCGCGGCCACCACGCGTGCCTCCACCGGAAGCGCGCGCGAGCCGCCGAGCCGGGTGACGCGGCGGTCCTCGAGCACGCGGAGCAGCTTCGCCTGCGCCGGCGCGGGCAGGTCGCCGATCTCGTCCAGGAGGAGCGTGCCGCGCTCCGCTGATTCGAAGGCACCCCGCCGGGTGGCGGCGGCGCCGGTGAACGCGCCGCGCTCGTGGCCGAACAGCTCGCTCTCGACCAGGCTCTCCGGTAGCGCCGCGCTGTTGAGGGCCAGAAACGGTGCGGACGGGTGGGCGCCGAGGCGGTGCAGGTCGCGCGCGACGAGCTCCTTCCCCGACCCGCTCTCGCCGAGCACGAGGACGGGGCTCGGGATCGGCGCGAGCCGCGCGATCGCGTCGCGCAGCCGCGCGATGGCCGGGCTCGATCCGGCCAACGACGACTCGGCGCCGAGCTGGCGGCGGAGCGAGGCGACCTCGGTGCGGAGCCGGCGCCGCTCGAGCGCCTGCTCGATCTCGCGCACCACCCGCACCATCGGCTCGGCCTTGTCGATGAACCCGGCCGCGCCGAGTCGTACGGCCTCGATGCAGCGGTCGTAGCTGCCGGTGCCGGTGTAGACGATTACCGGCGTGTCACTGCCACGGTGGGCGAGGGTACGGAGCACCTCGAAGCCGTCGAGTCCCGGCATCTCCAAATCGAGAATGACGCAGTCCACCGGCTCGCGCGCCAGGTGCTCCAGCGCCTCAGCGCCTCCGGCCGCCACCGCGGTGTCGTAGCCGCCGAGCCGCCGCAGGTCATAGGCGTACTGCTCGGCCATCGCGGGGACGTCATCCACCACCAGCACACTCGTCACGCTTGGCTCCAGTGCGGCGGTGAACTGAGAAAATTCACACGGAGGCGCGGAGGACGCGGAGAACGACATCTTGATGTGGTCTCATCACGGGGGATCCGATGCTCGATCGTGAAACCACAAAGCAAAGCAGTTCTCCGTGCCCTCCGCGCCTCCGTGTGAACAGCAGTTGCGGAATTCAACCTTGCGACGGCAGCTCGACAATGAAACGGGAGCCGACCCCCGGCTCGGTCTCGACCCGCATGCTTCCCCCGACGTCCTGCACCAGCCGCCGGACGATCGTGAGGCCGAGGCCGGTGCCGCCGGGCTTGGTGGTATAGAACCCCTCGAACGCCCGATCGAGCTCGGCCTGCGACATGCCGCGACCGGTGTCCGCGACGATCACCTGCACCCGCCCGCCGTCCGTGGTCCGCGACGAGGTACTGACGGTGACCCGCCCGTCGGGGCGGCCGTCCAGGCTTTCGATGCCGTTCTGGATCAGATTCTCGAGCACCCGGCGGACCACGAGCGGATCGGCCTGGGCGGCCGGGAGCTCCGCCGCGAGCTCGAGCCGGACTTCCGCGCGTCCGCCGACACCGCCGGCCACCTGGCGCACCACCGCGTTCACGTCGCACGTCTCCGATCCGGCCTGGGGCGACAGGCGGGCGTAGTTCCGCGCGAGCGTCTCGAGATACGCGACGCTCGACTCGAGCGTCGGGCGGCGCTCGGTGAACACGCGCGCCAGCTCGGCGGGCTCGCGTTCGGCGACCTCGCCGAAGTGCGAGAGGACGTGCCGGATCGGCACGAGCCCGTTTCGCACGTCGTGGTTCACCTGCCGGGCGAGATCGCCGACGGTCGCGCGGCGCTCGGCCTCGCGCAGCCGCACCGAGCTCTGGCGCAGCCGGCCCGCCATCGCGTCGAGCAGACGCGCCAGCGCGCCGATTTCATCGCTCCGCTCCGAGCCGAATCCCACATCCAGCCGGTCGAGGTCGAGCCGGGACGTCTTCTCCGCGAGATCGCGGAGCGGGCGGCTCACCCGGGAGGAGAGCCAGAGCGCCGCCAGCAGCGCGGCGGCCGTCGTGGCGGCGATCGCGCCGACGAACCACGTGTCCACGCTCCGCCGCAGCGCCTCGAGCGGCGCGAGCGACTGGGTGATCACGACGCGCGCGGTACCTGCGGCGGGCCTCCCGGTCTCACGTGCATCCACGACGGGCACCGTGAACGCGTCGGCCACGTGGAGCGAATCGGTCCGGGCGGGCGGAGCGCCGGGAAGCTCGATCTCCACGGCCAGCCCGCGCGCCTGCGCGGCCGGTGCCAGCGTCTCGGGATGGAGCGCCACGCCGCCGATGAGCCGGTACGGTCTGCCCGCCACCCGGAACGAGTCCACCCGCGCGACGAGCAGCAGATCGCGCTCGGCGGTGCGGGCGCGAAGCAGGGCGACTGAATCCGGAGATTCGAGCAGGCGGGGCAGATCAGGCTCGACCCGGTCGAACTCGTTCCGGAAGTGACCCGAGCTCAAGACCCGTCCGCCGCTGTCCTGGAGCCAGAGGTAGTCGAGTCCGGTGAGCCGCTGCGCCTCGCCCGCCCAGTCGAGCAGCCATCCCCGCGCGCCCGGGTCCTCCTGAAGCGCGGCGGTCCGGAAGCGATTGTCGTCCGCGAGCTCATCGCGCAGCGCCTCGAGCCGGCGGCCGAGCTGGCCACCCTCCCGGGCGAGATCGAGCTGAACGAGCTCCGCGAGCGATCGCACGCGCTCCCGATACTCCGCCGTGAGGCGGCGCTCCATCTCGCGCCGGACGCCGAACCCGAGCACGGCGAGCGGCACGAGCAGCACGAGAAGGAAGGCGAGAAACAGGCGGCTTCGGAAGCTCATGGGGCGGCCATTCCCGCCGGGTCCACCCGGACCGCGCCAAACCCGTCCACCCGGAGCACGGGTCCATCGCGCCGAGCTACGAGATGCGCGCGGGTGTCCACCAGCGGGCTCACCGCCCAGCCCACCGGCGTTCGAAGCACGGCGGCGCAGGGAACCGTTGGCACGCGCGGCAGTGGGAGCACGGCAGCGGCGATGCGCCCGGCCTCGATGCCCGCCAGGAGCTCGGGAGTCGGCAGCGGGAGGACGGCGCCCCCACGCCCGACTGCGCCGAGGGCGACGAGGCGGGACGCGAGCGCGCCCGCGGCCGGATCCTGCGCCGGGTATCCGATGCGGGAGCCTTGCGTCGCCGAAATGGGGCCCGGCCGGCTCGACCCGCAGGCTGCGTCCCACCAGAACGGCGGCCCGGCCGCGCGCGCATCAACCCGGACCACGTCCCGCGCGAGCGCCGCCCTCAACGCGGTGTCCGCCGCGGGCCCGAAGGGGCGGGCGGACGCCAGGACGTACGTCCGGCTCCATGGAAGCGGCACCGTTGTGAGCTCCGGACGGGTGCGCGCATACGCCAGTGCCGCGGGGCTCGCGGTCGTCAGCAGGTCCGCGCCGGCATCGAGCGCGTCGCGCGGGTCGCCGTGGCCCGCTGCAACGCGAAGCACCGGCCCGCCATTTCCCGCGGCGCCCGACGGCAGCAGCAGGGCGAGCCGGGTTCCCGCCGGATCGCTGATGGGGCGCCACGCGCCGGCACCGATTGGCCATGGTCCGCCGCGATCGAGCGTGGGGGCCAATCCCGGGTCGGCGAGCAGGGCGGGCGCCGTATCGGTTCCCTCGGCGAACACGAGACGGATGCCGCGCTCGGCGACGGGGCCGACCGAATCCACGCCGGCCAGGGCGAGCCGGGCGGTCTGCGCCGGCCGCGCTCGCCAGTGGGCCACGATGCTGTCGGCGGAAAGCGGCGCCCCATCCCAGAAAGCCGCGTCGGCGCGCAGGGTGAAGGTCCACGCGCGTCCGCCATCCTCCGACCGCCACTCCGCCGCGAGCGCGGGCCGGGGCGCGCCGGTGCAATCGAGCCGCACGAGCGTCTCGTACACTTGGGCAAAGACGAGCCACTCGGCGCCGGAGCCCGGCGCCGGCGAGGGATTCACCGGATCGTCGAGCACGACGTCGAGTGTGTCGGGAGTTCGGCCCGGCGAACCGGCCACGATGCACGGGTCGAGCGGGACGGCGGGCGCCGGCGATCCGGGCGCAAGGGGTTCCGGCGCCCGCGCGCAGGCGGCCGCGACGACGACGACGAGGAGAGCGCGAGCCGGGCGGGACATCGGGGTGCCCGCAATCTAAGCCCGGAGCGCCTGGGCGAACCGGGTGGGCGCCGACAGATCGGCGTGGAAGAAGAGCGTCGGCTCGATCAGCTCGAGCTCCATGAGCACGAGGGCGCCGTTCACCTCGCAGGCGTCCACCCGCGCGTAGAGCCACGGGGCGGGGAGGCGGGCTACGATCTCCTCGGCACGCGCGACGAGCCCCGGCTCCGGGCGGGCGACCAGCACCTCGCCTCCGAGCTCCGACTGCACCCGGAAGTCCCCATGGCGGGGGCGCTTGAGCACGGCGTGACTGTAGCGCCCGCCGAGGAAGCAGAGCGACCACTCGCCCTGTTCGATGGCATGGAGATAGGGCTGGACGAGCACATCGCCCGCGTGGACCAGCGCGGCAAAGCGGGCGGCGTCCCGCTCGGCGCGCGCGCGGGAGGTCCGCCAAGTCTCGTGCGCCGACGCCGACACCGCAGGCTTCACGACGGCCTCGTCCCATCCCGCCGACGCGAGCGCGGCGGGCAGGCTCGCCCCGCTGTGCTGAGGCACCGTACGTGTGGGGACCACCGCCACGCCCTGGCCGCCGAGCTCGGCGAGATAGTGCTTGTCGAGATTCCAGCGGAGGAGCGCCGGCGGGTTCCAGACCCGCACTCCCGCCGCCTCCAGGCGCGCGATCCACTGGACAAACTCCGCCGGCCGATGGTGATAGTCCCAGGTGGACCGCACGACCACGGCCTCGTACGCC
>JBOHSN010000088.1:0-16462 GCA_050733215.1 Gemmatimonadales bacterium
GCGCTCGAGGCGTGGCGGCGCGGCGAGTCGCCCCCGCTCGATGCTCGCCGGGCGTTCGCGCATCCCGCGCCGCGTATCGCGGCGGGCGTGAAACTCGCCGAGCTTGGCGCGCACGCCGCGCTGGACCTGAGCGACGGGCTTGGTGGCGACGCGCGGCATCTCGCCGCCGCATCCGGTGTGGCGCTCGAGGTGGAGCTCGAGCGGCTGCCCGTCGCCCCGGTGGCGCTTGCCGAAGCGCAGCGATCCGGGATCGATGCCGCGCCCTTTGCGGCGGAGGGCGGCGAGGACTACGAGGTGCTGGTGGCGCTGCCGCCGCTCTTCGGCGTGCGCGACGCAGCGGAGCTGACGCACGCGTGCGGCGTACCGCTCACGGCGATCGGGGTGGTGAAACCGGGGGCAGGTGTGCGCTTCTCACTGCACGGCGTGGACGTACCGCTAAAGGGATTCGATCACTTCGCGCTTGGTTGACTGGGGGCGGAAAGGATGGGTAGGTTGTCGCTGCGCAAGGCGGGAAGGGCGGTAGAGGCGGAAGAGACGGTAAAGTCTGGCCGGTAAGGCGGCGAAGGCGATCAGGCGTATGCGCCTGGCTTCCTTCAGCACCCTACCGGCCAAACCGTACCGCCCTTACCGCCTCTACCGCCCGTACCGCCTACCTGACCCCCTCCTCCACCCTAGGGCCATAGGTACCTAAAGCGGCATGAGCACTGTGATCGAAGTCCACGCGCGCGAGATCCTGGACAGCCGGGGCAATCCCACCGTCGAGGCCGACGTCGTCCTGTCCAGCGGCGCCAACGGCCGTGCCGCGGTGCCGAGCGGCGCCTCCACCGGCGAGCACGAAGCGGTGGAGCTGCGCGACGGCGATGCGAAGCGATATCTCGGCAAGGGAGTGGTCGAGGCGGTCCGCAATGTGAACGAAGTGATCGGACCGCGGCTCGAGGGCATGGACGCCGCCGACCAGATCGCGGTGGACGCCGAGATGATGGAGCTCGATGGGACGCCGAACAAGAGCAAGCTCGGCGCGAACGCGATCCTGGCCGTGTCCCTCGCCGTCGCGCGGGCCGCGGCCGAGGAGACCGGTCTGCCGCTGTACCGCTATCTCGGCGGGCCGATGGCGCGCGTGCTCCCGGTGCCGATGATGAATATCCTGAATGGAGGCGCGCACGCTTCGAACAATGTGGACGCGCAGGAGTTCATGGTCGTACCGATCGGCGCGGAGACGTTCGCGGAGGGTCTCCGCATGGGGGTCGAGGTGTTTCACGCCCTCAAGAAGGTGCTCTCGAAGAAGGGCCTCTCCACCGCCGTAGGCGACGAGGGCGGCTTCGCCCCCATGCTGCCGTCCAACGAGGCGGCGCTCGATTCGGTGATGCAGGCGATCGAGGCGGCCGGGTACAAGCCGGGGCAGGATCTCGCCATTGCGCTCGACGTGGCCGCGTCGGAGCTGCACCAGGACGGCGAGTACGTGTTCAAGAAGGGCGACGGCAGCCGCCGCAACGCGCTACAGATGGTGGATCTCTACCAGGGCTGGATCGACCGCTACCCGATCGTCTCGATCGAGGACGGGCTCGCCGAGGACGACTGGGATGGGTGGGCGGCGCTCACCGAGCGGCTGCACGACCGGGTGCAGCTCGTGGGGGACGATCTCTTCGTGACCAACGTGGACCGGCTCGGCCGCGGCATAGAAGAGGGCGTGGGCAACGCCGTGCTGGTGAAGGTGAACCAGATCGGCACGCTGACCGAGACGCTCCAGTGCATCGAGCTCGCGAAGGGGAGCGGCTACGGCGTGATCATCTCGCACCGCTCGGGTGAGACCGAGGACACCTTCATCGCCGACCTCGCGGTCGCGACCAGTGCCGGGCAGATCAAGACCGGCAGCGCCAGCCGCACCGATCGCACCGCCAAGTACAACCAGCTGCTCCGCATCGCGGAAGAGCTGGGCGAGCTGGCCCACTACCCGGGCCGGGACCTTTACCCGTTGTGACCCCTGGGCGCTGGCTCGGACTGGGCGCCTTCGTCGCCGCGGCGGCGTTCGCCTTGCTCGGAGGCGAGTACAGCGTCTTCGATCTGGTCACGCTCAAGCGCCAGGCGCGGGATGAGGCGGACCGCGTGGCGGAACTCAAGCGCAATGTGGATTCGCTGAGCGCTGCCGCCCGCGCCATCGAGCGCGACCCACGGGTGCAGGAGCGGGTCGCGCGGGAGTCGTTCGGCATGATCCGCCAGGGCGAGTTCCTGTACAAGCTGGTGCAGCCCGACAGCGCCGCCCGCCGTCCGTAGCTCCCGCACACCTCCCCCATCGCATCCGTATCACCCAGCAGAGGACCGCTCCGCGCGACCCACCATCGTCGGCGGCAGCCGCGCGAAGGGGCGTTTACGCGGCGGCCGGCCCGACGGCCGCCGAGACGAGCGGCGCCAGACCCGGCCGCCCGGCCGTCTGCCGCAGATAGGTCTCCAAGGTGAGCACGGCCAGCAAGGTTCGCGGCGGCAGGGTCACTTTATCCGACCGCAGCACCCCGCGGGCCGCCCCGCCCATCACCTCGTCCAGTACGAGATCGGTGCCCGCGAGCTTCTCTCGGAGGCCGCAGGCGGCCAGCGCTCGCGCATAGTCGAAGAACCCACGCTGATACCGCGGCCGATTGATGCGGCGGCGAATCGCGTAATCCACCCGGTAGAACAGCTGCACCGCCGGCGACTCCACCAGCCGGCGTCCCGTCCTCTGCCAGGGGATCGTGCGGAAGAGCCGGGGATGCCGGTCGCACAGGAAGGGATCGTAGAACGCACCCCGCGCCCGCTGCCGGTCGGTCAGCGCACCGAGCATCAGCTGGAGCACCGCGAGACTCGCTCCCGGGTTCACCACGTCGCAGTGCCCGCCCATCGCCAGCGCTCCGGTCAGGGTCCAGCGGCGCTGCCCCTGCCGGATCACGAAGCAGTCGGTGCTCGGCCCCTCGAGGTACGGGTCGCAGTCGCCGCGCGACGCTTCCGCGGTCTCTTCCCGTGAGAAGAAAGGATTCGGCAGGTACTTGCTCGCGAGGAACTCTTCACGCGTGAGCGTCCAGTCGCGCGCGTCGCTCGGCGCGAACGCCTGCGTCGGGAAGAGCTTGAACCCGTTGCCGCCGAACAGCACGTCTCCGGTGCTGTTCTTGAGCGTGTACCGGTTGCCGGTGGCAAGCGCGTCGAGCGCGACCGCCACGTGGAGGTGAATCGCGTTGACCAGCCCGTCGGTGCGCCTGATCGCGCCGTCTCGCCCGCCCCACCATGTGCTCGTCCCCATGGTGACGGCCCGGTGCGGCACGCCGGCCGCGCGCGCGCACCGCGCGGCGATGGTCACGTCGGGGCAGCCGGCCTCGCCGAAGGTGACCGCGGTGAGGTCCCGGCCCTGGCGCACCATCTCGGACAGCACGAGACGCGAGTCGAGCCCGCCGCTCAGGAGAAGCGGCGTGGTGCCGGGCTGCACGCGCTGGCGCACGGCGCGCGCCCAGCGGTGGTCCAGCTCCTCCATGACCTCGGGCTCGGGCCGCGGGTCGCGACGGATCTCGCCGAAGCTCCAGTAACGGCAAGCCAGTCGTCCCCGACCGCAGATGATCCAGACCGTCGCCGGCGGCACCAGCTCGATGCCTTCCCACCAGGTGCGCTCGCCGAGCAGATAGTCGAACGCGAAGAACTGCCGGAGCGCCCGCGGGTCGAGCGCGGGCGCCGATTCCCGGATCGCAAGCAGCGCGTTCGCCTCGCCGGCATAGGCGAACCAATCCGGGGTGGCGGTCCAGAACAGCGGGCGGAAACCCAGCCGGTCCGTCGCCAGCGTGAGCTCGCGACGCTCGGCATCCACGCAGGAGAAGTTGAAGACGCCGTCGGCTCCCGCGAGCCGGCCGCGCGGGTCACGCGCCATCGCGACGATCTCGTCCGGAGCCGGCGTGATGCTGCCGTCGCCGCCGGCGGGATAGATGCGTCCGTCGAACCAGGTGCGCATGTCGCCCGCGGCCATGCCCGGCTGCGGGGCGGGGTTGGCGAGCGCGAGGTGTACCCGCCCGCCGGCAAATCCGGGTGCATCCCAATGCTCTTCGCGGAGCCATGGCGTCGTCGCCATCGCCCCGCCCATCCGGCGCGCCATCGCGCGGAGCCGGTCATCGGACGCGCGCGGTGAGAGGGCAAGGACGCCGAACAATCCGGGCACTGGCCGTTACGCGTGGGTCGGGACGAGCGAGGCCCCGCCGTCGGCGAGCGCGACGACGGGCGCCGGCTCGAAGCACCAGCGCGACTGAGCCGAGAGGTTGTACGCGCCCACGTCGAGGACGGCGATCAGGTCGCTCTCCTGAAGCTCGGGCAGCGCGCGCCCGTGGGCATAGGTGTCGAAGCTGGCGCAGAGCGGGCCCACGACGGTGTAACGCGCATCGTGCGGCGCGTCGGGCTCGCGCACGAGCACCATCTCGTGGTGCCCGCGGGCGACGAACATGGCGTTCTGGGTCCGGCCGGCGTCCAGAATCGCGAAGCGCTGTCCGCCGCTCTCCTTGAGGCGAATGACGCGCGCGACCAGATGAAACGCGTCGGCGACGAGGAGCCGCCCCGGCTCGAGCACGAGACGCTCCGGCGGTTCGGGGCCGAGCTCCGCCGCGATCGCGCGGCAGACCTCGGCGAACGTTGCGATCTCATCCGGGGCGGGGAGTGCGACCGGGTTTCCCGCGGCGAGCGCATCGACGCCGCCATCCGCGTAGCGCACTTCGGACGGTACCGCAAACCCGCCGCCGCCGTCCAGCGTGCGGATCTCGATTCCCCGCGCCGCGAGACGCGCCCGCACGTCGGCGAGCGCGCGCGCCATCCGCGCGAACGGGGCGGTGTCGATGATGCCGGTGCCGATGCACGCGGAGACCGACTCGATCGTCACCCGATCGGCCGCTGAGAGTACCGTGACCGCCTCGTCGAACTCCGCGCTCGCCGGATCCATCCCGAACACGCTCGCGCGGGCGCCCATGCGGGTCGCCGCGTTGGCGCGCGGGTCATAGGCGTCGGGGTTGATTCGCAGCCCGGCCCGGGCGCGTCGCCCGTCAGCGGCGATGCGGGCGAGTGCCCGCGCCTCGCTCGCCGACTCCACCTGCACCAGCACCCCGTGCTCCACGGCGAACGCGAGGTCGGCGTCACGCTTGCCCGGTCCGTTGAAGATGACGCGCTCCGCCGCGAAGCCCGCCGCCAGCGCCGCGCGCAGCTCGCGCCCCGAGATCACCTCCGCGCCGAGCCCTTCCTCGCGTGCGATGGCAGCGACGCGGGGCACGGGATTGGTCTTGAACGAGTAGTGAAGATCGGCACCCCGGAGCGCGGCCTGCGCCGCACGACACGCGTCGCGAATGTTCCGCCGAAGGCGGGTTTCATCGAAGAGGTAGCACGGGGTTCCGAAGCGATCGGCAAGGCTGGAGACCGCCTGCCCGGCGAGCTCGAGGCCATCCTGGCCGGCGCGGAGGCCCCAGAACGCGAGCGGCAGCCTGCGGATCTCCGCGGGCGCTCCGCCGCTTGGCCGCCCGGAGATACCGGGCGGCTCGTTGCGTGTCTGCGACACCATGTCGAGGACTTGCCTCGCTCAGGAGGCCCGGGCGGCTTGCGGATACGTTGCCCGCATATAGGCCGCGAGATCCAGCTCGAGCGTGGTCCAGTGGTCGATGTCGGACCGGCCGAAGTCGTGGAGCTTCGGCAGCTTACCCACCTCGCGATAACCGAAGCGCGACTGGTACCAGGCAATCGTCTCCGGACGGTCCGCGTTGGTGGTGACGGTGTGAACGCCGAGGGCCGCCATCGCGTGGAGGCGCTTGACCTGCAGGGCAGCTCCCGCCCCCGAGCCAAGGTGCTCCGGCAGCACGGCCAGCAGGGTGGTCTTCCCCTGGCCGGGCCCTAGGAGCTTGTAGCCGGAGGCGCCGATCATCAGACCGTCAGCCTCAGCCACGAAAAAGCAGCCCAGATCGAGACTATCCATCTCTGCCGACGGCACGTGGTGCATGTTCCACGGCCGCATGATCTCCAGAATGGCCGGACCTTCGTCCGGGCGGGCACGTCTGATGGCAAAGCTCGGCATCCGGTGACCCTTCACGGTTCTGAAGTACGGCCTGGAGCTTGCGAAGCGTACAGTGCACCAAGTGCAATCATTACGCCAGGACCTGTCACGCTTTCAGGGAGGCAACACGCATGCGGGTGTGTGTCGCGGGCGCCGGAGCGATCGGCGGCTTCATGGGGGGGCGAATCGCCGAGGCGGGCCATGACGTCACGCTCGTGACGCTGGGCGACCATCTCGAGGCGATCCGCAGCGACGGGCTCCGGATCGTAGGCAGCGAGGGTGCCGAGCGCACGATCAGGAGCATGACTGCCACCGATGACTTCGCGCTGGTCGGCCGGCAGGACGTCGTGATCCTGGGCGTGAAGGCGCACGAGATCGAGGGCGTGGCGGCGATGCTGCCCTCGCTCTTCGACCGGCATACGAGCCTCGTCACCGTGCAGAACGGAATTCCGTGGTGGTACTTCCAGCGTCACGGTGGTCCTCTCGACGGCCGTCGCATCGAGTGTCTCGACCGGCTCGGCATCATCGAGGGGCACGTTCCGGCGGAGCGCGTGATCGGCTGCGTGGCGTATCCGGCGGTCGAGCACGTTGCGCCCGGCGTGCTGCGGCACGTGGAAGGCGTCCGGTTCCCGGTGGGCGAGCCCGACGGGACCGACAGCCTGCGGGTGCATGAGATCTCCGAGCTGTTCACCGGAGCCGGCTTCAAGTCCCCGGTGTTGCCCGATATCCGCGCCGAGATCTGGCTCAAGGCAATCGGCTCGCTGGCGTTCAATCCGCTCAGCGCGCTCACCCATGCCTATCTCGCCGACATCTGCCGGTGTGCGGAGACGCGTGCGCTCGCGCTGGAGATGATGCGGGAGGGCGAGCGGGTGGCGGGGAAGCTCGGCATCACCCTCCGGCTGCCACCCGAGCGCCGGATCGCGGGCGCGGAGCAGATCGGGTTCCACAAGACGTCGATGTTGCAGGACGTCGAGGCGGGCCGGACGCTCGAGATCGAAGCGCTGGTGAACGCGGTGCTGGAGCTGGGGCGGCTCACCGACACGCCGACGCCGCATGTGGCGGCGGTCTACGCGTGCGTGAAGCTGCTGGACCGGACGCTGACGGAGGCGGGCTCACGCCTTCGGGCGGAGCCCGCAGCCGAGGCGGACCTGGTGGCGTGAGGGCAGGGGGTGAAGGGAGGAGCAGCGGCCGGCGGGGTTTTCCGCCGGCCGCTGCTCGTTTACGTTCTCGGCAGTTCGGCAGGGTAGCTCAGCTGGTTAGAGCACGGCACTCATAATGCCGGGGTCGCGGGTTCGAGTCCCGCCCCTGCTATTGACTTAGCTCCTCAGCCCACCCCGCTTGCACTTCCCTTTGCACTAGAGGCGGCCGATTTCGCCTCGTCATACCGGGTCGCCGCGGCCTCCCACTGCGCGCGGTCCGCAGCACTCGGGATGAACGCGCCGTACGGGTCCAACGTGAGCTTGGCCTTGGCGTGCCCGAGCTGCTGCTGGACCACGGCCACCGGGGTCCCGGCCCGAAGCATCCGCACCGCCCAACGCCGTTGGGGGCCTCGTCGTCCGCATCCCACAGTGCTCTTGCCGACCCAAGTACCGACTGGTACATCTGACCCGAGGCGGCACGTAGTCGCGCCTTTCCCTCCCCATCAATGGAGAATGAGCTATGCGGAAGCTTCTCCCCCTGGGAGCGCTGCTGGCGCTCACGCTCGCCGGCTGCTCCACCGACACGGTGACTGGTCCGGACACGCTGCAACCTTCCTTCGCGTGTAGCGGCAACTCAGGTAATTGCGGCGGTGGTCCTGGCGGCGGCGGCGGGAACCACAACAACAACCCGAACAACCCGCCCGCTACCACGCCCTGAAGGGGTCACTCCGGCTCCACAGCGGAGGACCGCTCGTGGAGCCGGATCGGTGTGCGGTGCCGAGGAGCTCGCGTCCGTCACGCGGCCCGCCACCTGCGCGCCGACGCGCCAACTGGTCAGAAGAGTCGGACATCCCGGCGGATGGCCACAGACGCGTCCTGGAGGGCTCTGGCGAATGCCTCGTGCGTCGCCGGGTTGCTGGGATGCCCAGGTACCTCACCCAGGAGGCGCTGGCCGTCGCGCGCAACGAGCTGGCTGACGCCGCCGGGAGGTGCCACAGTGCCGCGGCGGACCATCATGTCACACCACGGCGGGGAGGGGCCGCTACGATGGCCCCTTGGGGGGCTCTAGCCGGCTGCGGCTCATGCCGCTCGGCCTTGAGGGATTATGCGCGAACGGCCGCGCTGCAAGACCTCGTGGTAGTGTAGAGAGAGCCCGCGGGGCGAGTGCTCGGGGGCTCCTGTTTTCACGCAAACCGTGTCGCGCACCACGAGAAGCGCCAGCCGGGATCACCGCACCTCGCAATGTGATCCCGGTCCTATCTTCGTGTGCGGCATCAACCCTACCCTGACACCCCTCAGCATTCCTTCCGCGCGAGGAGCGCGAATGCGTGGGGTACGCGGTACGCTCGCCGGCGCGCTCGTCCTCTGCATCGCCTGCGGCGGCGACGAGCTGCTCCTTCCGGCGGAAGGCGAGCCGGCGGCGATCGCGATCGTCAGTGGCGATGCCCAGGCGGGGCTCGTCGGTTCCGCGCTTGCCAACCCTCTCGTGATCCGGGTGACCGACACGGAGGACCGACCGGTCGCCGGCACCAAGGTGGCGTTCACGGTCACGGGCGGCGCAGGGACCATTGCGCCCGCGACGATGAGCACCGACGCTGACGGGCTGGCCGGCGCGGATTGGATCCTCGGTCCGCAGGCTGGCACTCAGACCGTGGACGCACGAGTCGCCGATGCCGTTCCGCCGCTCGCGGTCAGATTCTTCGCGAGAGCGGGGGAGGGGCTCGCCATTGTCGCCGGCAACGAACAGAGCGCGCCGGTGGGCTCACGCCTGCCGCAACCGCTCGTGGTCCGAGTGACCGACGCCGGGAACAACCCGGTGCAGGGAGTGCCGATTACCTGGGCGGCCGTCGGCGGCGGCAGCGTGACCCCGGCGACCTCCAGCACCGGCAACGACGGGCGGGCCGCCAGCGAGCGCACGCTCGGCCCCATCGTCGGACCAGAGACCACGACCGCCAGTGCCCCCGGCGTGCTGGGCTCTCCCGTCACCTTCCGGCACATCGCTACCTCCGGCTCGGCATCGGGGGTCGTCGCGGTGTCGGGCGATGGCCAGACCGGGCCCGCCGGCTCCCGGCTTCCGGAGCCGCTGGTGGTCCGCATCCTCGACGCGAACGACAATCCGGTCTCAGGCGGCGTGGTATCGTGGGTGATCGCACAAGCGGGCGGAGGCATGGATCCTCCGAGCAGTACGACCGGTGCGGACGGCACCGCATCGTCGGTCTGGACGCTCGGCTTGACGACTGGGACCCAGACCGTGACGGCGGTCGTATCCGACGTGGGCTCGGTGCGCTTCGCCGCTACCGCTAGCGCTCCCCCGGCTACGCGCTTGCTCCAGAACGGCGGCGACGGCCAGAGTGCTCCGGCCCAGAGCAAGCTTGCGGCACCACTGTCCGTAAAGGCGGTGGATGGCAACGGGAATGGAGTGGGCGGCGTCCGAATCGCCTGGGCGGTCGCGTCGGGTGGCGGCTCCCTTTCCGGCTCGTCGAGTACCACGCGCCCCGACGGCACCGCGGACGTGACCTGGACGCTCGGCCCGACGCTCGGTACCCAGACTGCGACGGCGGCGGCCGCGGCCCTGGAGGGATCCCCGGTGAGGTTCGGTGCGACGGCGACGATCGGGGCGGCGAGCCGGCTCGTCATTGTCACGCAGCCATCCGCGACCGCGGCGAGCGGCGCCCCGTTCGCGCAGCAGCCGGTGATCGAGCTCAGGGATGCGGCAGGCAACGCGGTGCCGCAGGCCGGCGTCAACGTGACCGTCGCAATTGTCAGCGGCGGCGGCACGCTGGGCGGCACGGCCACGCGGGCGACGGGCAGCGACGGCCGAGCTGTGTTCACCGATCTCTCGATCAGCGGGACGCCCGGTGCGCGCACGCTGATCTTCAGAGCCATCGGGATCTCCAGCGTGACCTCGTCGGCCATTCAGGTCGGTCCGGGTGCGCCGAGCGGGTCCGAATCCTCGCTATTGGCGAACCCGAGCCAGTTCGTGGCCGGCTCCGGGTCCTCGAACGTGACGGTGACCGTGCGCGATGCGCGCGGGACGCCAATTCCGGGTGTCGCCGTTCAGCTCTCGGTGTCCGGCAGCGGCAACACGATCATGCAGCCCGGATCCACCAACTCGAGCGGGGTGGCAACCGGTTCCTTCACATCTGATGTGGCCGGGACGAAGACCGTGTCGGCTACCGCGGGCGGCGTGGCCATCCAGCAAACTGCCAGCGTCGTCGTGACCGAGCCGCCGCCACCTCCGCCATCACCGGCTCCTACGGCGACTCCGGGGTAGTGGGCGGCGTTGGTGCCGGACGAAAAGGCCGCGATCGGACTGGCGTGTTGCCGTTCCGCGCGCTAACTCTGGCATGCCCTTACCCGCATCCCATGCCCCGTCGCCCGTGCGTCCTCGTAGTCGAGGACGAACCACAGCTGCTCGCGATGTACGCGCGGATCCTGGAAGCGTCCGGCTTCGAGGTCTGCCGCGCGAGCGACGGCAAAGACGCGCTCGACCACCTCGCGTGCCTGCCTTACACGCCGGTGGTGGTGGTCACTGACGTCCGGATGCCGAGCATGGACGGCGTGGAGCTCGGCCTACTGGTGCAGCAGCGCGTACCGGGGCTTCCGGTGCTCTACCTGTCCGGTTTCGCGGCCGACGAGCTCCCGCTCAGCGACGAGGTGCGGGCGCGGTGCTTCCTCCCCAAGCCGTTCTCCCCGGAGCTGCTGCTTCGCCGGGTGCAGGACCTCTGCGGCCTCGAGCCGGAGCCGGTCTCGTAAAAGTCGGCACGCATGTATGTTCGGTACATTCGACGCGTGTCGAGCGCTTCGCGCGGTTCCCAATCACCCAGACGGGCGCCCACGCCCGCGACCTTATGACTGAGCGGCCGACCCATCCGAGCGACCCGCCCGCTCGCGACAGCTACCGCAGGGCCAAAGACGCCGTGCTCGAGCTTCGCGACTTCCTCCTCTTCAGCGGGCACCTGAGCGGCCCGGAGCTCGCCGTCGGCATCGATCAGCGTCTCGACACGATTGCCGAGCTTCCCGAAGTGGAGCAGGATGCAATCGCCGGAAAGCTGCTGGCGCTCCGCGATTGGGTCGGAGTGCTCGGCGCCGCTCCGCGACTCGAGGCGCACGGCGGTGCGGCGACGGTGCGCTCACTTCTCCTCGCCGACTGCGGAGTGATGTATTGCTATCTCGCCGGCCCGCCGGACGAGTGCGCTCTGGCGGATCCGGTCGCCGAGGGTGACCGGCGCGGGTGATACCCCCGAATTAGCTTGCGGAATGATTCCAGCCCGCCGGACCCACGGGTTCCGCGAATCGGTCATTCGCGGCATGACGCGTCTCGCCCGCGAGCACGGCTCGCTCAATCTCGCCCAGGGGTTCCCCAACTTTCCCGCACCCGAGCTCCTCAAGGCGGCCGCGGCGGATGCACTCCGCGCCGACGTGAACCAGTACGCCATCACGTGGGGAGCTCAGAAACTGCGTGAGGCCCTGGCGGTCAAGTACAATGATTTCTACGCGTTGCAGGTCGATCCCGAACGCGATATCACGGTCACCTGCGGCGCCACCGAGGCGATGATCGCGACGCTGCTCGCGGTGGTGAACCCCGGCGACGAGGTGATCGTCTTCGAGCCGTTCTACGAGAACTACGGTCCCGACACCATCCTGTCCGATGCGCGGCCGGTGTTCGTGCCGCTCGAGCCGGGCCGCCCGCTCGACCTCGACCAGCTGGCGACCGCGTTCACCCCGCGCACCCGCGCCATCATCGTCAACACGCCGAGCAATCCGGCGGGTCGCGTCCTTGGCCCGAGCGAGCTCGAGGCGATCCGCGACCTGTGCGTGCGGCACGACTGCCTGGCGATCACCGATGAGATCTACGAGCACATGGTGTACGAGGGCTCGCACCGCCCGCTCGCCACGCTCGACGGCATGCGCGAGCGCACCGTCACGATCAGTGGCGCATCCAAGACCTTCGGTGTCACCGGCTGGCGGATCGGCTGGGCGATCGCGCCGGAGCGACTCACGGACGCGATCCGGAAGGTCCACGACTTCCTCACCGTCGGCGCGCCCGCGCCGCTCCAGGAGGCGGTGGCCGTGGGCCTGCGCAGCTTCGACCGGCAATTCTATGCCGGGCTCGCGGCCGCGTATCGCGCCCGGCGCGAGATCCTCCATCCCGCGCTCCTGGCGGCGGGCTTTCGCTGTTCGCCGCCGGAGGGTGCCTACTACATTCTGGCCGACTTCTCCGGGCTGAGCGACCTGCCGGACACCGAATTCTCGGTCTGGCTCTCGCGCGAGGCGGGCGTGACGCCGGTTCCGGGATCGAGCTTCTACCACGATCCGGCAGACGGCCACTCGCTCGTGCGATTCGTGTTCTGCAAGACCGACGACATCCTTCACGAGGCGGCGCGCCGGCTCGCCGGCATCCGGACGCTGGAGGCTCGGCCGGCGCAGCATCCCGACGCGTTCCAGGCGGCGGTGCGAAGCGGGCTCCAGAGCTGATGGGGGCGGGATGACCGACGAGAACACGCGGTCGCACGTCCGGATCCATTACCCGGCGGGACGGCGACCCAGGCTGGCGCTGGTCGGCGTCGAGCACGAGGTGCTCGATCTTTCCGCGGAAGGCCTGCTCTTCACGCTCGCCCCGGGCAGCGCTCGGCCCGAGCTCGGCGCGCGGCTGGAGGGCACGGTGCGGCTCCGCGCCTCATCGCCGCTCGTCGTGCGGGCCCGCGTGGTCTGGATGGACGGCGACCGGGTCGGCCTCCACCTCTGGCCTGACGCGGTGTCGTACCCGGTGCTGATGGCGGAGGAGCGGAGCCTTTCGAAGTGATGACCATCGGTCCATCCGACCATCAACGAGCGTTCCCCGTCCCCTCCGCCTCCGCCACCCCGATCACCTGCGCTAGGTTCACCACCACTACCGATTCGCGACCGCACATGTCCAGAGCCTTCATCAACGAAGACGCGTCGGGCGACGATCCGGCGCCGCGCTACCCGCTGCCTCCGCGCGAGGACCCGGGCTATCCCGGGGCCGCTGCGCGAGCGCTCCTCGCCGGCGCGCACGTCGGCGACTCGGCGAGCGCCGAGGCGGCGACCGGGTACGTGTTCGGCGATCCGGCGCTCGTCGCCGAGGTCGCCGCCATTCTCGCCGAGGCGCGGGCCTCGGGTGACGAGCGACTGGAGCAGCTCGCGGAGCGGTTTCTGAGGAGGGCGGGTGTTTGACGACCTGCTCCGCGCATTCAAGGATCGGCTGCTCGCGCCGGCGGCCCGGGCACTCGGGCCGTCCTGCCCGCCCGCCGTGGTCACCTTGTGCGCCCTCGCCGCCGGGGTGGCCGCGGCCTGGCTCGCCGCGGAGCGGAGCTATGCGTGGGCGCTCGCGGCCTGGCTCGCCAACCGCGTGCTGGACGGGCTGGACGGCGCCGTCGCGCGGGTGCACGGGCGGGCGTCGGATCTCGGCGGCTATTTCGACATTCTCTGCGACTTCGCCGTGTACGCGCTCGTCCCCATTGGGCTTGTCGCCGGCGCGCCAACCGCCGAGGGGTGGCGCGCCCTCGCGATTCTGCTCGCCGCGTTCTATCTCAACGCGGCGTCGTGGCTCTATCTCGCGGCGGTGCTCGAGCGGCGGGGACGGGGCGCCGCAGTGTCCGGCCAGCTCACCTCCGTCGCGATGCCGGCCGGGCTCATCGCCGGGACCGAGACGATCGTGTTCTACACGCTCTTTCTGCTGCTGCCGGCGCAGGCCGTGCCCCTGTTTCTCGCGATGGCCGCGCTCGTGCTGGTCGGCGTGACCCAGCGCGCCGTCTGGGCCGGGCGCACGCTGTGAGACCATGAACCGCGCCCCGCAGCCGGGCCGCTTCTATTACCGGCTCACCGACGGCATCCGCGTCACGGTGCGCCCGCGCTATGTCGCGGAGGAGTCCCGGCCGGCGCGCCGCCGATTCGTCTTCATCTACGCGGTGCGTATCGAGAATGTCGGCACCACGCCCGCCCGCCTGGCGTCGCGCCGCTGGCGCATTCACGACTCCATCGGGCTCGACACGACGGTGGAAGGAGAGGGTGTGCTCGGCCAGCAGCCGGTCATTCCGCCCGGCGGGGTCCACGAATACGAGAGCTTCTGCGAGTTGCGATCCCCGGCCGGGCACATGGAAGGCGAGTACCGCTTCGTCCGTCCGGACGGCACCGGCTTCGATGCGGCGATCCCGCGGTTTGCGCTGGAGGCGGCACACCCCTTACCCTAGAAAGGGTCTTCCCCAGGACACACCGATGGACCGAGACGACGCCGGCCGGTTCGCACGCGAGATCCTCGCGGATCTCTCCGCCCAACCGCGGGCGACCGCCGGCGAGCCGCTCGCACACCAGCTGCTGCTTCGGGTCGTTGCCGACGCGCGCCGGCTCGGGGTGGCCTTCGAGCCGCACGCCATCGGACCCTGGCACGTCGGCCAGGCCGCCCTGCGCGGCGCCGGCCGTCTGCTCGCGCACGCGCAGCCCACGGTCGAGCGGGGCCGCTTCGCCTTCGCGGTGCGCGACGTGCGGGAAGCACTCGAGCTGGTGGGGTTCCTCAACTGGTGCGAGGTGCCCGAGCCGTTGCCGGGCTGATGGATCTGCGCGAGACGTTCCGCGCGCATCTCGGCACCCTCGCGCTGCCGTCCCGCCGCCTGCTCGTGGCCGTCTCCGGTGGCCCCGACTCTGTCGCACTCCTCGATCTCCTTTCCAGCTGTCGCGACGAGCTCGCTCTAGAGCTCACGGTCGCGCATGTGGACCACGGTATCCACCCGGACAGCGCCCAGGTCGCCGATCGCGTCCGCGCGCTCGCCGCCGGGTATGGCGTGCAGTGTCTGGTGCGTGAGCTGGCGCTCGGCGCTGGGACCGGCGAGACCGAGGCGCGGGCGGCGCGCTACGCCGCGCTCGAAGCCATGCGCCTGGACGCCGATGCAGGCGCGATCGTGACCGCCCATCACGCCGACGATCAGGCCGAAACGGTACTCATGCGCGTGCTGGGGGGCTCCGGACCCGCGGGACTGGCTGGCATGAGCGCCGTCGCGGGGCGGGTGGTGCGCCTGCTGCTGCCCTTCCGGCGCGACGAGTTGGCCCGGCATGTGCACGCGCTTGGGCTGTCATGGTGGGACGATCCCGCCAATCGCGATCTCCGGCACGAGCGGTCGTGGGTCCGTGGGGAGGTATTCCCGCTGCTCCGGTCCCGCATTCCGGACGTCGAGCGCCGCCTGCTCCGGCTGGCTGCCCACGCCCGGGCCGACCGGACCGCATGGGCCGGAGTGCTCGACGCGCTGCCGGGGCTGGATGTGAGAGAGGAGGGCCCGGTCATTTCCGTTGCCGCCGAGCCTCTCGGCCGTATTGATTTCGCCCTCGCGGTCGGGATCGTCAGGGCGTTGGCACGGCGATGGGGTCGGCCCCTTGGGCCAGTCCGAGCCGAGCGGGTGCTGCGGCTGGTGGACGGCGGAGCGAGTGGAGACCAGGTTCCGCTGGGCGCAGGGGCCGTCGCCGAGCTCGCGTTTGGGCGGCTGCGGTTCGTGGCAGATCCCGAGCCGGGCGGGGACCGTTGGGAGCTCGGCGGTGATGCCGGTGAGCGGGTCAGCGGTCGGTGGCGCTTCGTCTGGCGGAGGGCGCCCGCGCCGCCCGTGCAGCTCCGGGAGGCGCGCACCGCCTGGTTCGAGCCCGCGAGCGCTGCGCTGACGGTCCGGCCTTGGCGGGCCGGGGACCGGCTCCGGCCGCTGGGCGGCCGCGGGCGCCGCCTGCTGGTACGATGCTTTCAGGATGCTCGCGTTCCGCGGAGTTCTCGGGCAGCCTGGCCCGTGATCGAGTATGCCGGCCTCGTGGCCTGGGTGCCGGGAGTGTGCCGTTCGGACCTGCTGGTGCCCGCTGCGGGCGTGGAGGCGCTTCGTGTCGACGCTGAGTTCGCCTGACGTGCTCCGCCGGACCGGCGGCAAGCGGATCCGGTCGATCGTGTACGACGAGGCCACCATCGCCCGGCGCGTGGCGGAGCTCGGGCGGGAGATCGGGGACGCCTATCCCGACGGCGACCTCCTCGTCCTTGGGCTCCTCAAGGGGAGCTTCATCTTCCTCGGGGATCTGGTGCGCCAGATCGAGCGTCCGCTCCAGGTGGATTTCCTGGTGGCGAGCTCGTACGGCTCGAAGAAGGTCTCCAGCGGGGTCGTGCGGCTGCTGTACGACCCTGAGACCGACGTGGCGGGGAAACACATCCTGCTCGTCGAGGATATTATTGATAGTGGGAAGACCCTGCGGCGCCTGACGGCCCTGCTGGGCGAGCGCCAGCCGCGGAGCCTCGCGATCTGCGCGCTCC
>JBOHSN010000089.1:0-16439 GCA_050733215.1 Gemmatimonadales bacterium
TCCGCGGCCCCCGACCAACCGCGAGGCCTCGTCGCGCAAGCAGTCTGGGCTGATTGTCCGGGGCAAGAGCCCTCCGCAATCAGCGACGGCGGAGCCCGCCCTTGCCAATCTCTCTCATGGAACTATGAATTATGCGCCGGCCCTTGCCGCCGTCCAGCCGCCGCTCTCCCCACCTCGCTCCGCTTCCATCCGGTCCACCGTCACCGCCTTGCCCCGCCACCAGTCCGATCCGCCCGCTCTCCGGTCGCGTAAGCCGGGACACGCCTAAGCCGGGTCGATCCCGCTGGACCCTCACGCGTGAGCGTCGGTGGACCCACGCTCCCGCGCGCCCGCCGCCTGACGAGCTCCCCGACTCCCCGGCCGACTCACCCTTCGCGCAGCCTGGATTCGGACGCCGACCCCTGCCCGCGCCGGCGGTCCTGCCTGCCCGCCAAGCGCGCCGTCCGCCGGACTGCGCACCCCGAACGCACCCTGCTGCAGCACATGGGTGTAGATCATGGTGGTCGCCACGTCGCGATGGCCCAGCAGCTCCTGGACGGTCCGGATATCATAGCCGTCCTCGAGGAGGTGGGTCGCGAAGGAGTGCCGAAAAGGTGTGGCACGTCGCCCGCTTGGCGAGTCCGGTCGCCCGGACGGCATCGCGCACCGCGTGCTGGGCGACGGACTCGTGCAGGTGATGTCTCCGCGGCTCCCCGCGGTCAGCCAGGCGGTATTGCCGGCTCGCCGGGAAGACCCATTGCCACGCCCAGTCGGCCGACGCCCCGGGGGACTTCCGCGCCATCCTGGCCGGAAGCGGCACCCGGCCGGCCCCCCGCGCGAGATCGGCACCGCGAGATCGGCACGATGAAGGTCCCGGACCTGCTCGAGCTGCTCGCGCAGCGAGCCTTTCGCCACTCGCGGCAGTACGGTTGCGCGGTCCTTCGCCCCCTTTCCGCTGCGCACCACAATCTGCCCCCGCTCGAAGTCGATGTCCTTCACCCGCAGCTGCAGGCACTCGTTCAGCCGAAGCCCCGCCCCGTACAGGAGCAGGCACACCAGCCGGACCTCGCCATCGAGAGCTTCCAGCAACTGCCGGACCTCTCCCCGGCTCAGCACGACGGGTACTCGCTCCGGCTTCCGCGCGCGCACCAGGCCGATGAACTCCTCGGCTGGCCGGCGAAGCACCGTCCGGTACAGGAAGAGCAGCGCGCAGAGCACCTGCGTCTGCGTTCCCACCGCGACCTTCTCCTCCGCCGCGAGCCAGGTCAGGAACGCGCCGACCTCCGCGGGACCCAGTTCGGCGGGATGCCGCATTCGATGGAACCGCACGAACCGGCGAACCCAGCCGACGTACGCCTCCTCCGTGCGTTGGCTGTACCGGCGGACCCGGAGCGCCCGCCGCACCTGATCGGCAGCCGCGGGCGCTGCACATACGCGGGCCTGACTGCGGGTGCGGGAACGACGGTGGACATGCATCCACTCTAGTGTGCGGGGAACGGTGGGGGAGGGCGAAAAAACGCGAGGCCGGAAGCGGACGCCGCTCCCGGCTTGGCCATCCTCCCCTCCCGGTGAACTCCCCGTTCTGGGCTACAGGTCCGTCACGGCGCCGAGGCTCGCACTCGAGACCAACTTGGCGTACTTGTACAGCACGCCGGCGGTGTAGCGCGGTGCCGGCGCCTTCCACTCGGCGCGACGGCGCGCGAGCTCAGCGTCGGGCAGATCGAGCTGGAGCAGCCGGCGCTCGGCGTCGATGGTGATCGAGTCGCCCTCCTGCACCAGCGCGATCGTTCCCCCGACCGCCGCTTCCGGCGCCACGTGCCCCACCACCATCCCGTAGGTGCCGCCGGAGAAGCGTCCATCGGTGATCAACGCGACCGCGTCACCCAGCCCGGCGCCGATGATCGCGGACGTGGGCGCGAGCATCTCGCGCATGCCTGGCCCGCCCCGCGGACCCTCGTACCGGATCACCAGCACGTCGCCTGGATGGATCGCCCCGCGCAGGATTGCAGCCAGGCACGCCTCTTCCGAGTCGAACACACGGGCCGGACCGGTGATCCGCGGCGTCTTCACCCCGGTCAGCTTTGCGACCGCGCCTTCCGTCGCGAGGTTGCCGCGCAGGACGACGAGATGACCCTGGGGGTATAGTGGCCGGTCCCAGGGCCGGATCACATCCTGGTCGGCGCGGGGCTGCTCCGGAACGTCGCACAGCGTTTCGGCCACGGTGAGCCCCGTGACGGTCAAGGCATCGCCGTGAAGCAGCCCGTGCACGAGCAGCATCTTCATCACCTGCGGCACGCCGCCCGCCCGGTGCAGATCGGTGGCGACGTAGCGGCCCGACGGTTTGAGGTCGGCGATCACGGGGACGCGCGCGCGGATCCGCTCGAAGTCGTCGAGGTCGAGCGGCACGCCCGCCGCCCGCGCGATGGCAAGCAGATGGAGCACGGCGTTGGTCGAGCCGCCCAGCGCCATCACGACGGCCATCCCGTTCTCGAACGCCGCCTTCGTCAGGATGCTGCGCGGCAGGCGCTGCGCCCGCACCGCGTCCACCAGGACCTCCGCCGACTGAGCCGCGCTCTCCTCCTTCTCGGCGTCTTCCGCCGCCATCGTGGACGAGTAGGGGAGGCTCATGCCCATCGCCTCGAACACCGACGACATCGTGTTCGCGGTGAACATCCCCCCGCACGAGCCCTGGCCCGGGCAGGCGTGCCGCTCGACCGCGGTGAGCTGAGCTTCCGAGATACGTCCGGCCCCGTACTGCCCCACCGCCTCGAAGGCGCTCACCACCGTGAGATCCTCCCCGGCCAGATGCCCCGGCTTGATCGTGCCGCCGTAGACGAAGACGGCCGGGATGTTCATGCGCGCGATGGCGATCATGGCGCCCGGCATGTTTTTGTCGCAGCCGCCGACCGCCAGCACCCCATCCATGCTCTGGCCGCCGCAGGCGGTCTCGATCGAGTCGGCGATCACCTCGCGCGAGACCAGCGAGTACTTCATCCCCTCGGTGCCCATCGAGATCCCGTCGCTCACGGTGATGGTGCCGAAGAGCTGGGGCATGGCGCCGGCCGCGCGGGCGGCCGTCTCCGCCCGCCGGGCGAGCCGATCGAGGCCGGCATTGCAGGGCGTGATCGTGCTGAATCCGTTGGCGATGCCGATGATGGGCTTGCCGAAGTCCGCGTCGCCGAACCCGACGGCGCGGAGCATGGCGCGGTTGGGAGCGCGCTCGACGCCGGCGGTGATCGCGCTGCTGCGAAGGGGCGGGGTCATGAGGGGTGGAAATATATCCAGGGGGCGGATGGACCGATGGTCAGATGGAACTCCTGTCCATCCGACCATCGCGCAGGTCGGCTACCGGCTCGCCGCCTGGAGCGCCTGGCGCTGGACCTCCTCCGCCGTGACCGGGGTGAGGGCCGCGTTGTCGGTCTCCCCCGTCCGGATGCGGATGACCCGCTCCAGCGGCTGGACGAAGATCTTGCCGTCACCCACCTCGCCCGTGCGCGCGGCGGCGAGGATCGCGTTGATGGTGGGCTCCACGAACGGCTCGGAGACCGCCATCTCGATGCGCACCTTCTCGCGGAACTCCAGCACGATGGACGAGGCCCGGTAATGCTCCACCAGATCCCGTTCGCCGCCGTGACCGCTCACCCGGCTGATAGAAATGCCGGTGACGCCGGCCCGGAAGAGCGCGGTCTTGACCTCCGACAGGCGCTCCGGCCGGATGATGCAGGTGATGAGTTTCATGCGTTGGGCTCCTGGCGGGGCGAGCAGCAATCAGCTATCGGCTATCAGCTATCCGCTATCAGCTATCGGCTATCAGCTATCGGTCCGCAACGCAGCCGCTCGGCTCTCACGGCGGGCGCCGGATCGCGAGCGGAGCGGCCGATAGCCGATAGCCGATAGCTGATAGCTGATAGCTGATAGCCCTCCCGTCAAGAGTCGTAGTACAGGAAGAACTCGTACGGGTGGGGCCGGAGGCTCATCGGGGCGATGTCCTTGGTCCGCTTCATCGCGATCCAGGTGTCCAGCACGTCCGGCGTGAACACGTCGCCCTCGAGCAGAAACGCCTGGTCCCGCTCCAGCGCATCCACCGCGTCCGCCAGACTGCCCGGCACGGTCTTGACGAGCTTCTTGCGCTCGTCGTGCAGCTCGTACAGGTCCTCGTCGATCGGCGCGGGCGGCTCGAGCTTCCGCTTGATGCCGTCGAGGCCCGCCATCAGCATGGCCGCGAACGCCAGGTACGGGTTGGCGGTGGGGTCGGGCGCGCGGAACTCGACCCGCTTGGCCTTGGGGTTGCTCGAGTACATCGGGATCCGGCAGATCGCCGAACGGTTCCGTGCCGAGTACATGAGGTTCACGGGCGCCTCGAAGCCCGGGACCAGGCGCCGGTAACTGTTGGTGGTCGGGGCGCAGAGCGCGAGCAGCGCCGGCGCGTGCGCGATAAGGCCACCGATGTAGTACCGCGCAGTCTCGGAGATCAGTGCATAGCCGTCGGCGTCGAAAAAGAGCGGCGTGTCGCCCTTCCAGAGCGACTGATGCACGTGCATGCCTGAGCCGTTGTCGCCGAACAAGGGCTTCGGCATGAACGTGGCCGTGTAGCCGAGGTTATGACAGACATTCTTCACGATGTATTTGTAGGTCAACAGCCGGTCGGCCGTCTGTACCAGCGGCCCGAATCGCATATCGATTTCGGCCTGCCCGGCCGTGCCCACCTCATGGTGCTGCACCTCGATCGGGATGCCCGCATCGATCATCGCGAGCATGATCTTCGACCGCACGTCCTGTAACCGGTCCACTGGCGGGACCGGGAAGTATCCCTCCTTGTGCCGCGGGCGGTGGCCGAGGTTCGGCGCCGCACCGTTCCGGCCGGAGTTCCAGATCCCCTCCTCCGAGTCGATGTGGTAATAACCCTCGTATGCGTTCTGATCGAAGCGAACCGAGTTGAAGATGAAGAACTCCGCCTCCGGCCCCCAGTACGACGTCGTGGCGATCCCCGTCGTCTTCAGGTACTCCTCGGCCTTGAACGCGACGAACCGCGGGTCGCGGGAGTAGGGCTCGAGCGTGACCGGGTCGTAGATGTCGCACACGAGCGAGAGCGTCGGCACCGAGAGCACCGGGTCCACGAAGGCCGTGGACAGGTCCGGCATCAGGAGCATGTCGCTCTCGTTGATGGCCTGGAAGCCGCGGATCGACGAGCCGTCGAAGCCGAGTCCTTCCTTGACCATCTCCTCATTGAGCGTGGCGGCGGGAATCGAGAAGTGCTGCCAGGTGCCGGGCAGATCGCAGAACTTCACGTCTACGACCTGCACGTTGCGCTGCCGGATCAGGTCCAGCACCGCCCGTACGTCGTTGGTCTGCGTGGTTCTCGCCGGAGCTTTCGCCTTCGCCGTCGTCGCCATCGGTCTCCTCGGTCCTGCCGTCATTGGTGGGCACGTGAGAACAGTGCCGCCGACCTCGCGTCGGGGCACGCCTGGAGGCGCGGTGGCTTGGCGCCTTGGTGTCGAGAGCTTAACTCGTGGATCGTGTCTTGTCAAGCAAAACATGCAGACTCGGCACTTTCCCCACAGCACTGCAGGCACATTGGGCGGTCGAACTGCATTAATGGCGATCATTTTTGGCTGTTTATGCAGGAATCTATTGACAGTCGCGATACCGGACCGTATTGTGCGCTATGCTCGCGCTGGTCTTGGCGCCGCCGGCGCACCGGGGACCGCGAAACCGTCGCCCTCGGCGGCGCCGGGGAGCCTCGCCCTGACCGCACCGGTCCAGCGGCGCTAGGCCATCCGCGCCACCCGCCCTCGTGAGCGCACCGCCGCCGCGGGGGCTTCGCTTTGCCGTTTGCCGCCGTTTCCCAAGGCTCACTTCACCTGGAGGAGGTTCCATGCAGCGATTTGGTGGGTTCGCACTGGTGCTCGTACTGGCAGGGGGGTGGATCGCCCCCCCAGTGGTGAGGGCGCAAGGCACCGGGACGGCGGCGACGACGCTGGATAGCACCATGGCGGCTGACACAGCCGATTCGGTGGCGGCCGAGCCATCGGATACGGGTACGGTCGCGCCATCGGATACGGGCACGGTCGCGCCATCGGATACGGGTGCGGTCGCGGAGACGCCGGCGGCCGCAGCGGCGCCACCCGAAGAGCAGGCCAGGAAGTCGCTAGCCATCAGTGGCTATGTGACCGGCGGCTACACCTATTCGACCGCCAACGTCGGTAACAGCATCGTCGGCCGACTCTACGACCGGTTCCACGACGAGATCCAGCTGGACGCGGCCAAGGTCGTGGTCGAGATGCCCGTGGCCACGGACAAGGTGGATGCCGGCGCCCGGGTGGACCTCCTGCTCGGCCAGAACGCGGCCGTCATCAAGTCCGCCGGGCTCAACCTTGGCGATAACGCCGACGTCACGCAGGCCTTCGCTACGCTCAACGTCCCCGCCGGCGAGGGCAAGTACGTGCAGTTCAAGGCCGGCAAGATCGCGACCCTGATGGGCCTCGAGGTGATCGAGGACGTGGTGAACCCCAACCTTTCCGAGGGCAACCAGTTCATCTACGTGGAGAACTTCACCGCTACCGGGCTCCGGGTCGACGTGAAGCCCGCAGCGGTGGTCGATTTCCAGCTGCAGGTCTTCAATGGCTGGGACGTGGTCGAGGACAACAACAGCCGGCTGTCCTTCATGAGCCGCGTCGGCTTCACGCCTACGTCGACCACGACCGTCGGCCTTCTCGGATTCTTCGGGCCGGAGCAGAGCGGAAACGACGACGACGATCGCTATGGTGCCGAGATCCTGGTCTCACAGAAGCTCGCGGGCGGCCGCGCCGCCGTGTACTTCCAAGGCGACTACGGTCAGGAGCAGAATCTGGTCGGGCCGGGCGAGAACGCCGAGTGGTGGGCGGCTGGGCTCTGGGCCACCTACGACATCGCGCCTGTCGTCGGTATCGCCCTGCGCGGCGATTACGTGGACGACAGGGACGGCGCGCGCACGTCCGGGATCCTCGGCTTTCCGTCCAACGCACGGCACAAGTTCGGGAGCGGCACCGCGACTCTCAACATTCGGGTATTTCCCGGCGCGCTCATCCGGCCGGAGATCCGGTACGACCGCTCCAACCTGCCGGTTTACGACGACGAAGAGCCGTCGCAGAACCAGGTGTCGTTCGCGCTGGGAGCCTCGTACATCTTCTAGGGCGGACCGGCGCACGCGCGGGCAGGCGGTCGGACCGTCCGCCGGTCCGCCAGTCCGCCGCCCGCCCGTCCGTCTGGCCTTACCTTCCGCAGTCATGACCTCCAATCCATCGCAGCCAGCGCCGGTCGAACCGGCGCGCCGGGGACGTGGCTGGCTCCTGGCCGCAAGCGTGCTGCTGATCGCCGCGCTCGGCGCGGCCGCCGTCCTCGCCGCCCGTCCGACGTTCGCCTTCACCAATGGCCTGGTCGCGCCCGTCCGGCTGGTCGTGAACGACGCCGTGGGAACGGTCGCACCGGGTGAGACCGTCAAGGCGAGGGTGTCGCGCGATCGGCTCGTCGCCCAGTGGGAGCTCGTGCGGCCGCTCTCGGCCGACAGCCAGCCGATGGGCGAGGTGGTGCGTGGGTCGTGGGTGATCCGGTCGCCGAGGGGGACCATAGAGCGCCGGGCGGAGCCGCGGGTCGAGACGGGGGACTACTTCGCGCCCCTGGTGTCGAACGAGACCGCGGGGCTGCTTCGGATCACCGTCAACGCGGGCCTGGATGGGGCGCTAGACTGCGGCTGCGCGGTTCGGCCCGGCGCGACCCGCGTGTTCATCGGCTATTACCGGGTCTACCGGAACTCCACGGTGCGCGCCACCGATCCGGCGGGACGCACGGCCGCTTTCCGTGATCTGGGCGAGGAAGCGCGGCGCCGTGGCTGGACGGTCGGGCTCCGGTTTGCGCCCCGGGGATTCAGCCCCCCCGCGGGCTGAACGCGCCGCCGATGATCGCGCCCACCAGCAGCGGGCCGATCCCGGCGAACAGCCATGCGGACACCCCGAGACCCGCCAGCACGCCCCAGCCGATCCAATCGGTGAGATAGGCGACCCCGGCGACCGTCATCAGCCCGGTCAGCACGGCGGGAAGGAACGTCGCGAGCACGGCCCGCCCTACCGATCCCGCCTTGCTGCCGCCGACCACACCCGCGATCAGGGGTCCGAATACCGGGAGCCAGAAAAGCACCAGGCTGAGGCCGGCCATCCAGTTCATCGCCGAGACGAGGCTGCCGCGCGCACGCGTCGTCTCGGGGGTCATTCGCGACGCCCTTTGAGGCCCAGCAGCCGGGCCTCCGCGAGCGCCTCGAAGCCGAACCGCTCGCGCACGCGATCCACCGCCTGCGTGAGCTGACGACGACGGGTGCGCGACTCCGGCTCGAAGAGGTCCGGCTCGGCGGAGGTGGCAAGCCCGGTCGCGGCGATGCCGATGAGCCGGACGCCGCGGTCCCGCCCCCGCACGTCGGCAAACGCCACCCGGAACATGGCGCGCGCCGGCTCGTACAGCTCCGCGTCGAGATCGGTGGGCGCCTCCAGCGTGTACCGGCGGGTCACGGTCCGGAAATCGTCGTGCCGGAGCTTGAGCACGACGGTCCGCGCCACCAGCCCTTCTTCGCGCAGCTGCGCCGCGACGCGCGCGGTGAGCAGCGCGAGCACGGTCTCGAGCCGGGCGGGGTCGCGCGCGTCGCGGGCGAGCGTGGTCTCACGGCTCACCGACCGGGGCAGGCGGTCGCCGTGCAGCGCCGTGCCGCCGTACCCGTGGGCGCGGAGCTTGAGCACCTTCGCCTCGGGGCCGATCAGCTCCTCGAGCGCCTCGCGGGTCATGCGCTGCACCTGGACCACATCCACCAGGCCGAGCTGCGCCAGGCGGCTGGTGGTCTTGGGCCCGATGCCCGGGAGCGCGCGGAGGGGCAAGCCCGCCAGAAATCCCTCCTCCCAACCGGCCCTGACTTCCATGAGACCGCGCGGCTTCGCGGTGTCGGAGGCGAGTTTGGCGATCATGCGGTTGCTGCCGATCCCTACGCTGCAGTCCAGTCCGGTCGTCTCGCGCACCGCGTCTCTGATCTCCTCGGCCACACCCAGAAGCGACACCGGGTGCAGCCGTTCCGTCCCGTTGAAGTCGAGGTACGCCTCATCGAGCGATGCCATCGCCACGGTCGGCGTGAACCGCTCGAGCACGCCGCGCACCGCCCGTGACGCGTCTCGATAGTGGACGAACGACCCCTGGAAGAACGTGGCCTGCGGGCATCGGCGGACGGCCTCGGCGATCGGCATGCCGGCCCGGATCCCGAACGTCCGTGCGGGATACGACGCCGACTGCACGACGCCGCGCGACTCGCGCCGGCCGCCCACGACGAGCAGCTCGACGCTCCGGAGCTCCGGATTCCGCTGGCGGCAGACCTCGACGAAGAACGCGTCCAGGTCCACGTGAATGATCCGCGGCGCCATGCTAGCCTCCGAGTCGCCCCATGTCGCGCAGGATCGCGTCCGGCGTCACCGGGCCGCCGAGGAACGCCTCGATCACGTCTCGCGACGAGCGCTCCAGGCCGAAGCGGTAGAGCCGCGGTGCGACCCAGCCGTACCACGACAGGTCGCCCGCCGTGAACGGTCCGTGCAGCTCGCGGATCCTCTCGCGGATCGCCGCGATGAGCACCGCGCCGGCGGCGTAGTTGAGCATGTAGCCGGGGAGGTTGATCAGCTGGCCACGCATGGCCCACCATGACAGGTCGGGGTGGGGGCGGATGCGGAGATACTCGTGGGTGATCGCGGACCAGACCTGATTCGGATCGGCCTCAGGCTCGCGCTGCATGCGGATCTCGAAGAGCGCCCAGGCGACGTCGAGCACGATGCCGGCGTACCGGCCGCGGAGCGCGTCGGCGGTGGTCGCGGAATCGCCCAGCCAGCGCTGCTGCCAGGCTGGCTCGTAGGCATCGAGCGCCACCACGTCGGCCAGCCCCTCGGTGAAGGGATCGCTGTCCGGCCAGTCGGTGAACGCCGGCCGGGTGCGGATGGCCGCGATGTGCACCGCGTGCCCGGTCTCGTGGAGCAGCTCGTTGAGATTGTCCAGGCCGCCGGTCCGATAGGTGGCGAACACCCAGGGCTCGGCCGGCGTCCATGCGCCGTTCATGCGCCGGGCACGGGCGCCGAACGTGGTGAACGCGACCGGAGTCTTCCCCTCCCGCGGCGTCAGGTCGTAGCGCACCTCGAGCGACTCGGGGTCGGCCCCCAGCGCGCGAAACACCTCCGCATTGAGCCCGGCGAGCCGCGCCGGCGGGATGCGGGTGCTGAGGCGCCGGCTCGCCGCCCCACCGAGATAGTGCCAGTCCCACGGCTCGATGAGCGTGTCGGGCGTGCCCCTGCGCCACGCCTCCAGCATCGCCACCAGCCAGCGCTCGAGGGTGTCCGGCTCGATGCCGAGCGCGCGGGCGCTGACCGCCGCGGGCCGCTCGCCGGGGCGATGCGCCGTGAGCGCCACGATCTGGCGGTAAGGACTGGAGGCGCCGCCATCCGCGTTGACGCTGCGCCACACCGGATCGAGCGCGAGGAAGAGGCGCCGCCGCTCGTCCCGGTCCTCGGTACGGGCGATGGTGCTCAGGACCGAGAGGCGGTCCATTCGCTCGCCTCCCACCATCACGTGATGCTGCGCCCACCCGTAGCAGGCGTACGCGCGCCGGGTGAGTGAGTCGAGCCCTTTCGACAGGGCCGCGATCGCTCGGGCGTCGTAGTCGCAGTCGGGCGCGCCCCGCACCGCTGTGGTGCTCGCACCGCCCGAGGCCGGCGCGATCGCGCCCAGCTCACCATCAAGCGCGGCGCGCATCACCCGGAGCGCTCGCCCATCGTCCGGAGGGGGAGACGGGGAGAGCGTCGCGAGCTCAGGGATCAGGGTTCGACGAAGCGCGTGGTAGCGGCGGACGAGCGTGTCGAGCGGAGCGCCGTCGGCGGTCGCCGGGCGGGCCGCCGCGGTGGTGACCTCGATCCGGTCCCGGAGTGCCCGCAGGTCGGCGTACAGGGACTCCGCCCGGACGAGCGCCGATGGAGCGGGCACTGGCGACGACCGCGCCGGCGCGCACGCCGTCGCGAGGAGCAGCCACCCCGCGGCCGCGTGGATCGCCACCGTCCAGGATGGCATGCGCGCCCCCGCTCTCCGGCTCACGATGGTTAATCTTAGTGCATGGACTCCGATGCGCTCCGCGCCCTGCAGGCCCCGCTCAAGCAACGCTATCGGGACGAACCCGCCGCCGCGCTCGTCACGCTCCGGGCCGTGGGTTCGCTCGACGGTTCCGGGATCGCCTGCCGGGTGGAAACGGGACGCGCGATGGTGGACGCGGGGTTGCACCCGGCGACCGGCGGCTCCGGGCTGCAGGCCTGCTCCGGCGACATGCTGCTCGAGGCGCTGGTGGCGTGTGCCGGGGTGACGCTCCGCGCGGTCGCCACGGCACTCGGCGTGCCGGTGCACGGCGGGACGGTCCGTGCCGAGGGCGACCTCGACTTTCGCGGTACGCTGGGCGTGGCCCGGGAAGCGCGCGTCGGCTTCGAGACCATTCGGCTTCGGTTCGAGCTGGAGACCGATGCCTCCGAGGAGCAGCTCGACACGCTCCTCAAGCTGACGGAGCGCTACTGCGTGGTGCTCCAGACGCTGCGGGTCCCGCCCACCGTCAGCGTGGCGCGAGCTCGGGCTCGCAGCGCACCACCGTCTTGACCGACCGGGCGATGAAACACTCGCCGTGGGCGTCGTGGTGGAGCGCCGCCAGATCGGCCTCGGTGGGATGCCGATCGCCCGCGAAGCGCACGGCCGGCCGGAGCGTCACCTCCAGCATCGCCAGTTTGCCGTCGGCGTCGTGGCCCATCACGCCAACGGCCGCGTCGCGGTAGGAATCGACCACGAAGCCCCGCTTGGCCGCGAGCGACAGGAACCAGAGCATGTGACAGCTGGCGAGCGAGGCGACGAACGCTTCCTCGGGATCGACCGCGGCGGCGGCGGAATACGGCAGCGGCACCACGTGCGGCGAGGCCGAGGCCGGCACCCGCACACCTTCGTCAAATTCCCAGCGATGCTCCCGGCTGTAGCGATTGTCGGTGAAGACGGCTCCGCGCCGCTCCCACTCGACGATGGCCCGGTATTGCGACACGAGTGCGCCTCCTTGCTGTCACACCAGGTGAATCGCCGTGGCCTTGAACGCGATGGTCACGCTCATTCCGGGGCTCAGGGCCATCTCTTCGGCAGAGGCGGTCGTGACCGACGCGAGCAACGGTCGCCCGACGTCCAGGTGCACCAGCATCACCGGACCGAGCCGTTCGAGTCGGCCGACCACCGCCGTCATCCGGTTGCGCGCGGAACCGGGCAGCTCGGTCCGGCTCAGCACGATGTCCTCCGGCCGGATCACCGCGTGCATCGGTCCTTCCCGTTCCGCCACGACTTCGAGGACAAGCGGACCGCTCGTGAACCGCGCGGCGAAGGGGTCACCGGTTCCCGCCCGCTCCACCACGCCGGCCAGCACGTTGCCGGTGCCGACAAATCGCGCGACGAACGCGGAATTGGGGTAGCGGAAAACCTGTTCCGGCGTGCCGCTCTGCGCGATCCGGCCCTCGGCGAGCACGGCCACGAGATCGCCCAGCCGCAGGGCCTCGTCGAAATCGTGGGTCACCTGGAGCGTGGTGATTCCCTCGCGCTCGTGCAGCGCCCGGAGTTCCCGGCGCAGCAGATGGCGGGTGGTCGGGTCCACCGATGCGAACGGCTCGTCGAGCAGCAGTATCCGCGGCCTCGGCGCCAACGCTCGCGCCAGCGCCACCCGCTGCTGCTCCCCGCCGCTCAGACCCCGCACCGTGCGATCGAGCAGGTGGGTGATGCCGAGCGTCTCCGCCAGCTCGTCGGACCGGCCGTTGTCGGTTCCCCCTGCCCGCGTGGCCGCCCGCCCGGCCACCAGCCCGTACCCGATGTTCTGGCGGACCGAGAGATGAGGAAAGAGGTGATACTGCTGGTACACGAAGCCGAGACCCCGCCGTTCGGGCGGGACTCGGGTCACGTCCTGGCCATGCAGCAGCACGCGACCCGAACGCACCCTGGCGTGGCCGGCGACGGCTTCGAGCAGCGTGGTCTTCCCCGAGCCGGTGGGTCCGATGATGAGCGCGTACCCGCCGCTCGGCACCGCGAACGAGATGTCACGGAGATCGAAGTCGCCGACCTGGACCGAGATCCCGTCCAGCTCGATCACGTCCGCTCAGCCGGCTGGAGTAGGCGCACCAGGACAAAGACCGCGAGTGCGACGAGCAGGAGCAGCACCGCCGCCGGCACCGCCGCCGACAGGCCGAAGGCGGTGAATCGGTCGAAGATCAGGACGCTGGCGACCTTCGGGTTGTACGTGATGATCACGATCGAGCCGAATTCGCTGACGCTCCGTGCCCAGGAGAGGATGGCGGCGGCGAGGATGCTCCGGCCGGCGAGCGGCAGCGTGACCCGCCGGAAGGCGTGCCACGGGGAGTCGCCGAGCGTCCGGGCGACCCGCTCGAGCTTGGGGTCCACGGCGCGAAAGGCTTCCTGTGCGCCGCTCACCAGGATCGGCGCGGACACGAACAGCATGGCGGCGATGATGCCGGGCACGTGGCTCACCACCTCCAGGCCGAGGTCGGCCAGCACGCCGCCGACGGGCGAGCGGCGACCGAGGAAGAGGAGAAGCGCGATGCCGGCCACGGGGTGGGGGATGACGACCGGGAGCTCGATGAGTCCCTGCACGATCCGCCGGCCCGGGAACTCCCGGCGCGCGAGTAGAAACGCGAGCGGAACGCCGAGCAGGATTGCGACGGCGGTTGCCGCGCTGGCGGTGAGAACGGTGAGCGCGATGGAGGCGCTCACTTCGGGATCCGCCGCCGCGTCCGCGAGGCTCGCGGGCGACGCCATGAGCAGCAGGCGGAGCAGCGGGCCGACGATGAAGAGCACGAGGCCCGCGCCGAGCGCGGCCAGGGCGAGCTGCGTCAACGATGGCCTTGCGCGCATTCCGAGTGTGAGTGTGAGTGTGAGTGCGAGTGTGAGTGTGCGGTTAGTGTAGTGCGGATACGATCGGTACGCTACCATTAGCACTCACACTCACACTCACACTGACACTCACACTGACACTCACACTCACACTCACACTCACACTCACACTCACACTCACAGTATGTCGCCAGCGACCGCCAGAGGAGAGCCGCAGCAATGCTGAGCCCAGCCATGCAGGATGCGTTCAACGAGCAGATCCGCAACGAGTTCTTTTCAGCCTACGTGTACCTCTCGATGGCCGCCTGGTTCGATGCTCGCAACCTGCCGGGTATGGCTTCGTGGATGCGGGTGCAGGCACGCGAGGAATCGGCCCACGCGATGAAGATCTTCGATCACCTGCTCGACCGGAACGCCCGGGTCAAGTTGCGCCCCATCGCCCAGCCCCCCGTGGACTTCGCGTCGCCGCTCGAAGTGTTCGAGCAGGCGCTCAAGCACGAGATGGCCGTAACCGCCTCCATCTACAACATCTACGCCAGCGCGGTCCAGGAGAAGGATTTCGCGAGCGCGGTGTTCCTCGACTGGTTCGTCAAGGAGCAGGTGGAGGAGGAGAAGCAGGGCGCGCTGGTCACCGAGCAGCTCAAGATGGTCGGCGACGACCGCCCCGGCCTGCTCATGCTCGATCGGGAGCTGGCCCAGCGCAAAGCCGGCGCGGCGGAAGGGGTGGGCGGGGACGCGACGTGAGGGCTGCCTTCCTCGGCCTGGGCGCGATCGGCTGGCCGATGGCGGCGCACCTGGCCCGGCAACACGAGCTCACCGTCTGGAACCGCACCCGCTCGCGCGCCGACGCCTTCGCCGCGGAGCACCGGTGCCGGGCTGCGGCCACGCCGGCGGAAGCGGCGGGCGGCGCCGAGGTCGTGCTCACCTGCCTTCCGACCTCGGCCGAGGTGGAGGCGCTTCTGGCCGGCGAGATGGGCCTCGAGGCCGGGCTGGCTGAAGGTGCGCTCGTGCTCGACTGCACGTCCGGCGATCCCGCCACCTCCCGCCGCATCGCGGCGCGACTCGCAGCGGGTGGCGTCGCCTTCGCCGATGCTCCGGTGAGCGGCGGGACGAACGGGGCCGAGGCCGGCACGCTCACGGTGATGGTGGGCGCCGACGAGCCGACGTTCGCGCGGGCCAAGCCCGTACTTCAGGCGTTCGCCCGCCGCATCGAGCACCTCGGGCCGGTGGGCACGGGGCACGCCATGAAGGCGGTGAACAACGCGCTGCTCGCCGTGAACATTCGGGCATTCGCCGAGGGCTTCGCTGGGCTCGTCAAGGCGGGGATTCCCGCGCGCCGCGCGCTGGACGTGCTCAACACGTCGAGCGGGCGCTCCTTCGTCAGCGAGTCGCTCGTTCCCGAGCGGGTGCTCACCGGTGCCTTCCCGCCCACATTCCGCCTGGCGCTGCTGGAGAAGGACGTCGGCGTCGCGCTCGGCCTGCTGGAGGAGACCGGCGTGGACGGCGCGCTCCTTCGCCGCACCCGCGAGCTGTTCCGCGAAGCCAGGGAAGCCCTGGGGGAGCAGTCCGACTATCTCGAGGCGGTCCGGATGGTCGAGCGCGACGCGGGAGTCGAGATCCGCGGTTGACGGGCCTTGCCGCGCCGCGGGCGCTGGGGCCACTTTCCCCTTGCCTATGCCGCCGCGCCTGCCTCCCTCATGACCGACGCCTGGGGATCGATCTACCAGGAAGGGGCCCGGGTCGTCTTCGCCGACGGCGGAGCCATCGACGGCCAGCTTCATCTCCTCGCCCGCGTCAACTATCCCCCGGGCCCAGAAACCCCGCTCGACATGCTCAACCGTCCGGATGCATTCTTCGCCCTGACCGGCGCCGAAGCGGGCCCGGTGCTCGTGTCGAAGGCCCAGGCGGCCGTGGTGAGCTGCCGGCACAGCTCGGTGCCGGCCGACCCGGAGCGGCTGTCCGCGGCGCGTCTCGTCCCGATCGACGTGCTGATGGAGAGCGGGCTCGAGCTGCGGGGACAATCCGCGCTCGAGCTCCCGCCGGTACGCAATCGCATGCTCGACTTCGTCAACGCACCCGGCCAGTTCTTCGCGCTGTGGTCCGGCGACGTCACCCACTTCGTCAACAAGGCGCTAGTGCGGCTCGTCCGGCCGCTCGACTAGCGCTGTCCGAGGCTCCGTGGCCCGACTCGATCGCCTGATCCAGGTGCTGCATGAGCAGCGCGCCGATACGCTCCGGCTGGCGGTGGGGAAGCCCGCCAGCATCGTCCGGGACGGCAGCGCGCGCCCCGTGACCAAGGAGGCGCTGACCGATGCGCAGATTGTGTCGCTCGTCCGCGAGATCGCGCCGGCCGAACACGCCAAGCGCGTCGGCGCCGGCGAGGTGCGGTTCGACTACCGCGGGTCTGGCGGTGGCGTGGAGGTGGAGATGACCCAGGGCGCCGGCGCCACGCTGCGACGCGTCGAGGCCGCCGCGGGCGCGGCGGGCGCCGCGGGGCGCGTCGAGCC
>JBOHSN010000090.1:0-16394 GCA_050733215.1 Gemmatimonadales bacterium
TACAGTAATGCGGAGACACGACGATCACCCTTCGATGGGTTCCAAAGGGCGAACGTCAGGTCCTCCTGTCCGTCCAGGCGCAGTAGGTGCTGTAGCAGCACATCCTCGAGGCTTTCGGTCATCGCGGCACTGCGGTCACACAGTCCAAAGGGTTCGGCCGTCCTTGAGATGTGCACGGTCAGGCTCGATCGAAGATGGTGTTGACCTGATGCATCAGACGCGCGGCCGACCGTTCCCGTTCCCCAGCCCAGTTGAAATTGTGACTCCAGTATCGCCAATCCGTTCCGAGCGCACTCTTTGTAATGTTGCGTTGCGGCGGGCGGTGCTCGTACTCCAGCAGCTGGGGCTCCGCCCGCACATGGATGGACGCGCCGACGCTCTTGGGAAAGTCAGGGACCGCCGGCAGCCCCAGGTCGACGATACGGCCTTGGAACCGCCCGACCTGGACCTCATACTCCGGGATGACGACGAACGTCTGGTTTTCCGCGTGGACCTGCGCGGCCCGGCTGTGGCCGAGGGCATGTAGTTCGGCCACCAGGCGGTTCGGCCCGTATCCGGATCCGGCCGGCGTAGTCATGAGACAGGTGTCGGGCCGTTGTGAAGCACCGTGAAGTGGGTCCCGTTCTTCACCTCGATGGGATCGTCGAGATTGACCAGCTTCGTTCGCTCAGAGCCGTGCACGAGAACCAGTGTGGTCTGCTCTGGATCTTCCTTCGCGAAGTCAGTAAGGATCTGTCTTGGAGTCAGCATCGAGTCCTCGCTGACGAACTTCACCTTGTCGATGAAGAACACCACCTGGTCCTTCCCCACACCGCGCTCGACCTCAAGTTCATCCGCCTTCATGGCTCCTCCAGTCGTTCAGGATATGTCAGTACCTGCGAAGGGAGACTACCGCCGGAAGGGCGGCATGTAAAGTGGTGAGTACACATACATGTAGCTGTCAGCAACATGTTGGCTGCGCTTACGCGTTAGCGTGGCCAACGGTATACTTCCAAGATGCCACGGGGTGATGGCCATGATCCGCTCTTTGAAGCGGTAGGCGAGCGGGTCTCTCAGGCCAGGAAGGCGGCCAGGCTCAGCCAAGGGACGCTGGCTAAGCAGGTTAGGGTGAGCCGGACGTCCATCGTCAACATCGAACTCGGTCGACAGCGAGCGCCGCTGAGCTTGCTCTGGACGATCGCGGCCGAGCTCAAGGTCGAGCTGGCGAGCCTGATCCCGAGGCAGCATGAGCTTGCTCAGCGTGGCGCACCGGTACAACTTGACGCTGAGACTGTCCACACCATCGAGGCGGCGGCCAACCACGATCCCGCGACGAAGCGACTGCTAGCCGACTTCGTACAGCGGGCCCGAACGAGGATTGATGGCCAAGAGCCCAAGCGAGCGGCGGATGCACGCCCGGAGCGTCGGCGCACGTCGCGCTGAACAGCAGGCCGAACAGCTATTACACAGGCTCGGCGTCGAGAAAGCGCCTGTGCCGGTGGAGCACCTAGCCCTGCGTCTTGGCCTACAGGTGGAACGCACCGAACTTGGTGATGATGTATCGGGCGTGCTGGTGGTGGAGGATCGAAGGGGAGTCATCGGGATTAGCGTCACCGAGGCGCCAGTCCGCCAGCGATTTTCGGTCGCGCACGAGATCGGTCACTTCATCTTGCACCGCGCCCAGCTTTCGGTCTTCATCGACAAGCAGTTCTTCAAGCCGTATTACGCAGCGTTCCGTGACGCAAGATCGTCCGCTGGAACGGAGAAGCGAGAACGTGAGGCGAATGCTTTCGCGGCCGCGCTACTGATGCCTGCTCACTTGGTACGTGACGCGATCGCCGATCTCCGAATGGATGTAGCGGACGAGGACGCCCTCGACGCGTTGGCTTCACGGTTCGAAGTCAGTCGCCAAGCGATGTCATTCCGTGTTGCTAAACTCGCGATCTTCGAGGGCCAGCCATCACGCTGAATCGTCGATGCGTCGGCCGGCAGAGGGCTCCCCGCACCGCAGCAGTGCCTCGCGCAGACCAAACCTAGCTCCAGCGCGACCTGTTCACCCCAGGCGCCAACCGGGCTGCCTTCGCGACCCGGCAAGCCCTCATCGCGTCGGGCGATGTCTCTCCGACTAGCGGAGCTGTCCTTCCCCGGGGCAGGCCGGTGGGTCCGATTCGCCGCGCGGCCCGCGCCGGATACAGAACGCATGCCTACCACTTCCGAGTGGCCGGAACTGAATCTCGGCAGGCGCCCCCGTGAACAGGAACCGCACAGGGCCTGGCCCCCATGCCCTCAAGTTTGCCTGGCCGCGAGCCGATGATCGGCCAGTGGGTGAGCCTAATCCCGGCACTCCCGATGACCAGACCAGTGAGCCACCTCGTGACCGCGCAAGCATCCCCTCTCAGTCACCTCTCGCTCGTCGAGCTTTACCGGTGCCTCCTCGGCGGATCGCAGCCGGCGGCGCTCGTGGAAAGGCACATCCGGCACCGGAGCGCGCTGGCCGGCGCGCTGCTGCGTCCCTGGGCCACCGAGCTGTCGGAACAGGATCTCCAGGAGTTCCAAGACCGGCTGCATGCGGTGGCCGAGCCGAACCCGCGCATGGACCCCGCGGTCGATGCGGCCGAGCGCGAGCTTGCCCGGGTGCACTGTACGGTCGTGGAGCAGGAGCTCAGTGGCCGCGAGCAGCTGGCGGAGCTCGTCGACCAGCGGGCCTCATTCGCGATGGGCCGGAACGACCTGGTCGGCTATCTCTTCGACGCGGCACGCCAGCTCCGGGACCTGCAGCAGGGCACCGCGCCCGCGGTGCCCACGACGGCGCCGGTGGTGGCCCTCTTCGACCAGCTGGTCGGCGCGGTGGGAGGGGCGCTGGAGACCCAGCCGCCCGGTCGGCTCGTCGTCGCCCAGGCGCTGCGGGCGGCGGCGCATCTCAGCCACCCCCGGGACGATGAGGGGGATCCCTGGGTCCGCAGCGCCATCGTCCTTGAGCTGCTGACCCAGGAGGGAGGCTGGATGGGCGTGGCGCTCCCGGTCGACGCGGTGACGCGGGCCCAGGCCGTCAGGGCGAAGCGCATCTTCTACGCCGAGGTGCGGCAGGATCCGCGGTATGACGAGCTGCGCTGGCCGCTCGACCTCACCGGCGTTGAGATCGCCGAGCTGCTGGCGGGGGCCGAGCATGCGTCCGCCACGTGGGTCCGCGACCGCATGCCCGCCGCCGACCTCGAGCAGTATCTCGAGCCGATCCGGCGCGAGGAGCCGGGCCGCCCGATGCCGCATCACACGATCCTGCCGGAGCGGGCGGCGCGCGCGCTGGCGCTGGAGCGCGGGGCGAGCACCTCGCCCATGGTCCTCTTCGTGCCACCGTCGGAGCGGGTCGAGACCGCGCGGCGGGTGTGGGAGTCCGGCCCGCCGGCGATTGAGCCCGGCACGCTGGGTATCCCGGTCTATTCCCTGGGCGGCGACCCCCGGGTCCGCTGGGGCGCGGTCACCTTCCCGCACGGGCTCCTCTGCGTCGTGGACCTGGCCGCCGGGGCGATCCTGCACCTGGGTCGCAAGGACTCGGCCGAGCAGGAGGCCAAGTTCGAGGCTATGGTGGCTCAGGCCACCAAGCACGCCGAGACGGAAGCGGAGTACGCCACCCGGCTGCGCGAGATCCTGCTCGAGCGCGGCGTCAAGGCCATCGCCCGCTATGACCACGTCGCCAAGCAGCTCAACAAGCCGCAGGAGGTCATCCTGCTCGAGCCCGAGACGAGCCTCAAGTTCATCCGCGAGACCGTCCCCAGCTTCGTCCGTGGCTATCACCCGGTCTACCTCCTCCCCCACGAGTGACAGGCAATGGGCGCGTGCTTGGCGACTTTACCAGCACCGGTCTGCGTGGCAGTTGCGTGGCACCTGTTGCCGCAGCATGCTTCGAGATGGGTCAAAACGGTCGTGCGTGGCACCACTCGACGCGGATTCGATTTCGTGTAAGTCGTTGTTTCTTATAGTTGTAGCGAAGTCGGCCCACGGCGCCGATGTATAGGCGGTAGGGGCGGTAGAGGCGGTACGGACGGTAAGGGGCCGCACAGCACGAAGGCGGCAAGGCGGATACGCCCTGCCGCCTTCTGACTTTCGCCGCTCCCTTACCGCCCGTGCCGCCTCTACCGCCCCTACCGCCTGCCGGTGAGCTCTTCTCCTGATCCCGCGTAACGCACCGCCGTCATCTCTGCGAGAATCGCCAACGCGATCTCCGAGGGCTGCCGTCCGCCGAGGTTCAATCCGATCGGTCCACGCAGCCGGCCGACCTGGGCTTCCGAAAATCCTGACGCCCGGAGCCTCTCCCGCCGGGACAGCGCTGTCTTCTTCGATCCGATCGCGCCCACGTACGCTGCCGGTGAGCGGAGCGCGATCTCGAGCGCCGGCTCGTCGAACTTGGGGTCGTGCGAGAGAATGCAGATGTAGGTGGCGGGATCGATACCGGTCTGCGCGAATGCCTCCGCCGGCCACGCAACGATGAGCTCGTCGGCGTCGGGGAAGCGCTCGCGCGACACGAATGCTTCGCGGCCATCCGCCACGATCGTCCGGTAGCCGAGGGCCTTCGCGAGCGGCACGAGCGCCGCGGCAATATGGACCCCGCCGAAGATCACGAGTCTCGGCTGACGCGGGAACACTTCGAGAAACACGCGAACCGGAGTCCCCTCCGGCCCGGGCACTTCCACCGTGCCGCTGGCGTCCTTCCGGAGCGCCTGCACGGCCGCGGCACGTACGGTCGCGGCATCGAGTCCGGGGAGCGCGCCGCTCTCCGATCCGTCGTCCCGGATCGCGAGCGTATTGCCGGCACTCGATCCGTCCAGCGCGGTCGCGAGCGCCACGCCGCCCGGTCCGCGCGCGGCCTCGAGCACTTCGGGCCGGACTGTGGGCTCGACGAAGACGCGGATCGTGCCCCCGCAGGCGAGTCCCACCTCCCACGCCCGCTCGTCCGTCACGCCGAAGGTCACCAGCTTCGGAGCCCCCCGGCCGATCGCCTCCGCGATTTCCATGGCGGTGGCGCTTTCCACGCAGCCGCCGGACACCGATCCCGCGATCCGCCCATCGGCGGTCGCGAGCATGCAGGAGCCTTCGGCACGGGGCGCGGAGCCCCAGACGCTGGTAACGACGGCGCGCCCCACCGGTCCCGTCTTGGCCAGTCGGTCGTAGTCGTGGAGGAGATCGCGCATGGGCAGATGGACTGATGGTCCGATGGACCGATGGTCAGATGGACCGACGGGCTGGTGGAAGACTAGCGGCCTTTCGGTCCATTCGTCCATCCGGCCATCCGTCCATCAGTCCATCCGCGAGCGCTTCCAGCGACGCCACGCTCGCGCACGGGACCAGCGCGTCCACGTACGGCAGCGCGGCCCGGAGGCCGACCGTCGCCGGCTCGAAGCCCGGACGACTCGCCAGCGGGTCGAGCCAGAGCAGACGATGACATGCGCGCCGGAGTACGGCCATCTCGCGCGCCAGGAGCTCGGGGTCGCCCCGCTCCCATCCGTCCGATACGATGAGCACCACCGCACCGCTCCGCACGGTCCGGCGGACCCATCGCCGGTTGAGTGTCCGGAGGCTCTCGCCGATCCGGGTGCCGCCGCTCCAGTCCACGACGCGGTCCGCCACGCGCCGGATCGCGGCATCCGGGCTTCGGGTGCGAAGCTCGCGGGTGATTCGCGTCAGGCGAGTGCCGAACACGAACACTTCGACCGGAGCGCCGCTCCGCTGGAGCGCGTGCGCGAAGCGAAGCAGGAAGCGGCTGTACCGCTCCATCGATCCACTGATATCGCAGACCAGCACCACGGGTCGGGGGCGGGTGCGGCGCCGGAGCCAGCGCCACTCGAGCGCCTCACCCCCGGTCCCGAGCGCGCGCCGGAGCATGCGCCGCGCAGCGGGACGATGTCCCCGCCGCGCGAGCCGCGCCCGGCGCGCCGGCCGGCGCGGGAGCCGTGGGCGAAGGGATTCGAGCATCGCTTGGGCATCTCTGGCCTCCTCCGCGGTCAGGCCGGCAAAATCCGCCGTCCGGATCGCGTCCCGATCGCTCGGGCCCCGAATCGAGAGCGGCCGCGACAGCTCGACCGTGTCCCCGCCGGGATCACCGCCGGCTCCCTGCGACCCGGTCTCGCGGCGCTCTCCCTGCCGGATTCGCGGCAGCGTTCGACCGATGCCCTCGCCCTCGCCCCGACGCCGCCAGAAGATCTCGAACGCCGTGTCGTATGTGGCACGCTCCTCGCGGCGCTGGACGAAGATTGCGCGTCCCGCCGCCTTGATGTCCGCTTTTCGGTGCAAGCCGAGCTCGAGGAGCGCGTGCAGGAAGAGACGGGTGCGCGGCGGGTCGGCGGCCAGTCCCGCCCGGTGGAGCAGCCGGCCGAACCAGACGGCGTTTCGTGCGAGTGCAGCTCCCCCGTCCGGTTCAGCGCCCATCAGTCGTCACCTTTTCTGGAACCGCGGAGTCAGGAACGGTCACATGATCATCAGCTGCTCGGCCGTGCTGTTCGATCTCGACGGCGTGCTGGTCGATTCGACCGCGTACGTCGAGCGGCAGTGGCGCGACTGGGCGGCGCGTCGGGGCCTCGATGTGGAGCCGTTCATTCGCGTGTGCCACGGCCGCCGCGCGGTCGAGACCATCCGGTTGGCGGCCCCCGATCTCGATGCCGAAGCCGAAGTGGCGCGCTTCGCCGAATTCGTGGTCGAGGACGGCGTGCGCATCGAGCCGTTCCCCGGGGCGCGGCAGCTGCTCGAGGGACTGCCGGGCGGACTCTGGGCCGTCGTGACGTCGGGTGTCCGCGCCAGCGCGGCCCGGCGCATTCGCGACGCCGGCCTCCCGACCCCTCGCGTGCTCGTGGCGGCGGAAGACGTGGAGCACGGCAAGCCGAGTCCCGAAGGCTACCTGCTCGCGGCGGAACGGCTCGACGTCGCTCCCACCGGGTGCGTGGTCATCGAGGATGCGCCGCCCGGTGTGGCGGCGGCTCGCGCGGCAGGCATGCGGACCATCGGGCTCGCCTCCACCCATCCGGTGGACGAGTTGCGCGGTGCGCACCTGATCATCGCCCAGCTTCCCGTCGTCCTGTCCCGTCCCATTGATGAGGGCATCGAGCTCCAGCTTGCCGGCGTCGCCGACTAGACCCTCCGCGCGGACGCGTGCACCTCGTCCAGCATCGTCCGGGCGCCTCCGCCCCGCATCGCGCTTATATCCTCCTGATACTTGAGCAACGCGCCGAGCGTCTGCTCCACCTGCTCCGGCTCCAGCCGGCGCGCGCCGAGCGCCGCCAGCGCGGCCGCCCAGTCGAGCGTTTCCGCGACACCGGGCACCTTGGTGAGGTCGGCGTCCCGAAGCTGCTGAACGAATCCCACCACCTCGCGTGCCAGCGCCGCGTCGATGCCTGGCATGCGCGCGCCGAGAATCGCGAGCTCCCGCTCGTACGTGGGATAGTCGATCCAATGATAGAGGCAGCGGCGCTTGAGCGCGTCGTGCACCTCGCGGGTCCGATTGCTCGTCAGCACGACGTGCGGCGGCCGCTCCGCCTTGAGCGTGCCGATCTCGGGGATGGTGATGGCGAAGTCGGCCAGCACCTCGAGCAGGAACGCCTCGAACTCCTCATCGGCCCGGTCCACTTCGTCGATCAGCAGGACGGCGGGACGGTCGCGGCGGTCGAGCGCGCGGAGCAGGGGACGGCGGATCAGGAACTCCTCGCCGAAGATGTCGCGCGTCGCCGCCGACTTGGCTTCGCCCCGGGCCTCCAGCAGCCGGATCTCCAGCATCTGCCGGGGATAATCCCACTCGTACACCGCCGTATTGACGTCGATGCCCTCGTAGCATTGGAGCCGGATGAGCTCGGTGTCGAGTGCCTGCGCCAGGGTGCGGCCGACCTCGGTCTTGCCCACGCCCGCCTCACCCTCGAGCAGCACGGGCCGGCCCAGGACGAGCGAGAGGTAGAGCGTGGTGGCCAGGTCGCGGTCGGCGATGTAGCCGCGCGTGCCGAACGCCTGCTGGAGCTCGTCGATGCTGGAGAAGTGGGTCATGGAGACGAGTTACCCCTCGGGCGCCCCGAGGTTCCGCGCATACGCCGGGAAGCGAAACCGCATGTCCCGCGTCAGGAGTCCGCCGTGCCCCAGGTCGGCGAGGCTTTCCGCGGTGAGCCGCTCGCCGGTGAGGAGCCGGGGGAGCACGAGATCGGCGGCCGTGGCGAGACTGAACATGCCGCAGGTGGGAAGCCCGAGCAGCTGGGTCTCGCCCAGTCTGGCGATCCAGATCATCGAGCCGGGATGCGCCGGCACGCCCCGGCGCACCACGGTGCCGCCGCGCTCGGCAAGTGCCTCCCAGAACGGCGAGAGCGGATCCCCGGCCGACACGCCGCCCACTAGCACCAGCCGCATCTCCCGGCGCCCAACGAGCTCGTCCAGGACAGCCCCGACACCTTTCGCCACGGTCGCCGGGTCCTCGTCCGCGATCACCGTGGTGCCGGCGAACCGCGAGCCGAGCGCGTCCAGCTTGGCCCGGGCGCCCCGCTCGAAACGTTCGAGCGCGTCGGGGGAGATCGCCTCCAGCGCGACCGCCGCCACATCCTGCGCGCGATAGGGGCGGACCTCCACCAGCGGTCCCTCCTCGCGCGCGATGCGCTCTCCGGCTCCGAGAATGCCGGCCGGCACGAGGTGCGGCGCCACCTTGATCGAGGCGACAACCTGCGTGGTCTGGACCGCCTGTCCGTGAAAGACGGTGAACACCTCGAGCGGCTCGATCGCGTTCAGCCGGCGGAGCGGCTCCGCCCGCACCTGGAGCACGCCGTCCCAGCTCGCGGCGAGGTCGATCCGGCTCTGGCGCGGCGGACGCAGCTCCACACCGGCGCCGCCCACCGCCCGGGCGAGCCGCGCGGCCGCTTCGTCCTCGTGAACGTCGTCGGGTTCCGGCCACGCGACCCGCAGCGCGTGGGGGAGTGCGCCGGATCGCGCGGCCGCGATCAGCCGCTCGGCCGAGGTGGCATCGAGGCGGGTGCCCTTGGCGAGCGTCCCGGCGCCAAGCCGCACGGGCGCGAGCAGCACCGCGCCGGCGAGGTCATCGGCGGAAGCCTGCGCCAACTCCTGAGGAGGAAGCCGGGCGATGCGCACGCGTCACTCGTCACTCGTCACTCGACACTCGACACTCGAGACTCAGCCAGCGTCGGCCTGCACCCGCCGGGCAAAGTCGGTCCAGAACTGCTCGGTGAGCTTCTTCGAGGTGCCCTCGAGCAGCCGGGCGCCCACACTCGCGACCGTGCCGCTGATGTCGCTGTCGGCGATCCAGTGGAGCCGCACCCGTCCCGGCGCGAGCTCCTCCACCTGGACCGACGCCGTGACGTCCACGTTGGAGCCGGGAGCCTTGCCGCGTGCGCGCATCTTGGCCCGCTCCGGCTCGATCACGTCGAGCAGCTCGACCTCCAGCGTGAACCGCACCTTCACCGCGCCGACCCCGAACGCGGAGATCACCTTGTAGTGATTCGCGTCGAGCGGCTGCACCGACTCCACTCCCGGCGCGGACTGGGCGACGAAGTGGGGGTCCATGAGCCGGCGCCAGACGTGGTCGCGCGTGGTCGCGATCTCCGGCGCGCCGGAAAACCTCAGCTTCATCGGCGGGTCCTTGGGGACGTGGTGGGTGGGTCTGGTGATCTGCGCGGACGGCTCGAGCAACGGGCGGGAGGGGCGGCCGTTCCGCCCGTTCCCGCCCGTCCTCGCCAGTTCCCGCCCGCTATCGCGCCCGCTCCAGCGCCGTGGTGAGCGCGCGGCGTACCGCGACGGTGGTCAGATGCCGGCGGTACTCGGCCGGCGCGTGGATGTCGCCGAGGATCTCGAGCCCATCGAGTGCCTGCGCTGCCACCCGCTGCACCGCATCCGCCTCGCCCTTCGTACCGACGAGCTGCTCGGCGGCCTTGACCATCGGCGCCACGGCGCCGAGCCCGGTGAGCGCCACGACCGCGTGACTCACGGTGCGGCGCGTGAGGCCGATGACCACCGCGGCCGCCACGATCGCGTAGCCCGATGCCGCCTGCTCGAAACTCACGTACGCCGTGCCGGCCGTGCGGGGCAGCGGGGGCAGAATCACTTCGGTGAGCAGTTCGTCCGCCTCGATCGCGGTCTCGAACGGTCCGCGGAAGAACTCGCGGGCCGCCACGGACCGCTTGCCCCGCTTGGAGCGGAGATTGAAGCTTGCGTCGAGCGCCACCATAACGGCCGGCATGTCCGCCGCCGGGTCGGCGTGCGCGAGGCCGCCACCGATGGTGCCCCGGTTCCGGACCTGCAGGTCGCCGATCGAATCGGTGGTCTCGACGATCAGCGGGAACCGCTCCCGCAGAAGCTCCGAATCGAGAATCTCGCGGTAGGTGGTCGTGGCGCCGATCCGGGCGCCGCGCCGGTGCTCGGCGATGCCGCGGAGCTCGGGCAGCGCGCCGATGTCCACGACGCGGGGCGGCTGCGCCAGCCGGAACTTCATCATCGGCAGGAGGCTGTGCCCGCCTGCCAGCACCTTGGTGCCGTCCTGGGCCGCGAGCGCGGTCAGCGCCTCGCGGAGCGAGCCCGCCCGCACATACTCGAATTCGGCCGGAATCATCGCGCCACCCCCGATCCGTTGCCTGCCGCTCCCGCCTTCTCCCTCCCTCTCCCGCCCCCGGCTGCCTGTATCGCGGCCCACACGCGAGCAGGCGTCAGGGGCTTGTCGATGTGCCGGATGCCGAGCGGCGCGAGCGCATCGCACACTGCGCTCACCAGCACCGCGGCGGCGGGGATCGTGCCCGCCTCGCCGATGCCCTTGACGCCGAGCGGGTTCACCGGTGAGGGGGTGGTGGTGAACGCCGTCTCGATCCGCGGCATCTGGCTCGCCCGCGGCACCGCGTAATCCATCATCGTACCGGAGAGCAGCTGGCCGTCCTCGTCGTACACGACCATCTCCTGCAGCGCCTCGCCCAGCCCCTGGATGACGCCGCCGTGGATCTGACCCTCCACGATCATCGGGTTGATGTGCGGGCCGCAGTCGTCCACGCACACGTAGCGCAGGATCTTCGCCTCGCCGGTGTCGGGGTTGACCTCGACGGTGCAGATGTGGGTCCCGAACGGGTACACGAAGTTGCTGGGATCGAAGAACGCGGCGGCCTCGAGCCCGGGCTCGACGCCCGCGGGCATGTTCCAGGCGAGGTTGGCCATGAGGGCCACTTCGGCGAAGCTCTTGCCGCTGCCGGGCGCGCCGCGCACGCTGAACTTGCCGTCCTTCCACTCGACGTCGGCCTCGTTGGCCTCCATCAGATGCGCCGCGATCTTCTTCGCTTTCTCCTTCACCCGCTGCGCCGCGACCTTCACCGCGGACCCGCACACCGCAGTGGTACGGCTGCCATACGTTCCCCAGCCTTGCGGCGTGGTCTCGGTATCGCCCGAGACGATCTCGACGTTCTCGACCGGATAGCCGAACTCGTCGGCGACGATCTGGGCGAACGTGGTCTCCTCGCCCTGGCCGTGCGGCTTCCCGCCGATGTAGACCCGCACCATCCCGGTGGGATAGACTCGGACGATCGCGGAGTCGTACTGCCCGCCGCCCAATCCGACCGCGCCGGCCACCTGGGAGGGCCCGGACCCGCAGATCTCGACGTAGGAGACGAGTCCCACGCCGAGGTAACGGCCCTGCTTCCGTGCGTCGGCCTGTTCCTGCCGGAACCGCCTCAGGTCGAACAGCGACAGGGCCTTGTCCAGAGCGCCGGCGTAGTTCCCCGAGTCGTAGGTGAGGCCGGTGGCCACGGTGTAGGGGAACTTGTCCGGCGGGATGAAGTTCTTGCGCCGCAGCTCGACGGGATCCATCCCGATCTCGCGGGCGAACAGATCCACCAGTCGCTCCAGGAGGTACGTCGCCTCGGGGCGTCCGGCGCCGCGGTAGGCGTCGACCGGCGTGCCGTTCGTGTAGACGCCGCGGACGGTGCCATGGATGTTCGGGATCGTGTACGGGCCCGAGTAAATGAGCCCGTGGAGGATCGTGGGAACACCCGGCCCGACGGTCGAGGCGTAGGCGCCCAGCCCTGCGTAGACCGTGGTTCTGAGTCCGGTGATCTTCCCGTCCCGCGTACCGCACATCTCCACGTATTCGACGTGGTCGCGGCCGTGAATCGTGGCCTTGTAGTTCTCCGATCGGTCCTCGGTCCACTTCACCGGCCGGCCCAGGTCCATGGCCGCGAGCCCGACCAGCGCCTCGTCGGCGTACACGGGGATCTTGCTGCCGAAGCCGCCTCCCACCTCGGGCGCGATGATGCGGACCCGGTGCTCGGGAAGCTTGAGCATCACCGAGCAGATGAACCGGTGGATGTGCGGGTTCTGGCTCGTCGCCCACAACGTGAGCTGTCCCGTGCCGCGGTTGTAGCTCGCCACCGCCGCTCGCGGCTCCATCGCCGTCGGCGCGAGCCGATTCTGCAAGATGCGCTGGCTGACCTTGACCTCGGCCTCGGTGAACGCCTTATCAGCGTCACCGCCGGCGACGACCCAGGTGAAGGCGACGTTGTTCGATACGTCGGCATGGACCTGAGGGGCGCGGGGCTGGGCCATCTTCTCCGGGTCCACGCCAGCCGGGAGCGGGTCGAAGTCCACTTCGATGAGGTCGACCGCGTCGCGCGCGGCCGCGCGGGATTCGGCGACGACCATCGCGACGCCGTCGCCCACGTATCGCACCTTGTCGAAGGCGAGCTGAGGATGCGGCGGCGTCTTGAGGTCGGCGTTTGGGATGTTCCAGGCGCAGGGGACCGGTACCAGGCGGTCCTTGACGTCGTTGCCGGTGTAGACGGCGATCACCCCGGGCGCCGCCCTCGCGGCCGACGCGTCGATCCGCGTGATCTTCGCGTGCGCGTACGGACTCCGGAGTATGGCCGCATAGACGAGGCCGGGCAGCTTCACGTCGTCGGTGTACGTTGCGGTGCCCGTGAGCAGCCGGGGGTCTTCGCGGCGCTTGATGCCCGAGCCAAAGAGGGTCGCCATGGTCGCCTCCTTAGACGCCGGCGGCGGCCGGCTGACCGGCCGGCCGGGCAACGGGACGGGAGGGCGCGCCCGCCGGGGCGGCGTTGCCTGCACGCATCGCCTCGGCGGCCAGCCGCACCGACGCGACGATGTTCTGGTAGCCCGTGCAGCGGCACATGTTGCCCTCGATGCCGTGGCGGATCTGCTCCTCGCTGGGGTCGGGGTTGGAACTCAGCAGGTCGATCGCCGTCATGATCATGCCCGGCGTGCAGAAGCCGCACTGCAGGCCGTGCTTCTCCCAGAAGGCCTGCTGCACCGGGTGCAGCCGATCGGCCGTGCCGATGCCCTCGATGGTGGTGATCTGCCGGCCCTCGGCCTGCACGGCCAGCACCGTGCAGCTCTTGACCGCCTGGCCGTCGATCAGGACGGTGCAGGCGCCGCACTGGCTGGTGTCGCAGCCGATGTGGGTGCCGGTGAGGTTGAGATCGTCCCGGAGGGCGTGGACCAGGAGCGTCCGAGGCTCCGCGAGCACGGCTTGGGAGGATCCGTTGATGTTCAGCGTGACGGAGCGCTTCATGCAGCCGACTCCTTGCCAGCAGTGAGGCAGGGTGAGCGAGGATGTCTAGCGTACCTGCCGCGATGGCCGCGGTCAAGTTGCGGCTTGACCGCGGTATGCACGGCGCTGTAAACTCTTTTCCCTTCCGCCGTTCCATCGCCCAATCGATGGGGTGTAGCTCAACAGGCAGAGCGCCCGGCTGTTAACCGGGAGGTTGCTGGTTCGATTCCAGCCGCCCCAGTTCCACTCTCCCCCGGGACTAGAGCTCGGCGTACGCGGCGAGCGTTAGGAACTCCGGGAACTCCTCCGCCGACACCAGCGCATCCAGCAGGCTCGCCGCCCGGGCAAGGCGTTCCGGGTCGGGGTGCTGCTCGTGCAGCGCCGCCGTCTCAGCCCCGATGAGCTCCCGGACCAGGTCGAGCGTGACCGTGGTGCCTTCCAGGGTGCGGACGCGATGGCGGATCCACTGCCACAGCTGCGCCCGCGCGATCTCGGCAGTGGCTGTGTCTTCCATCAGATTGTTGATCGCGACGGCGCCGGACCCCGCGAGCCAGGCCGCAAGGTACTGGATCGCGACGTTCACGTTGCCGCGCACCCCCGCGTCCGTAATGCGGCCCTCCGGGACCGTCACGTCGAGCAACTCCCGCCGACCGATGTGCACGGCGGGACGACGACCCTTCTGGTGCGGCGCACCGCCGAGCGCCTCGTCGAACACCGCCGCGACCACCGGCACCAGGTCGGGGTGGGCCACCCAGGCGCCGTCGAACCCCTCACTCGCTTCGCGGGCCTTGTCGGCGCGGACTCGCGCGAACGCCGTTTCGTTCACCGCCGGGTCTTTCCGGCTGGGGACGAACGCGGCCATGCCCCCGATGGCGTGCGCGCCGCGCCGATGGCACGTGTCCACCAACAGCCGGGCGTACGATTGCATGAAGGGCACCGCCATCGTCACCTGGGCGCGGTCGGGCAGGATGAACTCCGGCCGGCGATGGAAGCACTTGATGACGCTGAACAGGTAGTCCCAGCGGCCCGCGTTCAGGCCTGAGGCGTGCTCCCTCAGCTCGTAGAGGATCTCATCCATCTCGAACGCGCCGAGCACCGTCTCGATCAGGACGGTGGCGCGGATGGTCCCGTATGGTATGCCGAGAGCGGACTGCGCGAATCCGAAAACATCATTCCAGAGCCGCGCCTCGAGATGGCTCTCCAGCTTGGGCAGGTAGAAATACGGCCCGCTGCCCCGCGCCAGCAGCTCGTGGGCGTTGTGGAAGAAGTAGAGCCCGAAGTCCACTAGGCTCGCCGGGGCCGCCTGGCCGTCCAGCCGCAGGTGTTTCTCGTCGAGATGCCATCCCCGCGGGCGAACCACGAAGGTGGCCAGCTGCTGCGCCAGCTCGTACCGCTTCCCCTCGGGGCTGGTGAAGCCGAGCGTGCGGCGCACGGCGTCCATGCAGTTGGCCTGCCCTGCGATCACGTTGGTCCAGGGCGGAGAGAGCGCATCCTCGAAGTCGCCCATGAAGACTCGTGCGCCGGAGTTGAGCGCATTGATCATCATCTTCCGCTCGACCGGGCCGGTGATCTCGACGCGGCGGTCGGCGAGGTCGGCCGGAGCCGACGCGACCCGCCACTCGGACTCGCGCACCTTTGCGGTTTGAGGCAGGAAATCAGGCAGCGTGCCGCTATTCAACCGCCGCCGCAATTCACCGCGGCGCTCGAGCAGCTCGCGGCGCCGAGGCGCGAACTCGCGGACGAGATCCGCCAGGAACGCCAGCGCTCCCGGCGCGAGCACGCGCTCGATGCCACTCACCTTCGGTCCCGCAACCTCGATCTGCGACGTTCGGCTGGTCACCGGCGCCTCGCTGTGGTACTCATCGGATAGACCGTAGATATACTCGCGGCGCGCCCGACTCAAAGGGCGTGGTGCAGATCGTCACCTCAAGAGGAGAGAAACATGCCGGACCGTCCCACCGTCGCCGTGCTCGGTCTCGGCGCCATGGGCCTGCCCATCGCGCGGAACCTCGTCGCGGCAGGCTTCCGCGTGAGCGTCTGGAACCGGAGTCCGCAACGGGCGCGCGAGGTCGAGGGAGCGCGCCCCGCCCCCACGCCCGCCGACGCCTGCGCCGCCGCCGAGGTCGCCCTCACCATGCTGGCGGACGACAGCGCCGTCGAGGCAGTGGTGTTCGGGAGCGTCGGCATGCTGCCGAGCCTGCGGCGCGGGGCCTGCCACGTCGGGCTGAGCACCATATCGGTGGCGCTCTCGAGAAGGCTCGCGGCCGCGCACGCGGCGGCGGGGCAGGGCTACGTCGCGGCGCCTGTGTTCGGACGGCCGGAGGCGGCGGCCGCGCGGCAGCTCTGGATCGTCGTGGGCGGGCCCGATGCGGACGTGGAGCGCTCGGTGCCGGTGCTCGCGGCCGTGGGCCAGGGCACGTTCCGCATGGGCGACGCGCCGCAGGCGAGCCTCGCTAAGTTGCTCGGCAACTTTATGATCGCCGCCACCATCGAGATGCTCGGCGAGGCCCTGAGCACGGCCGAGAAAGCCGGCATGGACCCGAACCGGTTCCTCGATCTTCTGACCGGGACGCTCTTCGGGGCGCCGGTCGTCCGCCGCTACGGCCAGCTGGTGGCCGATACCGCCTTCGAGCCGGCGGGCTTCCGAATGCCACTCGGGCTCAAGGATGTCGGGCTCGTGCTCGAGGCCGGCGAGGAGCTGCGGGCGCCGCTGCCGCTCGCGGGGCTCCTCCGCGACCGGCTGCTGACCGCGCTCGCGCGGGACCGGGCGCATCTCGACTGGTCCGGAATGGCGTCCGTCATCCGGGAAGAGGCAGGGCTCCCGCCGGTCAGGGGAAAGCGGTGAGCGGTAAGCGGTGAGCGGTGAGCGGGGGCCTTCCGGCACCCCAGGAGTACGTCCCCCCCCCCC
>JBOHSN010000091.1:0-16141 GCA_050733215.1 Gemmatimonadales bacterium
TGTGCGCATGGGTGCGAAAGGATTCAGGGTCCATTGGTGGGCGGTGAGGGGCGGTAGAGACCGTAAAGGCGGTAAGGTCCGGCCGGTAACGTAATGAAGGCCGCAAAGCGGATGTGCCCTCCGGCCTTCGCGTCTGGCGCTCCGTTGCTTCCGAGCGCAGCTTCCGCTCATGACCATCACGGCTCCGCGCACCGCGGTCCCCCGCCGGGTCGGCGGGCTCGACTACGATCCCGATCAGGCGTGCGCGCACCTCGCCGCCGCCGATCCTGTCCTCGCCGAGGTCATCCGCCGTACGGGTGCCTGCGTCCTCCGTCCACCCTGGGGGCGCAGTCTCTTCGACGCGCTGTTGCGCTCGATCGTCTACCAGCAGCTGAGCGGCAAGGCCGCGGGCACCATCCTGTCACGGGTGGTCGCCCTGTACGCACCGGCGCCAACGCCCGACCCCGCCGCGCTCCTCGCCACCGACGATGCGGTGCTCCGGTCCGCCGGGCTCTCCCGCAACAAGACCGCGGCCCTCAAGGATCTTGCCCGGCACACCCTCGATGGGACGGTCCCGACCCTGGCCGGAGCACGGGCGCTCTCCGACGGGGAGCTGGTGGATCGGCTAACCGTAGTACGCGGCATCGGCCGCTGGACGGTGGAGATGCTGCTGATTTTCCGGCTGGGGCGGCCCGATGTGCTGCCGGTCGACGACCTGGGGGTGAGGAAAGGGTTTCAGCGGGCCTACGGGATGCGGCGCCTCCCCGCGGCCGTCACCCTCACGCGGCGGGCGGAGCGGTGGCGTCCCTATCGTTCCGTGGCGAGCTGGTATCTCTGGCGCGAGGCGGAGCGCCTGTAGCATCGGGCACGACCGGTGCCGGCGGCATCGCCCGCCATTCCGCCGTCCCACCGCTCTCCAGCAGGCGGACCGCTTCCGCGATCGCGTCATGCGACCCGCTGAGCGCCAGCAGGTCGCCCTCGTGCAGCACGACCTTCGCCGTCGGAAAGACGATCTGCTCGTCGCCGCCGCCGCGCCGAAGCGCCACCGCGCTGGCTCCGGTGCGGCCCCGGAGGTTCAGCTCGGCCAGGGTCCGGCCTGCCGCTGCGCTGGCCGGCCCCACCCGGACCGGAACCAGCGTGCCAAGTCCCGGCAGCATGCGCTGCACTTCCTCGAGCGTTTCGCTCTCGCCTCCGCGCTTCCGCGAGCCCAGCGCTTCGGCGACGATCTCCGCGCCGGCCCGCATGTGGCCCTGGAGATTCGTCGCGGTGCGCCAGAAGGCGAGCCCGAGCAGCAGCAGCGCGGTCACCGCGAGCGCGGCGCCCTGGAATGGCGGCAGGAACGGCTGCGTCACCGCGATCAGCGGGAGACCGACGATCATGACCACCGCGATCTGGAGCGTCACCACGAAGGCGCGCCGCGGGGCATCGGCCGGATCCATCCGGCCGGCGCCACGTCCCGGCAGCGCCACCTCGGCCAGCGCGTGCCCCAGACGCCGTGACGACCGCGCCAGCCCGAGCGCGAACGGCGCGGCGCACGCCGCCGCTCCCGCGAGCAGCAGCCAGCGTCCTCCTTCCGGCGCCACGCCGGCGAATCGCCGGATCAGGTTGAGCAGTTCCTCCCAGTTGATCGAGACGCCGATGATGAGGCCGGCGAGTAGCACGGCGTCGAGCAGCACGAAGCGGCCGGCCGCGCGCACCGTTGCCCACGGCGTGGCGCGATCCTTTCCACGGCGCAACAGCTCCACCCACGACCCGTACAGCGAGACGAACGTCTGGAGCGGCCGCGGCAGCCGGCGATCCACGTAGAGCGCAATCGGCTCGGACACGCGCACCAGGAGCGGCGCGAGAAACGCCGTAATGGCGCAGACCGCCACCGCGACGTGGGGCAGCGATGCCGCCGGCCCACCCAGCCCGACGCCAAGTCCAGCGATGATGAACGAGAACTCGCCCACCTGCGCGAGGCTGAGACCGGCGCGGAGACTGAGTCGGGTGCCATGACCCGTCAGGAACGCCCCGACGGTCACGCCGACCGCCTTTCCGCAGAGCACGACCGCGGTGAGCACCAGGACCACCACCCATTCCCGCCGGATGACCGCCGGATCGAGCAGCATGCCCACCGCCACGAAGAAGATCGCGGCGAACATGTCCCGCACCGGCCGCACCAGGACCTCCACTTGCCGGGCTGCGCCCGACTCGGCCACGAGCGAGCCGGCGAGGAACGCGCCCAGCGCCACCGAATAGCCGGCCCACAGCGCTACCAGCGCCGCGGTGAAGCAGAAGCCGATGCTCGCGACCAGTGTCGTCTCCGGGCTCCGGAGCCTCGCGATGCTCCGCATCGCCGGCGGCACGATCAGGAGCCCCACCGCGAAGGAACCCACGAGAAAGGCGAGCAGCCGGCCGCCGGTGCTCAGCACGCGGGCCGCGCTGAGCTGGCCCTCGAAGGTCAGCGCGGTCAACGCGGCGATGAGCAGAATAGCGACCAGGTCCTCCACCACCAGTACCCCGAATACGAGATCCCGGAGTGGCGGCTCCGCCCGCTCCTCGGCCAGCACCCGCGCGACTATCATCGTGCTCGAGATCGCCACCACGGCACCCGCGAATGCGCTGGTGAGCGGACTCCATCCGAGGAGTTGTCCCGCGATGTAGCCGAGCGTCAGCATCAACCCGACCTCGAGCACCGCGACGAGCGCCACCCGTGGACCGAGGCGCACCAGTTTCCGCAGGCTGAACTCGAGGCCCAGCGAGAACATCAGCAGGATCACGCCCAGTTCGGCCAGGGTCCGCACCCTCGCCGCCTCCGCGACCAGCGGAATCGGCACGTGCGGGCCGACCACCAGCCCCGCGAGCAGATAGCCGAGCACCACCGGCAGTCGCAGGCGCTGGAAGAGCACCGTCGTGACGGCGGCTACGCCGAGCACAACGGCGAGATCCTTCAGGAAGAGATGGGCGTCCGGCATGCGGTGCGTATAGTTTACGACATCCAGGAGGTTTCGGCATGAAGACACCGGAAAGCGCCGCGTCGATCGAGCCGAGCGTCGAGGCCATCGTGACCGTGCGGCAGCGGTTGCACCAGATGGGCTTCCTGCTGAGCGACGACGCCGCGCGTGAGCTGTTGCGCGACGTGTTCGCCGTCGAATCGGCGCGGATGGATCGGCGGGCTCGCGAGGCGGCGACCGCCTGCCTGCGCAGCATCCAGGACGCCGCACAGGAGGCCGTACGGATCCTCACCCAGGGATCCGCCGCCCCGCCCCGGGCGCCCCAGCCTCAGCCTCCGGTCGTCCCGTCATCCACGGCCGCAGCCCCGCCGCCGCCCGCCGCTGCGCCGCCCCGGTCGCGGGAGGAGGGCGTGGACCTCGCGGAGGTAGTGCGGCGGCGTCTCGGCGACGATACCCCGGCCGATGCGCCGCCCCGCCGCCAGGAGGAGACCCCGAGCCCGGGCGGGCCGCGCCGTCCGGTATTTAAGGGGCGGCGCGGACGCTAGAAGGGCCCTCCCCCGGGCGACCTTGCGCGCCCGGGACGGAATCCCCACCATGGAGGTCGAGCCTCAGCCGGAGGAACCCCATGGAAGGGCTCGTCATCAGCGCGCTGCTGTATGCCTGCTTCGCCGTGATCGTCTACGGCGCCGTGCTGGCGTTCCCCACCGAACCTCACGTGTTGCAGCGGCATTGGGCCGGCGTGCTGCCGGGCGATACGGTCGTGCTCCACGGCGAGGAGCGCCAGGTGGTACAGGTGGATCTGGACCACGATGCGGTGGTTGTGGACAGCGCGTTCGAGCACCCGCCTCTGCCGGGCGAGTGGGTGGTCGTACGACACCAGGCGGCCTGAGCGCCGGCTCAGCTCGCCGGCCGCTCCTGAGGTCTCGCGGCAATCGCCGCGGCCGGCCGCTCGGCCATGAGCTCCGCGCCGAGCGGCGTTAGATGCCCGTAGTCGCGGAAGTGCCGCGGCGCTATTCCGACCTCGCTTGCCGATTCGAACACCAGCACCTCGGCACCATCCAGGCCGCGTAGCGCGCGGAGGTAGTTGTCGTACGCCTCGCCGTGCTGCTCCCGCACCGCGCTCAGATACTCGTCCCGGAACGGGAACTGCACCACCATCACCCGAACGCCGTCCTGCCGTGCAGCGGCGATCAGCCTCGCGAGCTGTCGCAGCCGGCCGTTGCTCCACGCGTAATTCTGGTAGAACCGCCGCACATCCGGCGTAACGTCCACTTCGGCGGGGCCCTCCAGCGGGCCCGGACGCCGATAGATCACGCGCCGATCCGGACCCACGTACGCCGACCCCTCGCAGTCGCGGAATTGGCACCGGATCCACCGTTCGATGGCGTATCGGGCATCGTAGGTTCGCCACACCCAGCCCACCAGGAGTCCCAGCGACTCCTCCAGACCGTAGTCGCTTAGTCGCCCGCTCAAGGTCGCGAAGCGCCGGTCGGCGTCGCCCGGGCGAATTCCCCCGTTGGAGTACCAGTCCTCCGCGGAGATCACCAGCACCTCGGCCTGCGAGAGCTTCTCCCGGTGCCGGCGATAGAGCACCAGCGCCTCGAATGGGGTGCCGCCGGTCACCCCGAGGTTGAGCACTGCGCCTTCCGACAGCCCGAGAGATCGCTCCAGATCGCGCGGCGGCACCGCGTCCCGCATCCGGCTGCTGCCCATCAGCAGTACCTTGGGCGGCGGAGCGACGGGAATCACGTGCCGGTCCAGGAGGTTGAGGAGACCGATGTCCGAGCCGCGGACCGCCTGCCAGATCCACTCCTGCCGGCCTACGGCGACCTCCACCGTCAATAGCAGCAGGAGCGTGAGCGCGCCCGCACGGGGGCGCAGACCGCGCACCTGGAGCGTGCTAAAACTGGAAATAGATGAACCGAACATCGCTGTCCGCGCCGAAGATGACGATCGCCAGTACCAGTACCGCGTAGACGACGCCGCGAATCGGCCACGGCCAGCGGAGCATCGCCGTCCGCGATTTCGTGATGTATTGCGGAACGTCGATGAAAAGCACCGCTGCAGAAAGACCCATAAGCGGGATCAACCAGGGCGTGTCGTGCCCACCCCGTCCAGAGAAAATGCCTGCGAACACGGCCATCGCGTGGTCGAAGCTCCGCGCGCGGGAGAACACCCATGCGGCGCCGCCGACCACCATCGTCGCCAGCCACGACACGCCGGTACGGAGCAGCGACCGCGCCGGGCGACGTACCGCCTCCGCGGTGGGGCCCCGGGAAGAGGAGCACGGGATCCCGCACCGGCTCGGTGCGCCCGCGATATACCTCGATGGCATACGCCATGGATTGGAACGTGTCGAAGCTGATTCCGACCGGGAGCACGATCTGCAGCGTGGGGATGTCAGCGCGCGCACATGCTCAGGACCAGGAGCGCTTTACGGCGCCGGGGCGACGCGCCGGGCATGAACAGCGCGGCCGTGTAGTCGCCCCCGGCCGAGAGAAGCATCAGACCGAGGAAGCGCCAGTCCCACCAGCCGTAGAACACGAGGCCGGCGATGAGCAGCATGACGTTCTGCGCGCGCCACGCGAGGCTGTAGTGCAGCGCGAGCACGATGATGAAGAGAGCCGCGAAGACCTACGAATTGAATGTCACGTGACAATCCGGGGGTGCGGGCAGCCTCAGCTGGACGAGTGACGGCCGAAGCGGACGGCGAAGACGAGCGTGCTGCTGATGTCTACAAGTGTCGGGTGGGTATGAAGATAGCCTAGTGTCGCCGGTTTGGAAACCGGTATGACCCAGCGCGAGCTGCAGGGATGCCGATGAACCTGGCTCGGCCGGGAACGGCGCGACACCCTGGCCTCATGTAACGCTGCGGCGCTTGACAGGCAACTGGCCCTGATGTATATAACCGTTCGGTTAGCTAACTGAGTGGCTAGATACACATGGCAACCGATTCCCTCAGCACCACCTTCGCCGCCCTCGCCGACCCCACGCGCCGCGCGATCCTCGCCCGGCTCGCCGGCGGCGCGGCCACGGTCAAGGAACTCTCGGCACCGTTCCCGATGAGCGGCCCTGCCGTTTCCAAGCACCTCCGGGTGCTCGAGCGCGCCGGCCTCATCGCGCGCGGCCGCGAGGCGCAGTGGCGGCCCCGCCGGCTCGAGGCGGCGCCGCTCAAGGAGGTCGCCGAGTGGGCTGAGGACTATCGCCGCTTCTGGGACGCGAACTACAAACGACTCGACAAGTACCTACAACACCTCAAAGAAAGGGAGAGGAATCGTGGCCACGACGAATAAGCTCAACGCGACGACGTTCACGACGCCGTCGGACCGCGAGGTCGCCATGACGCGCGTCGTCGACGCGCCGCGCAGGCTCGTCTTCGACGCCTGGACCAAGCCCGAACACCTGCCGCACTGGATGTTGGGCCCGGAAGGCTGGACCATGCCCGTCTGCGAGATCGACCTCCGCCCGGGCGGGGCGTGGCACTTCGTCTGGCGCCGTGCCGACGGCACCGAGATGGAGATGCGCGGCGTGTATCGAGAGATCAGGCCGCCCGAGCGGCTGGTCGCCACCGAGTCGTGGGGGGGCGACTGGCCCGAAACGCTCAACACGCTGATCCTCACCGAGGAGGATGGCAAGACGACCATCACGCAAACGGTGCTCTACCCATCGAAGGAGGCTCGCGACGCGGCCCTCAAGACCGGCATGAAGGACGGCGTGTCTGAGAGCTTCGATCGTCTCGCCGAGTACCTGCGAACGATGGCCTGAGGCGCGCCTGAAAGGCGGAGCGCGATCTCCGCTCTCATGGCGAAAGCGGCGACCGCTTCGAGCAGCAGCTGCCGGGCCTGCGAGTGGCCGCCCGCGGACGTCGACGACCAGGTGGTGGAGATGGTGCGCGTCAGTGCAACGCGCTGTCTCCCCGTCTGGGGCGGCGGCGACCGCGAGGACCGCTGGGAGGGGTGGGCTGCAGGTGATTAGGGCTTGATGAAGCTCCCGGAGCAGGACTCGAACCTGCGACCCGCTGATTAACAGTCAGCTGCTCTACCAACTGAGCTATCCGGGATCGAGGCCCCTGAAGGGCCGAACCGGCGCGCAGTATAGGTCGCCGCGACGGTCCGGGCAACTGGCCGGCGGCCGCTTCTTCCGGCCTACAGGATGCCGCGAAGATCGTGCGGCCGCACCCGTTAGCTTACCGTGGCGGTCCGCGGCCGGAAAGTGGCGTTTCGACCGATGTGAGCCGGTGCTCGCAAGTGAAGTGATGCGTGTGAGCAGTCACTCATGATTCTTGAGCAACTGCCTTGGACTTTACCGCATAAAGGGACATCAAAACACATGCTAACGCCATGTTGAGAAAGATGTTACACAGTCACCCCTACCATCGGCCGGTGGGGTTTCTACCTTCTCTCCATGCCTTTGCAACCCCTCGTCGGGCACGCTGATGCCCGTCGACGGATCGCCGCCGCGTATCGATCCGGCCGGCTTCCGCAGGTGGTGCTGCTCACCGGCCCGCAGGGCATCGGCCGTCAGCGCCTGGGACTCTGGATCGCCCAGTTGCTGTTCTGCGAGCGGCCGGGAGACGAGCCCTGCGGGGTGTGTACACCGTGCCGGCTGGTGCTTGGGCTGGTGCATCCCGACCTACACTGGTTTGTCCCGATCCCGCGCCCCAAGGGCGACGCCGATCGGCAGGTAGAAGAGGCGGCCGACGCCTTGGCCCAGATCATGACTGAGCGCCGGACCGCCCGTCTGTATGGCCCGGTGGATGGCATGGCAAGCCACGGAATGCCCAGCGTGCGGCTCCTGCTTCGGCGGGCGGTGCTGACGCCGGTGCAGGCGCGGGTGAAGCTGTTCCTGGTGGCCGACGCCGAGCGGCTCGTCCCCCAGGAGTCGAGCCCGGATGCGGCCAACGCGCTGCTCAAGCTCCTTGAGGAGCCACCGGCCGACACCCGGATCGTGCTCACGGCCGCGGATCCCCGGCGCTTGCTGCCGACCGTCCGCTCACGGGCCGTTCCGCTCCGCCTCAACCGGCTGAGCGACGCCGAGGTGGCCGAGGTGCTGGGTCGCGCCGCACCCGAAGCAGAAGGCGCCCCGGGGTCGGTGATTGGCGGAGCGAACGGGGCTGCGGCCTACGAGGCGGCGGCCGCATTCCTCGAAGCGGTGGCGTCGGGTTCGGGTGATCGGCTGGAGCGGGCCATCCGGCAACCGGCGTTTGCCGCCCGCGGGGAATTCACCGCGCTGCTGGATGCACTGGCGGAAACCCTGGCCGATGCGGCCCGGTTAGCCAGCGGTGTGAAGCCCAGGCGGGCGCTGCCCAAGGCTGTCACGACCGGACGTGATCCGGGGGCGCTGGTGGGGGCGATGCAGCGGGTGGCTGCGGCCCGGGAGGCTGCCGCGGGCAACGTGAACCCCCAGTTGCTGCTCGCCGCCCTGGCTGACGATCTGGCGGAGGCGCTGTGAAGCTGACGCATCTGGATGACCAGGGTGAGGCGCGTATGGTGGACGTCGGCGGGAAGCCGGTGTCCCAACGGACCGCCACCGCCGAAGGGGTGGTTCGGATGTCCCGTGCGGCCTTCGATCTGGTGGCCGGGCACGGTGTGGAGAAGGGCGACGTGCTGTCGGTGGCGCGGCTGGCCGGCACCATGGCCGCCAAGCGGACGGGCGAACTTATCCCGCTGTGTCATCCGCTGGGGCTCGACCTCGTAACGGTCGAGGCGGAGCTGGACCACCAACTGCCCGGCGTGCGCATCCGGGCAGTCGCGAAGGTGACGGGGCGCACAGGCGTGGAGATGGAGGCGCTCACCGCCGTCGGGGTGGCCTGTCTGACAGTATACGACATGGTCAAAGCAGTGGACCGGGGGATGGTCATCGAAGGAGTGCGACTGACGTCCAAGACCGGGGGCACCCGGGGTGACTGGCCTAAAGGAGACTCCGATGCGGACACGAATCGGTAAGCGGCCCACCAGGCGGGAGCGGCTCGAGCGGTTTGTCGCCCGCGGCGCCGTGCTGCTCGCGGTGGCCGTGCTGCTCGGCGCCATCGGCGGATGGACGAAGCGGGTCCGCGCGGCCGATCACAAGCGCCCGGTGGACAACCGGGTCGCCCGGCAGTTCGTCTCCCTCAGTGACGAGGCGGCGGCCGCCCGCGGCGACGCGGCGGTAGCGCGGGTCCAGCTCGAGCGGGCCCACGCGATCATCGACTATTCCGGCCGGTACCAGGTCCCCGCCGATCTCGCGGCGGCGATCTACGACATCGCGTTGAGCGAGGGGCTGGATCCGGCGCTTGGTTTTCGCCTGGTGAAGGTCGAGAGCGACTTCAAGCGCACGGCGCGGAGCCACATGGCGGCGATGGGTTACACCCAGCTGCAGCTCGCCACCGCTCGCTTCTACGACTCGACGCTGACCGAAGCGCGGCTGCTCGACCGGGACACCAACCTGCGGATCGGCTTCCGGTTCCTGCAGGACCTGCTGAGGCAGTTCGACGGCGACATGAATCTGGCCCTGCTCGCGTACAACCGCGGCCCGGGCCGCGTGGCGGAGATCCTGGCCCAGGGCGGTGATCCGAAGAATGGCTACGACGACGCCGTGCTGAAGAACTACCGCGCTCCCCGGACCGTGAGCGAGGAGGCAGCGACCGCGGGCTGGCGTTAGGCGGGAATCCGGAGGCGTGTGCCGCTCTTCAGCACCTCGTCCACCGACAGATCGTTGGCTTTCCTGAGGGCCTGGACCGTGACGCCGTAGCGTCGCGCCAGGCCCGTCAGCGTATCGCCCCTGCGAACCATGTGGCTGCGCGCCTCCTCCGCGGCCGCCGCCGGGACCGGCGCCTTGCGCACCGACTTCCGGCCGGCGCGCGGGGCGGGGCGCGGGGCGGCGTCGCCGGTGGACACGCGGATCCGCTGGCCCGACCGGATCCGGGTGCTCTTCCCCATGCCGTTCCAGCGCTGGAGCTGCCGCTGGCTCACATGATACCGGCGCGCGATCAAGCTGAGCGTCTCGCCCGACCGCACGCGGTGCCAGGTGGCTTCCGCCGGCTCCGGCGCCGAGACCTGCCGCGCCACCTCCGCGGAAATGGGGCCCTGCGTCGGTACGACGACGAGCTGACCCGACCGGAGCTTGGTGCTCCGGACGCGCGGGTTCGCCGCGCGGATGTCCTCCAAGGCGACGCCATAGCGGCGCGCCAGCCCGCCCATGGTCTCGCCCCGCCGAACGATGTGCTCGCGGAACGTCACCCGCTGCGAGGCGGGGAGCGCGGCGTACGCGTCGGCGGTGGCGCTGCCGCGCCCGACCGGCACCCGGACCACCCATGTCCCGCTCGGCGGGGTGGTGAGGCGAAGGTACTGCGGGTTGAGCTCACGGAGCGTGGCGACGGTCGTCTCCGACAGGCGGGCGAGCACGTCGAAGCTCGTCATGCCCTCGACGAGCAGCGAGTCGTACTGCGCGCCGGTATCGGGCGGCGGCAGGGGTGGAAAGCCGTACCGCACCGGATCCTTCGCAATCATCGCGGCGGCGATCAGCTTCGGCACGTAGTCCTTCGTCTCGCGCCGGAGCAGCTTCGTGTCGTAGAGGCGGAAGAACGTCGCGTCGGAGGAAAGCGTATCGGTTTCGTTATCGGGCAGCCGCACCAGGCCCCGTGACACCCGGCCCGCGCCGGCGTTGTACGCCGCAGCGGCGAGATAATGCGACCCGAATCGGTCGGTCAGATCCTTGAGGTGACGCGCGGCGGCGTCGGTCGCCTGGTACGGATCGCGACGCTCATCCACCCAGCGATCGACGCGGAGCCCGTAGTACTTGCCGGTGCCCTTCATGAACTGCCACATGCCCACGGCGCGTGCGCGGCTCGTGGCCGTGTTGGAGAACCCGCTCTCGATCAGCGCCAGGTAGATGAGATCGTTCGGCAGGCCCTCCTGCTGCAGCCGCCGGCGGATCATCAGCTCGTATTTCGGCATGCGGCTCAGCCAGATGGAGAACCGCTCCCGCGCCATGCCCCGGAAGAAGTCGAGATAGTACTGGACGCGACTGTGGGTATTGAACCGCTCGACCGCGATATCGAACGTGACCGCGCCGGCCGCCGCTGCGGCCGTCCCGCCGGTCGTGCCCTCGTTCGCCTCCTCGCTCTCGCTGCTCAGCGAGTCCGGCAGCTCGGCGAAGAGCTGTTCCAGGACGGCCTCGTCGGCAGCCGAGTCGGCCGCGATGCGGAGCGCTTCGGCCAGCTCGCTGTCGACGCTCGAGAGCAGCACCGGCGCGGGCGGGATGATGTCGAGCGTATCGGCGGCGGGAACTGGCGGCGGGGGCTGCGGTCGTGTGGCGGCCGGCGCGGGCTCCGCGGGGGTGGACCGATGGCCACCGCAGGCAGCGGCGAGACACACGAAGAGGAACGGCCCGAATCGCTTCATTAACGTCCTCCACCCCATGGCCCGGAACGGGCCGCAGCACGGCTTTCGGCAAACGTTCGGCCCACCCGCGGAGTGCAATCCGCGGAGGCGCCTGCGAATTGACAGGATTACCGCATGAACAGCCGGTTCCCGAGGATGCGGTTCGTCGCGTTCAGGACGGCCAGTGCGCTTCCCCGCGCTGGCTCCGCGTCGGTCAGATATGAACCGACGACCCGGTGGGTCGTCCCCTCCGACTGAACCGCGATCGACACGATCACCACCGTGGCATCGAAGGCGCGCACGGCCTTGACGCCCAGGAGCTCGAACCCGATCTGGCCTGCGACGGCCTGCACCAGCGCGGCCACGCAGGCCTGCGCCGCACAGCGAAGCTCTCCCGCCTGCGAGCCGAGGCCCTCGCACTCACCGGCGAACTGCTCGGAGCCCCGCCAGGTAAGCCCCACCCGCGAGCGGCACTGGCCGTTCGCCAGGCGATCGAGGGTGAACTCCGCGAACCGAAGCCGCTCCTGGGTGACCGGGGTCGGAGCGGCATCGGAGACCCTGCTGGCGTCCGTGTAGGAATGGTCCGGTGCGGTCGTACGGCCTCCGGGGCAGACGCCAGGGAGAGTGAGGCTTGGAATCGGGACTTACGCCCCCTCCCGGAGGGGCAAAGGCTATGCCACCCAGTGGGGTCAGGAGGCCTCGAACCGGACCTCAAGCTGGTGCTGGTCGGCTGCCCGGCGCACCACGTCCACCTCCAGCCGCGCCTTCCCCGAAAGGTCGGGTCCGACCCCGACCACGACCAGTGAGCCGTCGTCCAGCTCAAGGCGAAGCTGGCGCAGATCGGAGCGCATGCTCGCGGTCGCCACGGCGCGGCCGCGGAGCGCCTCGAGAGCGGCGGTGACGCGCCGGAGATCCTGCAAGGGCATTGGGCTCACGGGTCAGTCTCGTACCAGCGCCTGGAAGCGGGTGCGGAGATCCCGGGTGACCGGTCCCTCGTGCCCCGCCCCGATGGCGCGGCCGTCGAGCTCGCAGATCGCGATGATTTCGGCGGCGGTTCCGGTGAAGAAGGCTTCGTTGGCGGTATACACGTCGTAGCGGTTCAGCGGCTCGTCGCGCACATCATATCCCGCGGCCGTAGCGAGGTCCACCACCACATCTCGGGTGACCCCGCGCAGGATGCCGCTCCACGCCGGCGGCGTGCGGATCCGGCCGCCCCGCACCACGAACAGGTTCTGTCCCGAGCCCTCGGCAACGAATCCGGCCGGGTCGAGCATGAGCACCTCGTCGGCACCGGCCTGGATGCCCTCGATCTTCGCGAGCACGTGGCTCAGGTAGTTGAGTGACTTGACGCGTGGCGACAGCGATTCGCGATGCGGAATCGGCGTGCCCGCGGTGACGACCCGCAGCCCGCGCTGGTACGCCGCTTCGGGCCAGAGCCGGATGGTATCGGTGATGATGATGATCGAGGGTGTGGCGCACTTCCGCGGATCGAGTCCCAGATCGCCGACGCCGCGGGTGACGACGTGCCGCAGGTAGCCCTCGGTGAGGCCGGACCGGCGCACCCCCTCCTCGGTGACCGCGGACAGCTCCTGCTTCGCGATCGGTATCGTCAGCCAGATGGCGTGCGCCGAATCGTACAGGCGGTCGAGGTGCTCCTGGAGACGGAACACCTTCCCGCCGTAGAATCGCATCCCCTCGAACACGCCGTCGCCGTACAGGAGCCCGTGGTCGAACACGGAGACGACGGCGGTTTCGCGATCCAGCCAGCGGCCGTCCAGCCACACCGTCGTCACCGTACCTCATCCCGAAAGACGAGCGGTGAATGTGGCGGGGGGTGGGAAGCGGCGGAAGGGGGGCCGGGCCCCTCCCGCCACCCTCGGGTTTACGCGCTGCTGGCCTGTGCCGTCCTGCGTGAGGCCCCGCTCAATGTACCGGCGAGCAGCTCGGAGACGTAGCCGAAGAGCGCGCCTGCGACGAGCGCGCCGATCACCTTGGGATAGGTGCCGGCCGCGCCGACGACCACGCTGACCGCGGTAGCAGCTCCGATGAAAGCGCCCGGAATGAACGCGAGAATCGAGACCTTGGACTGCAGCACCATCGCGGCCGCTACCACGCCGACGAGGGCCGAGAGCACGGCGAGGTTGCCCGGTGCGACGCTGTTGGCCACGTTCAGCGCCACGAACGCCCAGAAGACGCCGGACAGAGTCGATGCGAGCGTCTTCAGCAGCCCGTCGGTCTTGCCGCCGGCGGCGAAGAAGCACCCCCAGGCGATAATGCCGGCCCAGACCGGTAGCGCCGCGGGTCCGAGCGCGATGTAGGTCCAAACGGCGATCAGGACTCCGATGCTGAGTGCGAGTGCCAGAAGCATGTTCATTGAGGCGACCTCCTGCCCTCGGGCGAGGGCGCAGGGTGGAGAGCCGGGCGAACCTGCCGATGAGCGCCTCGAACGTACCTCCGGCTCGGCTGCCCGCAAGGGCGCCAGGGCCGGAGGTCAGCTAGACGGAAGGGGCGGTAATGGCGGTCAGGAAGATATCAAAGCCCAAAGGCGGCAAGGCCTTATCACCTTGCCGCCCTTGGTGCCTCCCCTAGCGCCTGTACCGCCTTTACCGCCGGTACCGCCCGGTCGATCAGTCCTCGACGATGATCAGGTACTTCGACGGGGCCCAGAACTCCTCGGGCGACTCGATCTGGAGCGAGCCGTGCACCTTCTTCCCGTCCTGGGTAAGCGACGACGAGGCGAGGAACTGCGGGCTCTGCCGCGAGATGATCTTGTAGGTCTTGTCCTCGCGGGGCAGTGCGATCGTGAGATCGCGGGTCTTGTCCACCCGGGTGAACGCCTCGGGGTTGAGATCGCGGGCCGGGACGATGTGCGTGCCGCCGAAGAACAGGAACTTGGACCCTTCCTTGGCGACGACGCCGCGCTCCATGAGCTCCTTCTTGGTGCCGACGGCGTAGTACACGGTGTTCTTGTAGTCGGTCAGCTGCCCGACGGTATCGGTCAGCGCGACGTTGCTGGCGTTGAGCTGCTCGTTCACCAGGCTCATGGTGTCGACCCGGCTGCTGAGCGCCGCGATTTCGACCTTCTGGCGGTCGATGACGGCGGTGTACTCCGCCTCCTGCCGCTCGGCGGCGGCCTTGAGATCGGCGACGGTCTGCTTCGCCGACTCGAGCTGGGCCAGCAGCCGCTCGTTGCGGCGGCCCATCCGGCTCGCGCGCTGGGTTTGCGCGTTGAGCTTCTGTTCGGCCTCGTTGAGGCGGGCGATGGTTTCCTTGATCCGGCCGAGCGCGGCGGTGCGCTCCTGGGCGGCGCCGGACGCCGTCTCCTCGGAAGCGGGCACGGGGCTCACGCCCACGCTCTTCACTTTGGCCAGTTCGGCATTGAGGTCGCTGACGAACTTCGTGGTCTCCAGCACCTCGTTCAACAGGCTGTCCTTCTCGGCGGAAACCTGCTTCGCCTCGGCGAGCGCCGCGTTCAGCTCATCGCGGCTCCGATCGCAGGCGGTGGTTCCGGCCATGACGAGCGCGAGCATCAGCCACACGTACCGCATGAAACCCCCTTCGCTACGATTGAATGGTTCGGACACCGCGGAGCGACGTACCCGGCCACGCACACGCCCCCGCGTGGCCGCTCCGGGGCGGCGCAGGGGCGAAATCTGGAACGGCTTGGCTGGAAACGTCGGCAGAACAGTAACCCGCCGCACCCCGGGCTGGTAGCCCGAAACAGCTCGAAACCGCGCTGCGCTCGGCCCGGGGCGATGAGGGCGCCGGGACTCGAACCCGGAACCTAGGGATTAAAAGTCCCTTGCTCTACCGGTTGAGCTACGCCCCCGTCCGGCTTGGCCGCCTCCGGGAACAATACTGTTCCGATCGCCTACCGCCAAATCCCGCATCATCTTGGCTCCGGCCCGCCGCCCGGCTCGGGTCACCGGCGGCGGCGCCCTCCGGAGCCCCGATGCATGTGCCTGCGCCTCTGACGCGCGCCTCTCGCTCGGTCGGCGGGCGAGGCTTAGGTTGGGGCATGCGTCTTCTCCTCCTGCTCGCGCTGCTCGCCGCATTCGCGGCGGAATCCATCGCAGCACAGGGCCGTTCGGACGACCGCTGGCAGCTCACGCTCGCCGATGGCAGCTATCTCTGGGATGTCCGGCTGGTCAAGCTCGAAGGCGACTCGATCCACACCCGGCGCGGCGACTCAGTAGCGGTGGTCTCCGTCGCCCAGGTGAACGAGCTCCGCCTCATCCGGAAGTCCGAAATGCAGCTCGGCGCACCCGGCGGCGCGATGGCCGCGCTCATCGGCGCGGACGACGAGGTGTACGATCTCACCCCGCTGGAGTTCGCCGACCGGCTCCGTGCCGTGCAGAAGATTTTCCTGTACCACCCGCCAGAGGCCCGGTAGACCCGCGTCGCATCACGATCCCGCCGATGCGTTCGTCCTGCCGAGGGCGTCCGCCACCCAGCGGCGCACCCTGGGCCGTGGGTCCTGCCGGTGGCGCTCGAGCGCCTGCCGCGCGGCGTCGCTGCCGCGGGCAGCCATCGCCCCGAGCGCGAGCGCCACGAGCCGCTGGTCGCCGAGTTGCGCCTCGGCCGCCGCTACCACCGTGGTGTCGCCCGACTCCACCGCAGACTCCAACGCCGCCACCTGGATTACGTCCCGATAGGACGGCGTCCGCAGGCCCTCGAGCACGAGGTCGCGGGCGTCCGCCGGGTCGAGGCTCGCGGCTGCGGTGAGCGCGGCCGCGCGCACCGCGTAGCTCGTGTCCCGGCGGAAGGCTTCCGTCGCCAGCGCGAAGGCACGCGGATCGGCATGGCCCGCCAGCCCGGCCGCCGCCGCCGCCCGCACCCGCGCCGAGGTGTCCGCCAGCGCCGCCT
>JBOHSN010000092.1:0-15111 GCA_050733215.1 Gemmatimonadales bacterium
GCGCCAGCTCGGCCTCGCGCCGAGCCCGGTCGGCCGTCTGCTCCGCGTCCCGCGACTCGCGGTACGCGCGTTCGTCGTAGCCGAGCTCCGTCAGGTGAGTCCGGAGCTCGGCGGCGCGGGCCTCGGCCGCCGACTGCGCCGCCACCGCTTCCGCGTGCTCGACCTTGACCGCTTCAGCCCGCTCGGCCGCGAGCCGGTGGCGCTCCGCCTGGAGCATCAGCGGCTCGAGCGCGCGCACCTGACGCTCGACTTCCTCGTAGCGCGCCTGATCGTGCGCCGAAGGGAGACGCGCGAGCTCCGCCTCGAGACCGGCGGCGCGCCCGGCCAGCCGGCCGGCATCGCGCTCCAGTGCGACGCCGTCCTGCGCCTGCTGTGTGAGCCGCACGACCTCCGCACTCGCCTCGCCGAGCTCCGCCTCGAGCGCCAGACGGCGCCGCTCGGCGTCGAGCAGCTCGGGCGGCTCCGGCTGAAGCTGCTCGATCCGCTGCTTGTAGAAGTTACCATTGAAGAGCACGTCCTCGAGCTGCCGATCGAGCACGCCGAGCACGTTCGTGAACTCGCCGCCGAGCGGACGCGCGCAGGTGGGACAGACGCCATCGGGCCCCGCCTGCACCAGTCGCTCGCGCTGTTCCTTGAGGTCGCGATACTGGCCGAGCAGCCCCTGCCGCTTGGTGCGCGCGTCCTGCGTGTCGCGCACCCATCCGGTGCGCCGCTCCTCCGCGTCGAGCACGCTGGCCGTGTGAGCCGCGCGAACGTCGGCCAGTTTCATTTCCGCCGCCGCAATGGCGGCCGGGGCCGGCACGCGCGCGAGGCGGTCGCGGACCCGTGCGAGGCCCTCCCGGACTTCCTCGAGCTGGGCAGCCATCGCCTGCCGAGCCGCGAAACCCTCCGCCTGCCGGCGCAGGCGATCGACCTCGTCGCGCAGCGTCGGCAGGGGCTCGAGCCGCTGCCAGAGCGCATCGAGCTGGACCCGAGCGCCGGCGGCCTCGCTGACCTGGCGCTCGAGCCGTCCGGCGCGATCCGCGGCAGCCTCGCGGGCGTGCTCCGCCACGCGGAGCTCGTTCTCCAGTGTCAGCGTCCGGTCGCGAAGCTGCTGGAGCCGCTCCCACCTGGGCCGTTGCTCCGCCAGGATCGCCGACGTGTCCACGAATCGAGTGGACGCGGCCTCTTCCGCAGCCTGGGCCCGGGCGAGCCGCTCGCGGGCGCGGGTATCGTCCTCCTCCAGCTCGGCGGGGTCCGGCAAGCCGGCGCGCAGCGCCTCGAGCCGGGCGCGGAGCGAGGAGCGCTTCTCCTTCAACCGCTCCTGGGCGGAGCGGATCCGCTCGTAGCCGAGCACCCGGGACAGGAACTGCGCCCGCTCCGGTGCGCTCATCGCCGCCATCACCGCCAGCTCCTTCTGGCCGGTGAAGTAGGTGTTGAAGAACTCATCGCGCGTCATGCCGAGGATCCGGGTGATGCGCTCGGTAACCGCGCCCAGGCTGTTCGCCATCGGGGACGGGTCGCCGTCCTGGTACAGCTCGGCAGTGGTGAGCCCCCGCACGACGCGGTACTCGTGGGCCCCCAGGGTGAACTGCAGCTCGACCTCGACCTTGGCGCGCGGAGGGGCGTTGCGGCGGCGGATCGTCTCGCGGCTCCCCCGCGCGGCGGGCATCCCGTACATCGCCCACGCGATCGCCTCCAGCAGCGTGGTCTTCCCCGCCCCGTTCGGGCCGATGATGCCGGTGAGCCCGGTGCCGAACTCGAGATCGGTGAGCTCGTGCTGGCGGAAGTTCACGAGGCGCAGCCGGTGGAGACGCATCAGCCGGCCGCGGTGGCGTCGCGCTCCACCGCATCCATCAGCTCGCCGCCGGTGCGCACGAACTGCGCGCGGTCCAGCTCGGCCGGAAGGGGTCGGCGCTCGAGATAGCTGCGCACCAGCTCGGGCAGCGTCTGCCGGCGACCCGGGGCGCCGACGCCCACCATGCGGTGCACCTCGGGGCGGCGGAGATCGAGGTTCAGGTGGAGCGCCTCGGCCTTCCGCGCGCGGATGGCCGTGTGGTCGAGCGAGCGTGCGATGTGGCGGGGGACGTCGTAGACGCGAAGGCGAAGGATCTGGTCCGCGATGCCGCCCGGCACCGCCTGAAGCCGCCCGGCGATCGCGGCGTCCAGCGTCGCGACGTCCATGCCCTCGGCGCGGATCGGCTCCAGATCGAGCACGCGCCGGGCAGCCGCCACCGGGCGCGACTCCACCGTCCCGCCGTCCACGTCCACGAGCAGCCAACCCTTGCCGCTCACCCCGAGCCGCGCCTCGTCGGCCAGCTCGCCCCAGAGGTTCGAGCTCATGTACTCGAGCGCGCCCGCGTACCACGCGCGCGGCGCGACCCGGTGCCGCACGTGATAGTGCCCCAGCGCGACGTAGCTCCACGAGTCGATCCCCAGCTCCGCCGGGGACAGCGGCGCCCCGCCGTATTCCAGGGCGGCCCGGTCACCCGGCACCACGCCCTCGACCTCGCCGTGGACGAGCAGCACCTGGCGCCGCGCCCCGCCCTCCGGCCGAAGCGACGGACGCTCCTCGGTCAGCAGCGCCGCGTGCGGGACCGCCAGCACGCTCAGCTCGAGCTCGGGATAGACCAGCCGGCGGGCCTCGTCCACCGCGACGTCGATGCCCAGCTCGGCAAAGAGCCGGAGAATCGAGCCGGTCTCCGTCGACCGGGGCGTGTCGTGGTTGCCGGCAATGAGCACGATGGGCGCGGCGGGGAGCGCCTCGCGAAGGCGCTGGAACTGATGGAACGCGAAGACGATGGCGGCGTTGGTGGGCCGCACGCTGTGGAAGAGGTCGCCGGCGATGAGCACGGCATCGGGCCGCGCCTCGATGACGCCGTCCACCGCCCCGCGAAACGCGTTGGCGACATCGGCCTCGCGCTGGTTGATCCCGGCGGCGGTCTGGCGGTGGTACTGGCGAACGCCCAGATGGGGGTCGGCGACGTGGGCGAGCTTCACGGGTGGAGAATGCCCCGGTTGGCGCGCGCTCGCAAGGCGTTTCCGCGGCGTCACTTGCGCGGCCGCGCGAGGACTACCTCAGGTCGCGCTCAGCGCTCGCCGCACCAGCTCCGCCGCGGCATCCATTCCCTGCGCGCCGAGGAGCAGCACGAGCTCCTCGGGCCGGCACCCGTGCAGCGTGCGCTGCACCGCTCGCTCCAGCGTCGGCTCAAAGACGTAAGGAATGCCGGCCTGGTCGAGCGTCTCGAGCACGGCCGTGCGCTCGTCGGCCCGCACCCGGTTGGCCGCGCCCGCCGCGTCCTCGCTCGCCGTCACGACCAGGTGGACCGAGGTCGCGCGCGCCAGCCGGGTCACCTGCTCCGCGAGCGTCGCTGCAAGCTGCCGGTTGATGGCCGGGCCGCGCGCGCCGCGGATCCCGAACGCCACGCGAAGTCCACCGCGGCTCAGACGCTGTACGCTCTCGAAGACCGCGCGGAGGCTGCGCGGATTACCGACGGTGTCGTCGATGACCAGGGGGCGTCCGCCCCACACCACCTCCATGCGGCGCCGGAGCGGCGGGGGCGACTCGAAGGCAGTGCCGATCGCCTCGGCGCTCACGCCGAGCAGCAGCGCCGCGGTGGCCGCGAGCGCGGCGTTCGCGAGCTGGTGACGGCCCAGCAGCGGCAGAGCGATCGGCAGCTCTCCCGGTGCCACCGCCACGGCGCGCGCGCCGTACAGCTCGCGGGTGATCGTCAGAATGAACGAGACGCCGTTCAGGTGGTGCTGTACCGAGCGCACCCGCACCGGCGCGCCCTCCGAGCCGTCGAGCGCCACCGCGATGCGGCGCTCGCCGGCACGGGCGACGACGCGTGCGTTGGCGAGATCCACCACAAGCGGAGCGCCCGGCCCGAGCAAGTCGAGAAAGCGCAGCTTGGTCTGGACGTAGTGCTCGGCGCTGGGGTGATACTCGAGGTGCTCGTCGGGGACCAGGTTGGTGAAGACGCCCAGCGCCAGCTCGAGGCCCGCCACGCGCTCCTGGAGAATGCCGTGGGAGGTCACCTCCATGACTGCAGTGGTCACACCGGCATCGGCGAATCGGGCGAGCGTGGAGTGGATCGCGGGTGCGTCCGGCGTGGTGAGGCGCGCGGTGCGGGTGCCGGCGCTGGTGCGGGGTAGCCCCTGCCGCACACCGAGCGAGCCGATCGCACCAACGCTCACGCCGCCCGCGGCGAGCGCGGCCTCGAGCAGGAGCGAGGTGGAGGTCTTGCCGAGCGTACCGGTGATGCCGACCAGCCGGAGCCGGCGCGACGGGTAGCCGTGAAAAGCGGCGGCAAGAGGAGCGAGCGCGTGGCGGGGATCGGCAACCACGAGCGTCGGAAGCCCGGGCACGGGCGCGCGGGCCATAGCGGCGCTCGCGCCGCGGCCGACGGCGTCGGCGATGTACCGCGCGCCATCGTCCCGCGTGCCCGGGAGCGCGACGAAGAGATCGGATGGGCGCACGGTGCGCGAATCCACCGCGAGTCCCGCGACCGGGACATCGTTGCCGTTCAGCGTACCGCCGACGGCGCGCGACAGGTCGGACAGCAGTCGTTGGGGCATCCCGCGGGGAAGGTGGCGCGTGGCGGGATGCCCCGGCAAGGGCAGATCAGGCCAGCGTTACGGCACGTACGGGTCGTCGACGGTGCGCACGGCAGGCACCCCGCGCCGCACCGCGACCACTTCGCTCTCCACCCGGCGGCCGAGCGCCGCGCGGAAAAAGGCGAGCGGGTCGGCGGGGCGTTCGCGGCGGGTGGCGGCGAGCGCCCGGCGCACGTCCGCTTCCCGCCGCCCATCCACGAGCGCGCGCACCGTATCCAGGCCGAGGCGGCGGTCCAGCGACCGGAGCTGCCGGGCTACCGCATCGGCGAACGCGAGGTCGGGCACCGGCGGGAATCGCTCCACCCCGTCGCGTCCGCTCAGCACTGCGGGACGCGGAAAGCGGACGAAGATCGGTTGCGTGAAGTGCGGATGCCGGAGCATGAGCTCGCCCTTGGGCAGGGTGGCGAGCTTGATGCGCGTGGCGGCCGACAGCGTGGCGTAGCCCGGCGTGGCGAGCTCCTCCATGTCCATGCGCCCGAAGATGGCCGTGCCGGCGTTGCCGGTGACGCGGCGGAACACCTGCGAGCGGAACTGCTGCGCCGAGAAGAGAACGAGGCCGAGGTATCGGCCGCGCTCGGAGAGATCGATGAGCATGCGCCGCACGTACGTGTCGGCCCCGTCGCTCGGGGCATACTTGTTGAGCTCATCCACGAAGACGACCACGTGGTCCACGCCGAGGTCGCGGCGCTCGAGGTGCTCGCGGAGCATGGACACTACGCGGGCGAAGACGAGGTCCTGCGCGAGCGGATCGAGCCCGGCCACATCGACCGCATAGACCGTCCGGTCGGTGAAGCGCCCCCACGGCAGGTCGTTCGACACGCCGTCGTCGGTCACCAGTCCCTTGGAGCGCGTGGAGATGTTGCCGAGCCGGTTCCGCACCTTGCGGATCGTCGCGAGGTGATGCGTGCGCCAGACCTCGCCGCCCCGGCCCAGCGTCTCCATGAAGTCGAAGATCGCGCGGAAGAACTCCTCGAGATCGGCGAAGGTCTGCACCCGGAACGGCCGGGGCCGCAGCATGTCGTCGTGGTACTCGCGGCCCACCACGCGCTCGGCCAGGAAATCGATGAACGCGTCGGCCTTCGCATCAATGTCGTCCCGGTTGAGCACGACCTCCGCGTAGTCGAGTACCTCGCGCAGTCCCCAGACCAGCGGCTCGGTGCGCTCCGCCAGCGCCTCGTGCGTTCGGAGCGTGTTCAGGTTCACGCCGTCCGGCTTGAACGGGGCGTAGTAGCGGACGTCCGCGAACGGCGCGGGCGCAAGGCCCAGGCGGGCGTAGAGCCGGCGGTCGTCATCAGTGATGTCGCCCGGCTGGTCGAGGAAGCAGAGGTCGGGACCCTTGACGTTGAGGCAGACGGCGGCGACCGACCCTTTGTGCCGGGGAAATGTCTGAAAGATGCTCCCCAACAGGAAGGCGATGGCGCTGGTCTTCGTGGCGAGGCCGGATACCCCGCTGATGTTGAGATGCGCGGCCTCGGGCCCGAGCAGAAAGTCGCAGTCGAGGTAGACCGGCGCCTCGAGCCCGCCGGCCGCGTACACGCCCACCGGTATGCCGGTGGGCCGCGCCGTGCCGGTGAAGGCATCCATTCGGAGGGCTGCCGCGACGTCCTGCTCAGCGGCGAGATGGACCGCCCCGAGCGGGACTGGCTGCAACGGCTCCTCGGGCACCTGGCGCAGCACCGCGGCGAGGAAGAGGCGGGTCTCCGCGACCCCGTCGGCACCGGGATCCGCGGCATACGCCAGCCCGTCGGTCACCACCGCGAACACGGTGCGCCCGTCGGCTTCGACGCGCACCAGTGTCCCGATGCCGACGGCGCCGTGGCGCTCCGTACGGAAATAGAACTGGTGCGGTGTGGACGGCTTCGATTCGGTCGCCACGACGCGACCGACGGGGAGGGCGGCAGCCATGGTCGGAAAATAACCCAGATCCGCGAGCTCTACTTGCCAGAACTGCCGGCCGCGAATGAACGCGGATCGCGTTTGATTCGCGGCTGCTTCAGCCCAGCTCTTCTTCGGCAGGAAACGGCGGCACGTCGGTGAGCCAGAAGCCCGCGAGATCGCCCTTGCGATCCACCTCGATCAGCAGGTGATCGGCCACGCGCACGAGGTCGGATTCGCGGCGCGGGCCCACCCGGATGTGGAAGAGGCTCTCCGACAGATTGGTGTGCACCGAGAGGGTGGTGTCCACCTCCACCGACGCCACGCCCGGCCGTGAGGGCCGCTGGGGCAGTACCACCCGCCCATCGGTGAGCGACGACGGCAGGCCGAGATCGGGCACCGTGGTCACCTCCGGCCACACAACGACGTCGAGCCCGCAGATCACGCCGTTATTCACGTCGAGCACCGCGATCGAGCCCGCCTCGTCGGCCAGCTCCACCGTGCCGGTGAGGCCGGTCTGGGTGCGCGTGCCCTTGAACGAGCCGGAGAGGATGTCCGTCTCCGGATCCCACCGCCACCCGATGTGGGGCAGGCTCCCCGCGAGCGGCTCGATGCGTGCTTCCATGCGCGCGGCGCTCACGCCGCTCGCGCGGACGCGAGCGCCTTGGTGAACCGGACGATGCGGTCGACGGCGCCCTCCAGCTCCTTGTCGGACACCGCGTAGCTGAGCCGCACCCAGCGGTCGTCGCCGAATGCGCCGCCCGGCACCAGCGCCACGCCCTCCTGCTGCATGAGCTGCTCGCAGAAGAGCGAGCCGGTCACCGGCTCCTTCTCCCGCACGCCGTCCACCCGGAAGAAGAAGTAGAACGCGCCGTGCGGCTCGACGAACTCCATGCCCGGCAGCTCGCTCCGGAACCGGGCGACGAGCAGGTCGCGGCGGCGGCGGAACGCGGCCACCATCCGCTGGACCTCGGCCTCGACCCGATCGTCGGCGAACGCCGTCGCCGCGGCGAACTGCGCCGGGTGATTGGCGCCGGTCGTGGTGTGCGACTGGAGGTTCGCCATCGCCCTGGCCAGGTGCGGCGGCGCGAGCGCGCCGCCGATGCGCCAGCCGGTCATCGCATACGCCTTGCTGGCGCCGTAAATGACCACGGTGCGCACGAGCAGCTCGTCGGGCAGGTCGAGCATCGAGGCCGCGGGACCGGGTCCGTAATGGATCACGCGGTAGATCTCGTCCGAGATGATCCAGATGTCGTGCCGCTGAGCCCACTCCGCGATCGCCTTGAGCTCCGCGAGCGTGTAGACGGAGCCGGTGGGATTGGACGGCGAGCAGAGGATCAGACCCCTGGTCCGCTTGGACGACGCCCGGTCCAGGTCCTTCACGCCCACCTTGAGTCCCCAGTCCAGCGCGCCGGGCACCATCACGGGCTCCGCCCGCGAGAGATGCACGATCTGCGGATACGAGACCCAGGCGGGCGACGGGATCAGCACCTGATCGGTCTGGCCGAACAGGGTGAAGCAGACGTTGAAGAGCGACTGCTTCGATCCCGAGCTGATGACGATGTGATCCGGGTTGACCGCGCGGCCGCCCGACAGCAGCGAGATGCGCTTGGCCATCGCGGCCCGCAGCTCGGCGAGACCGATGTTGGGCGGATAGCGCGTGAGGCCTTTCTGGATGGCCTGGATGCCCGCCTGCGCCACGGGCGCCGGCGTGTCGAAGTCCGGCTCGCCCACGCTCAGGTCCAGGACGTCCTCGCCCGCGGCGCGGCGCCGCTTGGCCTCGTTGCTGATGGCCACGGTTTCGGAACCCTTGATGTGCTGCATGTTCGGCGAGAGCGGATCAGGCATGGCGGCTCGAAGGAAGCTGTTCGGAGGTGTGTGCTCGCTCGGAAAGGTTCCTCCACCGCAGGGTGATGTCAACCGCGGCCGCTGCCCTTGGCGCGTCCCTGGAGCGCCCTTACCTTGGCGCCATGACTGCCCCTGACATGGAGCGCCTCCAGCTCACCCCGGCCGTCGGCGCTGCCCTCGTGGCGCTCGGATGGACGGCGGACGACCCACGGGTCAAGGACGCCGCGCCGACGGCGGCCCGAGGTCACGCCCTGTTGGTGGTGGCGCCGCCGGCCGCGGCCTACGCGGCTCCTGCCCTCGCCGGGCTGGTGAGCCGCCTGGCGAGCGAAGGAGGACGCGCCCTGCTCATCGGTCCGGAGCCCGAGCTCGCGGAGTGGGGAGCGCTGGCGCACGCGCTGAGCCGGGCGAGCGCGCTCCGGGTGCAGACGGCCCACGGCGTCGCGCGCGCGGCACGGCGGCTCCGGAGCGAGTCGCTCGACCTGCTGGTGGCCTCGCCCGCGGCCACCGGCGCCTTGCTCCACCGCGGCGCGCTCAAGGCGGAGGCGCTGAGCGCCGTGGTGATCGCGGGCCCGGAGCGCTGGGAAGGGCTGGAGGCGCTCGAAGCGCTCATGGGCGACCTGCCGAGGGAGAGCCAGCGCATCATCGTTTCGTCGGAGCTGGAGGTTGCGGCACAGCTCGGCGAGCGATACGCGCGGCGGGCGCTGACGGTTGGTGCGCCACCGCCTGGATCTCGGCCGCCCGCGCCGGCCGGACCGGTGCGCACCGTGGGCGTAGCCTGGGAACGACGGGCGTCCGCGCTCGCCGATCTGCTCGAGGTGCTGGACCCCGCGTCGCTCACGGTGTGGACCGCAGACCGGAGCCGCCATGCGGCGATCGCGTCCGCCCTGCCGGGCGGCGACTCGGCCATCCGGGTCGTCACCGCGGACGTGCCGCCGGCCGACGTCGTCGTCGCGTTCGATCCGCCGGATGTGGAGCGGCTCCGGCTCCTGACCGCCGCGGGCGACGTCGTGCTGCTGGTGCCGCCAGGCACCGAGCGGTGGATCACGCGGATCGCTGAGCCTCGCCGTCCGCTCCGGCTGCCGGGACTGGCGGACGCGACGGAGTCCGCGGCGGCCGCCCGCCGCGCCACCGTGGCGCGTGCTATCGAGGCCCGGGGCAGCGAGCGCGCGCTGCTCGCGCTCGCCCCGCTGCTCGAGCGCTACGACCCCTCGGCGGTGGCGGCGGCCCTCTACGACCTCTGGACCGCGGCGCCAGCCGGCGCCGGCGCCGCGCCGCCGGTCGCTGCGCCCCCGGCGACTCCCCACGATGCTCGGGCGGCGGCGGGCACGGCGAAGGTATTCGTCGGCGTAGGGCGCAACGACGGCGCCACACCGAACGATCTCGTCGCGGTGCTCACCAAGGAGGTGCGGGTGCCGAAGGACCAGATCGGGCGGATCGAGGTGCGTGACGCCTACATGCTGGTAGAGCTGCCCGCGGGCGAGGCACAGCGCATCGCGGAAGCGCTGTCCGGGAAAGAGATCCGGAGGAAGCGCGTGACCGCGAAGGTCGATCGGGGGCGGGAGAGGACGGGAGAAGGCGGGCGAGGGCGGGAGAAGGCGGGAGCCGGACAACGACCGGGACGGATGGGCGGCGACAGCCGCGGGCACGCCCGCTAGCGATCGGTCAGCGAGTCGCGCTCTTTCCCGCTCCCGCCCGCTCCCGCCCTTGCCCGCCCTCTCCTGCCACAACCTGTTTGAGTACGCTCCCGGGCCGGAACGCCGCGACCGTGGACGGCTTGATGGCGATGTCCTTGCCGGTGCGCGGATCCCGCCCTTTCCGGCCGGCGCGCCGCCGGAGCTCGAATTGACCGAATCCGGCGATCTGCACCCGGCCGCCCTTCCTGAGCTCGCCGGCGATCACGCCCTCCGCGCCGAACAGGCAATCCACGATCTCGGCGGCGCGGGCCTTGGGGACGCTGAGTCGCCGGGCGACGGCTTCGGCCACTTGCTGCTTCGTCACGATCGTGGCGCCGGTGAAGGGGCGCGCAATATGCCGGAATGTCGCGGCGCCGGGCAAGCCCGCGGTTAAATTAGCGCGCATGTATCACAGCTCGCGGCCGGGATGGATCGAAGTCGTTGCCGGCGTCATGTTCTCCGGCAAGAGCGAAGAGCTCATCCGCCGGGTGCGGCGCGCTGTGATCGCGCGCCAGCGCGTCCAGGTGTTCAAGTCGCATCTCGACAGCCGCTACGCCGGCCTCTACAACGTCTCCAGCCACGACGGCGGCTCGGTCGATGCCGCCCCGGTGGACTCCGCAGCCGAGGTGTTCCGCCAGGCGCGCCTCGACACCGAGCTGATCGCGGTGGACGAGGTGCAGTTCCTCGACCACGGCATCGTGGAGGTGGCGCGGGCTCTCGCGGACCGCGGCGCGCGGGTGGTACTCGCGGGCGTGGACACCGACTTCCGCGGTGAGCCGTTCGGCCCGATGGGCGACCTCCTCGCGATCGCCGAACGGGTAGACAAGCTCCAGGCGATCTGCGTGAAGTGCGGGGAGCTGGCCACCCGGAACCAGCGGCTGGTGGACGGCAGGCCGGCTCCGTACAACGCGCCCACCATCATGGTGGGCGGCACCGAGAGCTATGAGGCGCGCTGCCGGCGGTGTCACCAGGTTCCCCGCATAGACGAGGATCAAGGCCGCCTGCTGTGAGGTTATCCGCTATCCGCTATCCGCGCTCACCGCCGTCGCTCGGTTACCGCGGCCGCGCTGGGATGACCGCGGCCAGAGCGGATAGCGGATAGCGGATAGCGGATAGCCCATCGCCCATGCTCCACATCGGCCTCACTGGCAACATCGCCTCCGGCAAATCCACCGTCACCGAGCTGTTCCGCCGCTGGGGGGCCACGGTCATCGACGCCGACCTCCTCGTGCGCGAGGCCCAGCGCCCGGGCACGCCGGTCTTCGCCGCCATCGTCGAACGGTTCGGGCACGAAGTGGTCCGGGCCGACGGCGAGCTGGACCGCGCCGTGGTCCGTGCCCGCGTGATGGGGGAGCCCGCCGAGCGCGCGGCGCTGAACGCCATCGTGCACCCGGAGGTGCGCCGCCGGGCCGCGGTGCTCATCGAGGACGCCCGCCGCGCGGGGGCGCGAATCGTGGTGAGCGACATCCCCCTGCTCTTCGAGACCGACGACCCCGAGCGGTTCGATGCCGTGGTCCTGGTGGACGCGCCGCCCGCGCTCCGGCGAGCGCGTCTGATGCGGCACCGCGGGCTCAGCGCCGAAGAGGCGGACGCCATGATGGCCGCACAGATGGCGGCCGCGGAGAAGCGGCCGCGGAGCACGCACATCATCGACAACGCCAGCACGTTCGAGGACCTCGAGCGGCGCGCGCGACACGTCTGGCAGGAACTGCACGCCGCGAATGAACGCGAATGAACGCGGATACAGCTCTAGTCGCGTTCATTCGCGGCCGCGGTTAGTTTCCCTCCGCCAATCCCCCTAGCGGATAGCGGATAGCGGATAGCGGATGCCCTCATAGCCCAAAGCCCCCATGTCCAGCATTCCTGCCGACCTCAAGTACACCAAGGACCACGAGTACGTGCGCGCCGGCACCGACGGCGTGCTCACCGTCGGGATCACGGACTTTGCCCAGGGCGAGCTGGGTGACGTGGTCTTCGTCAACCTGCCCAAGCCGGGCGATCGGGTCACGGCCAACCAGCCCTTCGGCACCATCGAGGCGGTCAAGGCGGTCTCCGAGCTGTTCAGTCCGGTGACCGGCATGGTGACCGAGGTGAACGGCGGCCTCGACGGCGACCCGGCGGTGGTGAACCGCGACCCCTACGGCGAGGGGTGGATGGTGCGGCTGCGTGCCGATGACCCGGCCGAGCTGAACGATCTCCTCAACGCTGACGCCTACCGCAATCAGATCGGGGAGTAACGCTTGAGGGCTTCCATCCCGCGCCCGGAACGCTTCACCTACCGCCACATCGGTCCGCGGCCCGAAGACATCGACGACATGGCGCAGGGACTGGGGTATGACTCGCTCGACGCCCTGATCGACGCCGTGGTCCCGCAGGACATCCGCCTCCAGCGCAAGCTCGCGCTTCCCAAAGGCCGCACCGAACGCGACGTCCTGCGCTCCCTCCGCGCACTCGCCGGCCAGAACGAGATCTTTCGCTCGTACCTCGGCATGGGCTACTACGGCACGTTCACGCCGCAGGTGATCCAGCGGAACGTCCTCGAGAACCCGGGCTGGTACACTGCCTACACGCCGTACCAGGCGGAGATCAGCCAGGGGCGGCTAGAGGCGCTGCTCAACTACCAGACGGTCGTCTCCGACCTCACCGCGCTGCCCATCGCCAACGCATCGCTCCTCGACGAGGCGACCGCGGCCGCGGAGGCGATGTGGATGACCGAGGCGATCGCGAAGAAGCGCGAGCACCCGGTGTACCTCGTGGACGAGGCCTGTCACCCCCAGACGATCGCGGTGATGCGCACGCGTGCGGCCGGCCGGGGCCTCACGATCCTCGTGCGGTCGGCCGAGGGGTTCGAGTTCGGCCCGGAAGTCGTCGGTGCGCTGGTCCAGTACCCCGCCACCGACGGCCGCGTGGCCGACTACCGGGCGCTCGCCGAGCGGGCGCACGCGGCCGGCGCGCTCGTCACCGCCGCCACCGATCTGCTCGCGCTGACCCTGCTGGTGCCGCCGGGCGAGTGGGGCGCGGACATCGCGGTCGGCAGCTCGCAGCGGTTCGGCGTTCCGATGGGCTACGGCGGCCCGCACGCCGCGTTCTTCGCCACGAAGGACGCCTACAAGCGGCACATGCCGGGCCGGATCATCGGTGTGAGCCGGGACGGTGACGGGCGGCCGGCGCTCCGGATGGCGCTCCAGACCCGCGAGCAGCACATCCGCCGCGACAAGGCGACCAGCAACATCTGCACGGCGCAGGTGCTCCTCGCCGTCATGGCGAGCATGTACGCGGTGTATCACGGTCCCGCGGGACTCCGGCGCATCGCGGACCGGGTGCACGGGCTCGCCCGCACGCTCGCCGCCGCGCTCCGCCGGCTGGGCTACACGCTGGTGCACGAGGCGTTCTTCGACACGCTCTCCATCGAAGTCGAGCGCTTCGCGCTGCCGGGCATCGTGGACGCCGCGCGTAACCGGCGGATCAACCTCCGGGTGCTCTCCCCCACCCGGCTGTCGGTGGCGCTCGACGAGACCGTGAGCCTGAGCGACGTGGCCGACCTCATCGCCGCGTTCGCGCTGGACGAGGCGCTGCCGTTCATGATGGACGAAGCGCGGAGCGAGGCGGTCGATGCGATCCCGGAGCCGCTCCGGCGCACCAGCGCGTTCCTGACCCATCCCGTCTTCCACCTGAACCGGTCGGAGACGGAGATGCTGCGCTATATCAAGCGACTCGAGGCGCGCGATCTCTCGCTCACCGCGGCGATGATCCCGCTCGGCTCGTGCACCATGAAGCTCAACGCCACGACCGAGATGATGCCGGTGAGCTGGCGCGAGTTCAACCGGCTGCATCCGTTCGCCCCGCGCGACCAGACGGCGGGCTACCTCCGGCTCTTCCAGCAGCTCCGCTTCCAGCTGGCCGAGATCACCGGCTTCGCGTCGGTGTCGCTCCAGCCCAACGCGGGCTCGCAGGGCGAGCTGGCCGGCCTGCTCGTGATCCGCGCGTACCACGAGGCGCGCGGCGACGCGCACCGGAAGGTCTGCCTCATCCCGATGTCGGCCCACGGCACCAACCCCGCGAGCGCCGTGATGGCGGGCTTCAGCGTGGTGCCGGTGGCGTCGGACCAGCGGGGCAACATCGACCTGGCCGACCTGCGCGCCAAGGCGGCGAAGCACGCGCGCGCGCTCGCGGCGCTCATGGTCACCTATCCCTCGACCCACGGCGTGTTCGAGGCGTCGATCCGGGAGATCTGTTCGATCGTGCACGAGCACGGCGGCCAGGTCTATCTCGACGGCGCCAACCTGAACGCGCAGGTGGGGCTCTGCCGCCCCGGCGACTACGGCGCGGACGTCTGTCACGTCAATCTGCACAAGACGTTCTGCATCCCGCACGGCGGCGGCGGCCCGGGCATGGGCCCCATCTGCGTGGCGGAGCACCTCGCGCCGTTCCTGCCCGATCACCCGATCGTGCACGTGGGCGGGGCGCAGTCGTGCGGCACCGTCGCGGCGGCGCCCTGGGGCAGCGCCACCATCCTGCCGATCTCGTGGGCGTACATCACGCTGATGGGATGGGACGGACTGGAGCAGGCCACGAAGGTGGCGATCCTCAACGCCAACTACATCGCGCACCGGCTCAAGGGCCACTACGAGCTGCTCTACAGCGGCGCGCACGGGCTCGTCGCGCACGAGTGCATCATCGACACCCGGCCGTTCAAGTCAGCGGGGATCGAGGTCGAGGACATCGCCAAGCGGATCATCGACTACGGCTTCCATCCGCCCACGGTCTCGTTTCCGGTGCCGGGCACGCTGATGATCGAGCCCACCGAAAGCGAGTCGCGCGAGGAGCTCGACCGTTTCTGCGACGCGATGATCGCGATCCGGGAGGAGATCCGCGAGGTGGAGGAAGGCCGCGCCGACCGGGCGAACAACCTGCTCACCCGCGCGCCGCACACGATGGAGCAGGTGATCGCCGATGGATGGGACCGGCCCTACCCACGCGAGCGTGCGGCGTTTCCGTCACCACACACCCGGCTTCACAAGGTGTGGCCGACGGTCGGACGGGTGGACAGCGCGTTCGGCGATCGGAACCTGGTGTGTACCTGTCCCCCGGTGGAGGCTTACGCCTCCTAGGAGACGAG
>JBOHSN010000093.1:0-15033 GCA_050733215.1 Gemmatimonadales bacterium
CCCCGGCGGCGCGGCGTGGCGCTCGCGGCGCGGCGCCCTCCAGCACCGAGCGGGCGAAGCCCGCGGTGAGCCGCTCCTGCTGCGCGTCGGCCGCGTGCAGCACCCGCTGCACCAGCCCCTGCACCGCCCGCACGGAATCGGCGGGACGGCTCGCGAGGTACGCCGTCACCTCGGGGTCGGGCGCCTCGACCATCTCGGACAGCAACCGGTCCACGACGCCCTGACGGGTGTCGCGATCCGGTGCGGGCAGATCCACGACGAGGCCGCCCTCGAGCCGGGTGCGCAGGCGGGCTTCGACGCCCTCGAGCACGGGGAGCGCGACGGCTGAGGTGAAGGCGAGCTGGCGCCCGCTCTCGAGCAAAAGATTGAAGAGGAGAAACAGCTCGTCCTGCGAGCGATCCTTGCCCGCGATCCGGTGCACGTCATCCAGCAGAAAGGCATCGGCGCGGCGATAGCGGGCGCGCCACTGCGCCACCGCGTCGCGCCCGATGGCGTCGATGAGCTCGGCGGTGAACTCCTCCGCGCCGATGCAGGCCACCGCGGCTCCCTTCGCGGCAAGCGCGTTGCCGATCCCGTTCAGCACGTGGGTCTTTCCGACGCCGGCGGCCCCCACCACGACGAGCGGGTTGTACTTTCGTCCCGCTTCCGCGGCGACCGCACGCGCCGCCTGGAGCGCGACCCGGTTGCCCGGCCCCTCGACCAGATTGTCGAGCCGCCACAGCGGCGCCGGCCCCGGGGGCGGTGTCGTGCCGTCCCGCGCCCGCTGGAGCAGCGCTTCCGCGTCGGCCAGCGCGTCCGGGTCGCGGAACGCTGGTGACCCCGCGAGATCGGGAGCGAGCTCCACGGCTTCGCTTCGGAGTGCGTCGAGCCGGCCGACGTCGGCCTCGAACCTGCGGATGGCCTGCTCCGGGTCGCCCTCGAGCTCGCCCTCCAGCAGCGTCTCGAGCCGGTGGGTGCGATATCCCTCACCACCGAAGCGGAGGATCGCCGCGCCCACCTTCGCGCGCCACGCCTCGATCTGGCGGGAGACGGTGGCGGTGATGTCGGACAGGAAGGACGAGAATTCGTCGACGGCGGGAGCGGGCGGGAGAGGGCGGGCGAGGGCGGGAGAAGGCGCTCCACCGATGAGATCGGGACGCGATGACAGGGCTGTCTCCCTCTCCCGCCCTCGCCCGCCCTCTCCCGCCCTCTGCTCCCGCGCGAGCAGCGCGACAGCCCGCGCCGCATCGAGCGTCTCGCCGGCGGCCTGTTGCGCGGCCAGGCGGTTCAACGTGCCGATCAGCTCGCGGACGTTATCGATCTCCAGCCCGGCCACTGCCTCGAGCACGCCCGCGGCGAGCTCGACCCTTCGCTCCGTGGCCTTGCGCCGGAGAATGGCGACGCGGGTCTCATAGTCCGGTGCCGCGATGTCGATCACCAGCCCGCCGGCGAAGCGGCGGATGAGCCGCTCGTCGAGCGACTCGATCTCGGCCGGCGGGCGGTCGCTCGTGAGCACGATCTGACGTCCCGCCGTCTGCATCGCGTCCACGAGGCGGAGCAGCTCGGCCTGGGCCTCGCGCTGCCCGGCGAGGAACTGCACGTCATCCACCAGCAGCACGCCGATCTCTGCGTACCGGCGGCGGTATGCGTCGCCCTGCCCCGCCGCGATCGCCGCCCGGTACGCTTCGACGAAGCCGTCCAGCGTGAGGTACTCGACCGCGAGCGCCGGATCGATCGCGATCGCGGCGTGCCCGGTCGCCATCAACAGATGCGTCTTGCCGAGGCCCGGGTGCGCGTAGACGAAGAGCGGGTTGTACACCCCGCCCGGCGCCTCCGCCACAGCGCGGGCCGCGGTGACCGCGAGGCGGTTCGAGGTCCCCACCACGAGCGTCTCGAACCGGTAGTGCGGGTGGAGACGTGTCACGCGGGCGCGGCCCCCGCCGCCAGCCGGCGGAGCACCAGCTCGGACACGGCCTTCAGCGTCTCGAACACGCCCGCGCCGTGCAGCGCGTCCGCGGAGTAGCTCTGCACCGAGCGGAAGTTGAGCGCGTCGTCCAGCTCCCCCGGGCTGAGGATGAGATCGCGCGGGAGATCCTGCTTGTTGTACTGGAAGACCACCGGAAGACGGCGCGCGTCCACCCCCTGCTCCAGCAGGTTCTGCTGGAGATCCTGAAGGCTCTCGATGTTGTCCTCCACCCGGCGGGCCTGGCTGTCCGCCACGAAGACCAGGCCGTCGGCGCCCTGGAGCACGAGCTTGCGGGTGGATGCGTAGTAGCTCTGCCCCGGCACGGTATAGAGCTGGAAGCGGGTGGCGAAGCCGGAGATGGTCCCGAGGTCGAGCGGGAGAAAGTCGAAGAAGAGGGTGCGGTCGGTGTGGGTCGCGAGCGAGACCATCTGACCCCGGCGTCCCTCGGGCACCCGGCCGAAGATGTACTGGAGGTTGCTCGTCTTGCCCGACCGGCCCGGACCGTAGTACACGATCTTGCAGGTGATCTCGCGGGCCGCGAAGTTCACGAGTGACATCGGCTCACCGTCCGAAGAGCGCCCGGAGGCTGGCGTTGAGGTCGCGCTCGAAGTTTTCCGGCAACGGCCGGGGGGCATCCGGCGTCCCGCGCGGCGCCGCCGCCGCGAGCTCGACCACGAGTCGGTCGAAGAAGAGCTGCACCAGTCCCATCGTGCTGTCGCCGTCGAACACCACGAGTCCGATCCAGCGCCCGCGCGGCGTGTCGAACCCCGACAGGAACACCTGCTGCCGCGCGCCCTGGTGCACCAGCGATCCGAACCGTCCGGAACCGAGCTGGCGTGCCAGCTCCTCGGTGGACGCGACGATCCCCGCGCCCAGCGCCGCGGCGGTCATCACATCGATCGACCGGGTGAAGCCGTGCTGCGCGACCACCTGCCCCGACGACGTCATCAGCAGGGCCACCCGAGCCGAGGATTCCACGAGGAACCGATCCAGCGGATCGGTGACCCACGGCTCGATGCTCCGCATCAGGCGAGGCTCCGGACGGCGGCGAGCAGCTCCAGCCGTGCCAGCCCGACATTGGCGTCCGGCCCCGCGACCGCCACGAGTACGAGATCCTCGCCGGCGGGCGCGGCGAGCACGCTCCCGTGCTCCGCCGCCAGCTGCACGAACGCGGGGGCGCGGCGGCCCGCCGCCGCCACGGCCCGGCGGAGCCGCGTGACGAGGCTCGCCGCGAGCGCCGCCACCGCGCGGCCGTCCACACCCTCCATCAGCGACTCGGCTACGACGAGCCCGTCCGCCGCCGACACGATCACCGCACCGCGGAGTCCGCGCACGGCGCAGACCCGCGCGAGCGTCGCCGCGGGGCCGGTCATCGGAGTCCCTCCATCCAGCGCCGCGCCGTGCCGGCCGCCCGCTCCGCGAGCCGGGCCACGCGACCCATCGGCAGATCGGCGCCGCGCGCGGTGAAGAGAAGCGACTCCGGCGTCGGCGCCACGAGATAGCAGCTGCCCCCGGGCGACTCGATGGCGAGCCCGCGCCACTCGCCGAGCGCGAGGAGCCGCGCGGTGCGCGCCGCTTCCTTGGCGACGCCGGCGAGCTGCGCAGCCACGGCGTCGGCAACGTCGTCGCCACCCGGGCTCCGGAGTCCGCCGCCCAAGCGAAGCCCGTTGCCGTCCATGAGAAGGAGACTGTCGGACCCGCCCTCGAGGCCGGCGAAGACCGATTCGTCACCGGGCGACTGGATGTCGTCGAACGCGAACGGAAGAGCCGAAGAGCCGATGAGCGGAAGAGCCGATGGCTCCGACACCGGTTCGGTGACATCCGGCGCCGGGCCTTCGGCAGGCAATGAGCCACTGCTCTTCTGCCCTTCTGCTCCTCTGCTCTTCGTACGTAAGCGCTCCAGCGCCGCCCCCGCGCCCGCATCGCCCGGATCCGCCTCGGCGACGTAGGCGAGGTGCTTCTCGGCCGACGCCAGATCGTTCGCCCGGAAATACAGGAAGCCGAGCCCCTTGTGCGCGCCGAGGAGGGCGGAATCGTGGCGGAGCGCCGTCACCCAGGCCTCGAACGCGCGATCGAGCTCGCCCCGGTCCACGAAGATCCGCGCGGCCAGGTCGTGCGCGGCGGCGAGCTCGGGATAGCGCGCGAGCCCGTTGCGGGTCACCTTGTGCGCCGCGTCGAGCTGTCCTCGGCGGCGGAGGGCGTCGGCCAGCTCGAGAAAGACGAGGCTCGCGGGATCCGCGGCCAGCTCCGCCGTCATCGCGCGAATGTCGTCAGCCATGCCGCCCCCGCAGTGCCTCAACCAGCGCGGCGGCCGCCTGCCGGAGCCGGTTCACCTCCGCCGCCCGTCCTTCCTCCGCCTCGTCCTTCGGCTGGAGCCGGGTCCACCGGTCCCAGGTTTCCACCGCGTCCGCGAAGCGCCCTTGCGCCGCCTGAGCCAACCCGAGCAGCCGCCGGGGCGCGGGGCGCACCGGATCGCGATGGAGCGCCTGGCTCAGCGCGTCCTCGGCTTCCTCGTACCGCCGCATGCCGAGGAGCGCCCGGCCCAGCGCCGCCCAACCCTCCGGTCGCTCCGGGTGCGCGGCGATCGCTTCTTCGGCCACGACCCGCGCCGACTCGAGATCGCCCATCGCCAGGTGTTCTTCGACTCGTACCGATGGTGCGGCTGGGGCCTGGCCCTGGGCGGCCGGCGTCGGGCCCGAATCGTCGAGGAGCACGAGTCCCGCGCTGGTGAGGCCGTAGATCGTGCGCGCCACGTCGAAATCCGAGCGGCCGATCGTCGCCGCCACCTCGCGCACACTGCGCTGCCCGTCCACCGCGGCGAGCACCTCCCATTCGAACGGCACGAGATCGAGCGGGGGGCCCACGCCCTCGTCGGCCGGGCGGATGCGCGGCACCACGCCGAGGTGCGGCACCTTGGCCTCGATGCGCGCCCACTCGTCGATGCGGCGGGCGGCCTCCATGAGGAGCGCCTCGGTGGGGATGCTGGCGACGGCCTCGACCGCCTGCCGGTCCGTCGCGCCCTCGATGAACGAGAAGTATCCCTCCGACCAGCTGGTCAGCTCGAAGACGACTTCCTCCACCTGTGCGCGCACGCAGCGCTCCAGCTCCCGGCGGGTGATCGCGTCGATCGCGATCAGGATCTCGCCCAGGCGCCGGGCGTCGCCCGCGGTCTGGAGCGCGCGCGCCCGGGCGAGGTCCTCCTCCCGGAGCTTGCCGGCGCGCTGGAGCAGCTCGCCAAGCGGATGGGGATTGCTGGCGATATGCGCGGCGACAACCGCGCCGCGCTCGAAGTGCACGACGCCCGAGTTCTGGCGGAGCTCCGACGTGACACGCAACGCCCCGGTCTTCCGGCCCAGGTCCAGCAACTGGAAGACGTCATGGATGTTGAGCTCCTTGAGCGGACCCTCGATCGCCACTGGCTACCCCGCCGCCGCGAAGATGTGTTGCAGGTCGCGCGCCGACCGCGCGCGGCTCCGGGCCTCGGCGGCGAGCGGCCCCGACGGGTCCAGCTGGATCACGCGTTCCCAGTCGTTCACCGCGACGTGGAAGCGCCGCTCGCGTGCGTGCGCCGCCCCGCGATGGAACAGCGCGGCGCGGTGGTCGGGATCGAGGCGGAGCACGCGCTCCAGCGCCTCGACCGCCTGCCGCGGCCGGCCGTCCTCCAGCAGCGCGCGGCCCAGCGCGGCGAGCGCCTCCAGGTCGTACGGGTCGGTTTCGAGCAACGGGACGAGCAGCGCAACCGCAGCCGCGGCCGACTCGGTCCGCCGCACCAGGTCAGCGAGCGCGAGCGCGGCGGCGGTGTAGGTGGGCAGGATCTCGAGCGCGCGCTCGTACGCGTCCCGCGCCCCTGCGGCGTTGGCCCGCTGCTCCTCGAGCTGGCCGAGCTCGTACCAGACCTGTACCGCGCTGTCGTCCCGCCGAAGCGCCTCGTGGTACGCATCGAGCGCGCCCGCATGGTCGCCGAGTCGGAAGCGGATCCGCGCCTGCAGGTGCAGGAGGTCGGGCCGTCCCGGCGCGAGCCCCTGCGCCGTGCGCGCCGAGTCGAGTGCGCCGATGGCGTCGCCCAGCTCGAGCCGCACCCGCGCGAGCGAGACTTGGGCGTCGAGCAGCTGCGGCTCGCGCGCGGCGAGCTCCTCGGCGAGCGGCCCGGCCTCGCGAAACCGTCCGAGCGCCAGCAGCGCGCGGATCTCGCCGGTCATCGCGTCGAGGCCATCGGGCTCGAGCGCACGGGCTGCACGGTACCGCTCCAACGCCTCGCCGTGGAGTCCGCGCCGGGCGAACAGATCGCCGAGCAGGGCGGTGGCGGTGCCGGTCTGCAGCCCGCGTGCCCGGGCCCGGCTCAATTCGACCGCGGCCCGCTCCAGCAGGCCCTTGCTGATGTAGTCGCGGGCCAGTGCCAGCGGGTCGCCGCCGGGCGCGTCGGCGGGGGCGGGGGTCAGCTCGGTGAACAGGCGGTCGAGCACGCCGGCGTCGAGTGCGAACTCCCCGACCAGGCCGTCCGCCGCGACGTCGGCGTCGAGCTCGGGCGGGACCGCGATGGTCGGGTCCTCGAACTGGAGGTCGATAGTGAGGGCGTACTTCTGCGGCACGTAGAACGGCTCGAGGGCCAGCGCCTGCTTGGTGGCGCGGAGCGCGGCGTCGAAATCGGCGAGCTGGCTGAGCGCGAAGCTGAGGTTATAGTGCGCGGCGGCGAGCTTCGGGTCGGCGTCGATCGCACGGCTGAACGCGGTGCGGGCGTCGGCGTACCGGCGCAGCTCCATCAGTACGAGGCCGACGCCGTTCCACCCCGGCGCGCTGTCCGGCGCGCGCTCGAGGGCCTCACGGTACGCGTCGAGCGACGCCTGGAGCGCACGGCGATGAAGCTGCAGCAGGCCGAGATTGAGCCGGGCCGCGGGGGGCGCGCCCGCGCAGGCCAGCGCCCGACGGAACGCCTCGGCGGCGCCGTCGCCCTCGCCGCGATGCGCCCGCAGCACGCCGAGGTTGTTCCACGCCAGGCCGTACTCGGCGTCGAGCAGCACGGCCCGCTGATAGCTCTCCGCCGCGGCCTCGCGGCGCCCAGCCTGGTGCAGGCACACGCCGCGCTCGTTCCACAGCTTCGGCTGGTCGGCATAGTCCTTCACCAGGGAGTCGTAGAGCTCGAGCGCGGCGGGCAGGTCCCGGCGCAGGAGATGCACCTCGGCCATCGCCTGGAGATTGAGCCGGCGATCCTCCCCGGCGTCGAGCCCGAGGCGATACTCGCGGAGCGCCTCGACGAAGTAGCCGCGTTGACGGAACGCGAGCCCGAGGCTGAAATGCGCCAGCGCCCGACCCTCGACCACCTGCGGCCGGGCGGCTTCCCGCACCGCGGCCGCCGCCCCCCGGGTTCCGACCTGATCGAGCACGAGATTGGCCTGCGCCCGCGCGAGCGCCGGATTGAGGGCGAGTGCACGCTTGGTGGCGGCGCGCGCCTCCTCCTGCCGGCCGAGGTCCCCGTAGAGAAACGCGAGCAGGTAGTGCGCTTCAGCGTTCTCGGGGTTGCGGCGGATCGCTTCGGTGAGCGCGGCGAGCGACCGCTCGTTGAGCCCGCGGTTGTAGAGCGTCTCGCCGAGGTGGAACAGGGCGACCGAGCTCGAGGGGTCTTGCTCGCAGGCGCGCTCGAGCCACTCGGTGGCGGTCTCGAACCGGCCGCGGGCCCGCTCCGCGAGCCCGAGCTGGAGCAGGGCCGGCTGGTCGTCAGGGTGCCAGGCGAGCAGCGTCTCGAACTCCAGCGCCGCCTCGTCCCAGTGTCCCAGCGCCGCGTAGGCCCGGCCCAGCTCCCAGCGCGCGTTCCGATCGGCGGGCTTGCGGCGGAGCCGTTCCTGAAGCTCCGCCACGCGGCGATCGTAGTGACCGCTCGCGCGGTAGGCGATCTCCAGATTGGTCCGCGCGGTCTCCATGCGCGGATCCAACTCCAGCGCCTGGGTGAACTGCTCGACCGCCTCCGCGATCAGCCCCTTCTGGTGATAGAGGACGCCGAGGTTGTTGTGTGCCCCCGCGTCCGCGGGATCGATGCGCCGGGCGAACGACCGCAGCGCTTCCAGCTCGCGCTCCGACAGCACGGCGACCGCCATGAGTTACGCGACGCGGATGGCGTCGAAGATCGCGCGGAGCGACGGCATGTCGGGCAGGAGGAGGAAATGGCCGCGCAGCGGGTGGGAGGAGTTCTCGAACCGGAACGTGGTCTCGACGCAGAAGACGTAGTCCCGGTCGTGGCCGAAATTCAGGTAGGCGGTGGTCAGGATCGCGGCGCTGAGATCGATCACGAGGCTCGGCACCGAGGGCACCAGCATCATGCCCATGAAATCGCTCAGCGCGTTCATGTAGGCGCTCGCGAGGATGTTGCCGACCTCCTTGATGCTCGACTGCTCCATCGCGCCGAAGTCGCTGGTGCCGCCGGGCGGCCGGCGCAGCAGGATGTCGCAGAGCAGCCGCGCCGAGGCGACCGGAAAGAGCACCAGGGTGCGGCCGGTGAGATCGCCCATCATGTGCATCAGCACCGCGGCGATCACGTCGTCCGACGCGCCGAGCAGGTCCGGGACTTCCTCGAGCGGGCGGACGTTCACCTCGGGCACGCCGATCATGATCGTGCGGCCGGTGAGTTGAGACAGCGCCGTCGCCGCGTGCCCCGCGCCGATGTTGGCGACCTCTTTCAGCGCGTCGAGCTGGAGCTCCTTGAGTCCGCGCACGTCGTCCATGGTGTCCCCTAGACCAGGGCGGCCGCGTCGAGAATGAGCGCGGGCGCGCCGTCGGCGAGGATGGTGGCGCCCCCTACGTATGTCGGCAGGCCGCGGGGCGCATCGAACGGCTCGATCACGATGTCCTGCTGCCCGAGGAGGGCGTCCACCACGAGCGCGGTGCGCCGCTCGCCGACCTCGAGGATGATGGTCGGACGCCGCGGCGAGCGACCCTCGGCCCGCGCGGCGACCAGATCCCGGAGGTGGATTGTCGGGATCACCCGCTCGCGAACCACGATCGCCTCGCGCTGGCGGATCGCGGTCACCGCCTGCGGGTCGAACTCCACCGTCTCCGACACGAACGACAGCGGCACGGCGTATCGCTCGCCCCCCGCCTCGGCCAGCAGCGCGCGCACGATGGCGAGCGTGAGCGGAACCCGCAGGGTCCAGGTGGTCCCCCGCCCCGCCTCTGTGCGCACGTCCAGCGTCCCGCCGAGCGCCCGCACCCGCGCCAGCGCCACCTCCACCCCCACGCCGCGCCCCGACACGCCGGTCACCTGGCTCGCGGTGCTGAACCCGGGCCGGGCGAGCACCCGGAGCAGCAGATCGTCCGAAAGGGTTTCGACCGACGGGTCTGCCAGGCCATCCCGCCTGGCACGCGCGAGCACCGCCGCCCGATCGATCCCGCAGCCGTCGTCGCTCACCCGGATGGCCACGGTGCGCCGTTCCCGCGCCGCCGCGAGGAGGAGCCGTCCTTCCGCCGGCTTCCCCGACGCCTCGCGCACGGCGGGCTGTTCGAGGCCGTGATCCGCCGCGTTCCGGACCAGGTGCATCAACGGTTCCACCAGCTCGTCAAGCACCGCACGGTCCAGCTCGATCGCCTCGCCCTCGAGATCGAGCCGGATGCGCTTGCCGAGATCGCGGGCCAGGTCGCGCACGAGGCGGGGGAACCGCTCGAACGCCTCGCCGACCGGGGTCATGCGGGCGGCGAGCACCTCGCCCTGGAGATCGGACACGAGGCGCGAGATCCGAGCGGCGAGCTCCACGAGGGCCGGATCGGCGTCGCGGGCGAGCTCCATCAGCCGGTTGCGCGCGACCGTGAGCTCCCCCACCTGCTTCATCATGCCGTCGAGACGGGCGAGCTCAACCCGGATGTGCCGTCCGCGCGCCGCGATGGGCCCGCCGGGCGCCGCCTCGGCGGCCACGCCGATGGCAACCGATTCCACGTCGACCGCCGCCCGGAGCGCATCGGCGATCGCATCGTCGGGTGCCGCGCTCTCCAGCCGGAAGCCCAGCCGGCCGTCGAAGTCGTCGCGCTCGAGCGCCGCGAGGGGCGGCGCCACGGCACTCACACGGCCAAAGGCCTCCGCCCGCTTGAGCGCCACCAGCGCCCTCGCCCCCCGCATCGACGCGCTGGCGCGAATGACGAGACGGATGGACCGATGGACGGATGGACCGATGGTCGGCGGCGGCGGTTCGCTGCCCGCATCGCGCTTCGAGCGGCGACGACGCATCTTGGGCGAGCCCGTCGGTTCATCGGTCCATCCGTCCATCCGTCCATCCGCCGCGTCGTCCAGCGCCGCCATCAGCTCCGCTGGCGCCACCGCCCCGACGCCCGCCGCCACCGCCTCCACACCGGCGCGGAGCGCGTCGACCGCGCGGAACAGGAGCTGAATGCCGTCGGCCGAGGCGCGCACCCGTCCGGCGCGCAGTGCGTCCAGCAAATTCTCGGTGCGGTGGGCGAGATCCGCCACCGGGCCGTAGCCCATCGTCGCCGCCATACCCTTGATGTTGTGCACCGCGCGGAACAGGCCGTGCACCGGCTCCGTGGCCGCCGGCGCCCGTTCCCACGCGAGCAACAGACGGTCGCACCCGGCGAGGTGCTCCCGGCTCTCCGCGAGGAAGAGGGCGGCGTACTTCGGAGCCGACATCGCGTCAGCCGAGCACGCGCTGGACGGCCTCGAGCACCCGCGATGGCTGAAACGGTTTCACGACGAAGTCCTTGGCGCCCGCCTGAATGGCTTCGACCACCAGGGCCTGCTGCCCCATGGCGCTGCACATGAGGATCTTGGCGTCCGGGTGGTCCTTGCAGATCTCCCGCACCGCCTCGATGCCGCCCATATCCGGCATCACGATGTCCATCGTGACGAGATCGGGCTTGAGCTGGCGGAATTTCTCGACCGCCTGGAGGCCGGTCTCGGCCTCACCCACGATCTCGAAGCCGGCCTGCGTCAGTATGTCGCTGATCATCGTCCGCATGAAGATCGCGTCATCGCAGACGAGGACGGTATGGCTCACGACGCACCTCCGAACGGTTCCGGGTTGCCCCCGGTGACAGGGGCCAGCAGGGTATCGAGATCGAGCAGGACGAAGTGCCGGTCGGCGTGACTGGCGACCGCGTGCACGAGCGCGGGGTCGACGCCCGGCAGCTCTTCGCGGGCGGCGACCGCGGCGGGCGGCAGCTCGATGAAGTCGAGCACCTGGCTCACGCCGAGCCCGAAGCGGCGGCCGCCGACGTCGAGCACCAGGATTCCGCCCTCGTCGCCCGCCGCGGCGGGCCGCCCAAGCAGGAGGTGGCCGTCAACCACGGTGAGGAGCCCGCCGCGCAGGTTGACCAGCCCTTCGACGGCACCGTCCACGCCCGGGATCCGCGTTGCGGGAAGGCGAGGCAGCACCTCGCGCACGCGCGCGGCGGGAGCCGCGCAGGTGAGGTCTCCGATCCGGAAGACCACCACCGGCAGAGTATCGGCGGAGCTCATGGCTGCTTGAAGAAGTGAAGGTAGCCGAGCGGGGCAGTCCGGGCAACGAGTTCCGCTCCCGCCGCGCGGGCGAGCGCGTCGTGGAGATCGGACGGCCATTCGGAACGGAATTCCACCATTTCGCCGGTGGCCGGATGGCGGAACGCGAGCCACGCGGCGTGGAGCGCCTGGCGCGGCGTGGCGCGTTCGAGCGCGTCCGCCTGGACCCTGGCCGGACCGCCGATCCGCCGGCTGCCGCCACCGGCGTATACCGGATCGCCGACCAGCGGGTGCCCGACGTGCTCGAGGTGGACGCGAATCTGATGGGTGCGTCCGGTGTGCAGCTCGAGCCGGAGCAGGTCCACCACCCCGAATCGGGCGACGACGTATGCGTCCGTACGCGCGGGGCGGCCCTCGGGCAGCACCGCGATGCGCTTCCGGTCGCGGGGGTGACGCGCGAGCGGCGCCTCGATCACGAGCGGGTTCTCGTCCAGGTGCCCCCAGGCGAGCGCGGCATAGGCTCGCCGCACGCGACGCGCCGCGAGCGCAGCGCCGAGCCGCCGATGCGCCAGGTCGGTCTTCGCCACGACCATGAGGCCCGAGGTGTCCCGGTCGAGGCGGTGGACGATACCCGGGCGCCCCTCGGCGCCGCCGGCGAGCGTGGTGCCGCGCGCCACCAGCGCATTGACGAGCGTGTCGTCCCAGTGCCCGGGGGCGGGGTGCACCACCAATCCGGCGGGCTTGTCGATGACCGCGAGTTGCTCGTCCTCGTACACCAGGGTGAGCGCGATGGCGGCCGGCTTGAGCGTGCGAGGCGGCTCGCCGGCGGGAAACGCGATGGAGACCCGGTCGCCGCGGAGAAGCGCGTGGGAGGCGCGGGCCTCACGCCCGCCGACCCGTACCGCCTTGTCGGCGACGAGCCGCGCCGCCTGGGTGCGGGAGAGCTGGAGTTGATCGGCGAGAAAGCGGTCGAGGCGCTCCGTTTGCGGACTGAGGACGGTGAACTCGATGGGAGAAGATGGCGGGAGAGGGAGGGAGAAGGCGGGAGCGGTGCTCCTCCCGCCCTCTCCCTCCCTGTCCCTCCCCCTCCCGCCCTTACTCATGCTGCCGGGGCCGATTCCGCCTCCGCCCGCCGCTGGTCCTCCCGCCACAGTACGACGGCGAGCGCGATCCCGCCGCAGCTCACCGCGATGTCGGCCACGTTGAACGTCGGCCAGCGGAGCGAGCCGATACCGACGTCGAGAAAGTCCACCACGCCGCGGGCGCTTCGAATGCGGTCGATCAGGTTGCCGGCGGCCCCACCGGCCACCAGGCCGAGCGAGAGCTGGCGGAGTCGGTCGCCGGGCGGACTCGTGTGCGACATCCGGTTGAGCACATACACCGCGACCACTGCGACCGCGAAGAACACCCAGCGGGAGTACGGCCCGACGTGCAGTCCGAACGCGGCGCCGCGGTTGTACACCAGCCGGAGCTGGAACCAGTCCCCGATGACGGGCACGCCGGGCGTGAGCAGCAGCGCTGCCTCGGCCGCGAGCTTGGTCACGAAGTCCAGCGCGACCACCGCCAGCGCCGTGGTCCAGAAGAGACGCCGGTCAGCGGCGCTTGCCATCCTCTTCCTTCTCCTTGCAGGTGATGCAGAGCCGCGCGTGCGGCAGCGCGTCCAGCCGCTCGAACCCGATCTCCGCACCACAGTTGTGGCAATGCCCGAACTTTTCCGGGGTGCCGTACAGCCGGCGGAGCGCTTCGTTCACGTGCCAGAGGTACCGTCCCTCCTGGGAGGCGAAGAGGAACTGTTTCTCCCGCTCCATCGCGTCGGTGCCCTGGTCAGCCATGTGGAAGGAATAGGACGACAGGTCGCCGTCGGAGGACTGGAGCGTGTTATTAAAGGACTCGTCGTAGTAACCGAGCTCCTTCATGACGCGCGCCCGCTCCTCGAGCAGACGTTTCTCCAGATGGGTCAGTTGCTTCTTGTTCATGCGACTTCCGTCGTTAAAGTGCCACCCTGGGCCGAGTCGTCGGAACGCCGGACCCCGACCACCACCACCAGACCATCGATCTCGAACTGCTGCTGCGCGTCCGCCGCGGGTGCGCGCCGCCCAAGCTCAAGCCGGCGTGCCAGCGTCTCGTGGCGGATCGCGTCCGCATGCGTGCGCACCGCCTCGAGCGCGCCGCGGTCGCCGTCGATCCACAGATGGATGCGGGTCGTGTAATCGTAGCCTGCCTCGCGCCGGAGCCGCTGGATCCGGCTCACCACCTCGCGCGCGAAGCCCTCGTGCCGGAGCGCGTCGTCCAGCTCGGGATCGAGCGCCACGACGAAGGCACCGCTGCTCTGCACCAGCCACCGGCTGGTCACCTCGCGTTCGATCACCAGGTCGTCCGGCTCGTAGGTGACGGCGTCGCCGTCGAGCTGCAACGTCGCCGGCTGCCCGGCCTCCAGCGCCCGGAGCTGCTCTGCCGTGAGCCGGGCAGCCGCCGCGGCGACCTCGGGGGTGCGCTTGCCGAACCGCTTACCCAGGGAGCGGAAGTTCGGCCGCGGACGGAGCCGCACCAGCTCTGCGTCCGACGCGACGACGTCCACCGCCTTGACGTTCACCTCCGCACGCAGGACGTCCAGCAGCCCGGCGAGGGCGCCATTGCCGGCCGCGGGTGGCAAGGCCACGAGCATGCGCCGCAACGGCTGCCGCACCCGCAGCCGCGCGTCGTCGCGCGCGGCCCGAGCCAGGTTCGCCAGCCGACGCACCGCGTCCATCGCCGCTTCGAGCTCGGGGTCACGCACGCCCCGCGGCACGGGGAACCGCGCCAGGTGCGCCGAGGTTCCGGTGAGCGCGCGATGCAGCCAGTCGCTTGCGAACGGGGCCGCCGGGGCGAGGAACCGGGCCACCGCCACCAGCGCCTCGTGGAGCGTCGCCGCCGCCGCCGGTTCGGCGTCGCCTCCGGGCACCCAGAAGCGCGGCTTGTTGAGGCGGACGTACCAGTTCGAAAGGTCGTGATCGACGAATTCCATGATCGCGCGAATGCCGGCGGTCGGGTCGTAGCCCGCCCAGGCGGTATTGACCGCCTCGATCGTCGCGTCGAGCCGGCTCAGCAGCCACCGATCGAACAACGTGCGCTCGGCGACGGGCACGTCGCGCGGGGCCGCCCCGACGAGGTTCGCGAAGAACGTGTAGCTGTTGCGCAGTGTATTGAAGAACCCTCCCGCTACTTCGGGAATCGTCCGCTGGTCGAATCGCTTCGGCAGCCACACCTGGCTGGATGCGAGCAGGTAGAGCCGCACCGTGTCCGCCCCGAACTCGCGCACCATGTCCCAGGGGCTCACGACGTTGCCCCGGCTCTTGGACATCTTCTGGCCCTCGGGGTCGAGCACCAGCTCGTTCACGATCACGTGCCGGTAGGCCGTGGCGTCGAACACCGTGGTCGCGATCGCCAGGAGGCTGTAGAACCAGCCACGGGTCTGGTCCACGCCTTCGCAGATGAAGTCGGCCGGGAAATGCGCCGTGAACTCGGCCTCATGCTCGAACGGGTAGTGCCACTGCGCATACGGCATCGCACCGGAGTCGAACCAGGCGTCGATGACCTCGGGCGTGCGCCGCATGCCGCCGCCACACGCACAGTTCCATTCGTATCGATCGATGAACGGCTTGTGGGGATCGAAATCGGC
>JBOHSN010000094.1:0-14704 GCA_050733215.1 Gemmatimonadales bacterium
CGGTCACCCGATCTTTGCCGCCCTTGCCCCGCCGGACCGTCAACTCACCCCGCTCCAAGTCGAGGTCCTTGACCCGTAACATGAGGCACTCGGTCACCCGAAGCCCGCTGCCATACAGCAAGAGCCCCACTAAGCGATGGGTGCCCCGGAGTAATCCCAGGACCCGCGCCACCTCATCCGGGGTCAGCACCACCGGCAGCGTGGTGGGCACCCGCCCCCTCGGGAGACGCCCCAGAGCCTCGAGCGACCGGCCGAGCACATTGCGGTAGAGAAACAGCAGCGCGCCCAGGGCCTGCTGTTGGGTGGCCGCCGAGAGGTGTCGCTCCACCACCAGATGAGTCAGGAACCGCCGCACCTCGGTAGGTCCCAGTTCGGAGGGGTGCCGGAGGCCACAGAAACGGACGAACCGCTTGGTCCAGTAGACATAAGCGGCTTCGGTGCGCCGGCTCAAATGCTGGAGGCGCAAGTTGGACTGCAACGATTGCAGGAGGGGCGACTTGTACTGCATTCGGGCCTGTCGGAGATGACCCCGGCAATATCGGGCGCCCGCTCCCCGCCTCCCCGATCCATTCTATCCGACTGGGGACCCAATAACGCGGCAGCGGACGAGGCCCGGAGCGGCCGTGCCGCCCACCCACCGCAGTGGTCTGACCGACAGGGACCCACGTCCCAGGTGCGGCGCGTCAGTTCAGGCGCCCTCCCCGGGATGCATGATGTCTCGACAACTGCGGTCGTTACTATCTTGGGAACAAGGGGCGTTGCGAGACACTCGCTTTCGGCGAGACCGGCATGCAGATCATTCACTTCACATCCAGTGACCGGCTCGCCGGTCAACCTGCGGCGCTCGGCGTCGCCGCCTGACGACGGGAGACGAGGACGATGAAACTGGCGATGGTGGGTCTCGGCAGGATGGGTGGCAACATGGTCCGTCGCCTGCTCCGGGACAAGCACGAGATCGTCGCGTGGGACCGAAGCGCCGATGCCGTCACGGAATTGGCGAGCGAAGGCGCGGAGGGCGCGAAGGATCTCGCCGACCTCGTGCGCCGCCTCGAGAGCCCGCGCATCGTCTGGCTCATGGTTCCGGCTGGCGCGCCCGTCGATGGGACAATCGAGCAGCTCCTGCCGGGGTTGTCGAAGGGGGACATCATCATCGACGGTGGCAATTCCAACTTCCACGACACCATTCGGCGGGGCACGGCGCTCGGCACCCGAGGAATCGAGCTCATCGACGCCGGCACCAGCGGCGGCATCTGGGGCCTCGAGCTCGGCTACTGTCTGATGGTCGGTGGCAGCAAGGCGGCCGTCAGGCACGCCGAGCCGATTTTCCGGACGCTCGCGCCGAAGGACGGTTTTGCGCACGTCGGCCCCACCGGCGCCGGCCACTACGTCAAGATGGTGCATAACGGCATCGAGTACGGCCTGCTCCAGGCGTACGCCGAAGGCTACGAGATTCTCCACCACTCGAAGGACTTCGAGCTCGACCTGCACCAGATCGCGGCGGTCTGGAATCACGGCAGCGTGGTTCGCTCCTGGCTGAACGAGCTCGCCGAGCTGGCCTTTGCCGACAGCGCCGACCTGACGGATATCCGCGGGTATGTCGATGACTCCGGCGAGGGGCGGTGGACGGTGCAGGAGGCCATCGATCAGAGTGTGCCGGCCCCGGTCATCACCCTCTCGCTCCTGATGCGCTTCGCCTCGCGGCAGGACGAGTCGTTCTCCGCCAAGGTCATCGCCGCGCTCCGGAACCAGTTCGGCGGCCACGCGGTGAAGCACGCATGACCATCCCGGTCGAGGTGCTCGCCCCGGCCCGGTGCGATGCCCGCGCCCCGGCGCAGCCGCTCAAGCGGGGCGACGCCTGTACCGTGGTGATCCTCGGCGCCGCGGGCGACCTCGCCAGACGGAAGCTCTTTCCGGCGCTCTTTCATCTCTACTGCGACGGGCTGTTGGACGAGCACTTCGCGATGGTCGGGGTGGCGCGGAGTCCCATGACCGACGATGCCTTCCGGCAATTGGTCTACCAGTCGGCGCGCGACGCCGACGACCCGAGCCCCGCCGGCGAGATCGACCACGAAGCATGGGCGCGGTTCGCGCCCCGGGTCAGTTACGTCGGGGGCGACTTCACCGCGAATGGCACTTACGCGGCGATCGGCGAGCGGCTGGGCGCGATCGAGGCGGCGCGGCGTCACAGCGACGGCCGCCTCTTCTACCTCGCCATTCCGCCCAGCCTCTACGACACAACCATCGGCCACCTGGAGCAGAGCGGCGTGGCCGAGCGGGTGAACAGCCGCTCGACCTGGCCCTGGGTGCGCGTGCTCATCGAGAAGCCGTTCGGGAGCGATCTCAAGAGCGCGAAGGCGCTCAACCGGACGGTCCGGAACACCTTCGCCGAGCATCAGGTCTACCGCATCGACCATTATCTGGGCAAGGAGACGGTGCAGAATCTGATGGTCTTCCGGTTCGCGAACTCGATCTTCGAGCCGGTATGGAACCATCATCACATCCATCACGTGCAGATCACCGCGGCGGAGACGGTCGGCGTCGAGCACCGGGCGGGCTATTACGCGGAAGCGGGCGTGGTGCGGGACATGTTCCAGAATCACCTGCTCCAGCTCATGTGCCTCACGGCGATGGAACCGCCGGTGGCCTTCCAGGCCGATGCGGTGCGCGACGAGAAGACCAAAGTTCTCCGCGCGATTCGTTGCTTCTCGGCAACCGAGATAAACGACTACTCCGTCCGCGGGCAGTACGGGCCGGGCTCGATCAAGGGCGTGGCGGTGCCGGGCTACCGGCAGGAGCCCAACGTCGATCCGGGCTCGGACACCCCGACCTGGGCGGCGCTCCGCCTCCTGGTGGATAACTGGCGCTGGCGCGGCGTGCCCTTCTTTCTTCGGTCGGGCAAGCGGATGCAGCGGCGGGTAACCGAGATCGCGGTGCAGTTCCGGGAGCCGCCGCATCTAATGTTTCCACTCGAGAACGGGAAGACCATCACGCCCAACGTCATCGCCATCCGGGTGCAGCCCAATGAGGGGATCTCCCTCACCTTCGACATCAAGGTGCCGGGCATCGGCGTCCGGATGGCGGCGGCCAAGATGGACTTCAGCTACGCCGAGGCGTTCGGCGAGGCCACCCATTCGGCGTACGAGACGCTGCTCCTCGACTGCATGGTCGGTGACGCCACGCTCTTCACCCGCGGCGACGCGGTGGAGGCCGCTTGGGAAGTGGTCGATCCGGTGATCGAAGCCTGGAGCGACAAGGACCCGGAGCACTTCCCCAACTATGCGGCGGGAAGCTGGGGGCCGGCGATCGCGGACGAGTTCGTCGCGCGCGACGGCGCCCGGTGGCGCCGGCCGTGACGTCAGGGGCGCCGGCCGATGCCGCGCGCCTGGACGCCGCCCGACGGGCGGTCGACTTCGTTCACGCTGGGATGGTAGTCGGCTTGGGCACTGGTGCCGCCGCCAGCGCCGCGGTGAGGGAGATCGGACGCCGGCTGGCGGCGGGCGAGCTGTCCGGCATCGTCGGTATCCCGACGTCCAACGCCACCCGCGACCTGGCGCGCGAGGCAGGCATCCCGCTCACCGACTTGTCGGCGAACCCACGGATCGACCTCACCATCGACGGTGCCGACGAGGTGAGCCCCACCGGCGACCTCATCAAGGGACTCGGCGGCGCCCTGCTGCGCGAGAAGCTCGTCGCGGTCAATTCGCGGCGCCTCATTATCGTGGTAGACCAGGCCAAACTGGTCCGGCGGCTCGGCGAGCGAGCGCCTCTGCCCGTCGAGGTGGTGCCGTTCGGATGGAACACACACCTCGCTTTTCTGCGCGAGCTCGGCGCCGAGCCGGCGCTCCGGACGGGGCAGGGGGAGGCGGCGCCGTTCGTGACGGACGACGGACACTACATCATCGATGCCCGGTTCCCCGGCGGCATCGACGATCCGCGCGCGCTCGCGGACGCGCTGGCAAGGAGACCGGGTGTCGTGGTGACGGGACTCTTTCTGGGAATGGCGCCGGAGGTCGTGGTGGGGTGCGGATAGCGGCGGGGGCCAGCTCTAACTAGCCGAGCAGGGAGAGCAGGATCTCAAACGCGATGAGCAGGATGACGATCCATTCCAGCACCTCCAGCCGGCGGGCGGCCGCCCGATCGCCCAGCTTGCCGTAGATGCCTTCCAGCGTGTCGAGCTTGCGTGCGATGCCGGCGTCCCAGTCTGCCAGGTGCAGCCGGCCCGATACGAGCCGATAGAGCCGGCTCAGATACTGATCACCCACGAGCTTCAGCGCGTTGGTCACCCGCTCGAACAGCACGGCCGCGTCCGCCTGGGAGCTCGCCGATGTGATCGAGGTCGGGGGCATGCAACCGGAAGCCGGCCAGCCCGCCGCGGCCGCTCCGCGCCAACGTGTCGTACGCCTGCGCCAGGGCGGTATCCAGTTCGGCATCGAGCCAGCGCAGCTCGAGCAGTTGCACGTTGGCGAACTCGAGGACGAGCCGCGCATCCTCCGGCTCCGGGTCGAGCAGGATCGCCGCGTTCCAGTCAACGACGGCGAGGTCGCCCGGGCTGACGCTCAACGTCGCCGCGAGCGCGTCGTCAACTTCCTGTGCCGACAGAGCCGACAGCTCGGCACGGAGGATTCGGGCCAGCACGGATCCCGATTCGCGGAGCAGCTGCGCAGCCTCCGCCGCCGGCTCCAGCCGCTCGAGCTGGAAAACAACGTAGTCCTCGACCGCTTCGGCCAGCCGGGGTCGCGTCACCGCCGGTCCGATCGTGGCGAGCACGGCCTCGATGCGCGCCCGGGCCTCGGTCAGTAGCTCGGCGTTCCCGTAAAGGGAATCGCTCAGCCGGACGAGCTCGTCGAGCGTCGCGCCCGCCAGCGCAAAGGCGAACCCGACCGACGCGGCGCCGAAATCGTAGAGCACGAGGTTGACGGAGGCACAGGGCCGGCCGGCGACCTCGGCGCCGGGTCGGTCCTGGGTGAGCCGGAGCGGCGCGGGGCGATACGCGAAGTGCTCGGGTGCGCGCCGGCTCGGCCGAATGGTCTGCCGCACCGTTTCGGACAACAGGCGCTCGCACTGTTCCAAGTCTATCGAGTGCCCGACCTCGAAGGCGAACGTGGTGATGCAGGTTCCCGCGCCGATGACGGCCATGCCTGGACGATAGCCGGCGCGGAGTGGCGCGGAAGGCCTTCCGGTGGCGCCGGATTACCCCTCCCGTAGCCCGTGCATTATTATCCGCAGTCCATCCCATCTTCATCTATAGTGTGAGGCACGCCTGCCCGTGACTACCGTGCTGACCCCGACGTCACTGTCCCCGTCCATGAACGGCTCATCCACCGCGCCCACGCACCGCGTCGACGCCATCTTCGGCAGCGACACGTTCTCCCGCGCCATCATGCGCCAGCGGCTTCCCAAGGAGGTCTATCGCAGCATGCTGCGCACCGTTGACCGGGGCGAGTCGCTCGATCCGGAAGTCGCGAGCGTCGTGGCCGCCACCATGAAGGACTGGGCGATCGAGAACGGCGCCACGCACTTCACCCACTGGTTCCAGCCGCTCACGGGACAGACCGCGGAGAAGCATGATTCGCTGATCACGCCGGACGGGCAGGGCGGGGTGGTGTTCAACTTCAGCGGCAGCGACCTGGTGCAGGGCGAGCCGGACGCGTCCAGCTTCCCGTCGGGCGGCCTCCGCGCGACGTTCGAGGCCCGCGGCTATACCGCCTGGGACGCGACCAGCCCGGCGTTCCTGATGCGGAACCAGAGCGTCGTGACCCTCTGCATCCCCACGGCGTTCGTGTCGTGGACCGGTGAGGCGCTCGACACCAAGATCCCGCTGCTCCGCTCGGTTGAAGCGCTGTCCAAGCAGGCGCTCCGCATTCTCAGAATCTTCGGCACCGTCGGCACCGCGTCGCGGGTCTACACGACCGTCGGGCCGGAGCAGGAGTACTTCCTGGTGGACCGCGAGCTCTACTACAAGCGGCCCGACCTGGTCGCGTGCGAGCGCACGCTGTTCGGCGCCAAGCCGCCCAAGGGACAGCAGCTCGAAGACCACTACTTCGGCAGCATCCCGGCCCGCGTCCTCGCCTACATGGGCGAGGTCGAGCATGAGCTCTACCGACTGGCCGTGCCGGTGAAGACCCGGCACAACGAGGTGGCGCCGGGCCAGTACGAGATCGCGCCGCTGTTCGAGGCGAGCAACGTCGCGAGCGATCACCAGATGATCATCATGGAGACGCTCAAGCGCGTGGCGGTGCGCCACGGGCTGATGGCGCTGCTGCACGAGAAGCCCTTCGCCGGCGTGAACGGCTCGGGCAAGCACAACAACTGGTCGATGTCCACCGACACCGGCGTCAACCTGCTCGACCCGCAGGACGAGACGCACACCAACCTCGAGTTCCTCACTTTCCTGTGCTCGGTGATCCGGGCGGTGGATCTCCACGCCGATCTGCTCCGCGCGTCGATCGCCTCGGCAGCCAACGACCACCGGCTCGGCGCCAACGAGGCGCCTCCCGCTATCATCTCGATCTTCCTGGGGGAGATGCTCACCGATCTGCTCGCGCAGATCGAGAAGGGGCAGCTCAAGCGGACGCTCCGGGGCGGCATGCTCGACATGGGTGCGCGCACGCTGCCGCAGCTGCCGCGGCACTCGGGCGACCGGAACCGCACGTCCCCGTTCGCCTTCACCGGAAACAAGTTCGAGTTCCGGGCCGTGGGCTCGAGCCAGAGCATCGCGTGGCCCAACACCGTCCTGAACACGATCGTCGCCGAGTCGCTCGACTTCACCGCGACGGAGATCGAGAAGGCGGCGGGAAAGAACCCGACGCCGGAGCGGCTGCAGCGTGCGGTGCTCGGGGTGCTCCAGAAGATCATCCACCAGCACAAGCGGGTGATCTTCGACGGCGACAACTACTCGGCGGATTGGCACGCCGAAGCGGATCGCCGCGGGCTCCCGATGCTCCGCAACTCGGTCGAGGCGCTGCCGGTGCTCAAGCAGAAGAAGAACGTGGACCTGTTCAAGAAGTACGGCGTCATGAGCAAGGTCGAGGTGGAAAGCCGGCTGCACATCGGCCTCGAGCGCTACGTCAAGCAGATCACGATCGAGGCCGAGATGATGGGGCACATCGCGCGGACACAGATCCTGCCCGCGGCGCTCCGGCACCAGGCGCTGCTGGCCGAGGCGGTCACGAAGACGCAGGCGGCCGGCGTGCCAGCGGCGGATCAGAAGGCGGCGCTGGAACGGTTCGTCGGCTACGCCAGCCGGCTCCGCGAGGCCATCGGCGGGCTGGAGGAGGCGATGGCGCACGAGAGCGCGGACCCGCTGGTCCACGCGCGGCACATCGAGAAGGCGCTGCTCCCGGCGATGGCGGAAACGCGCGCCGCCGCCGACCACCTGGAGACCGTGGTGACGGCGGAGTTCTGGCCGCTGCCGACCTACCGGGAGCTGCTGTTCCTCAAATAGAGTGTGAGTGTGAGTGTGAGTGTGTGTGTGAGAAGGGGCTCCGAGATGATCCGGAGCCCCTTCTCGCACTCGCACTCACACTCGCACTCGGGTCAGGCAGGCCAGGTCGGAGGGCGCTCGCGCGTAAGGAGGAAGAGCTCGGTGGGGCAGGTGGAGGGGGTGAGGACGCCGGCCATGGCCTGGAAAGCCGCCGCCTCGCCGCCTTTGGCGCTGGGATCGAAATAGACCGCCATTGCCTCGACCAGGGGCGCGCGGTCGGACCGCTGGAACTCCTCGAACTCCGGATCGTGGGTCGACTCGCGACACTCGAGCACCACCGGGACCGCGCCGTCGAGCCAGCAGGGCATCTCGGCGAGATCGCGCAGCATCTGCTCACTGAGGAGGAAGCTTTCGCCGGCCTGGGTCACGCAGCCGAACCGGAAGCGCCCCCGCTCGTTCCGACGGTGGATGACCGCGCCCCACCTGAAGCCCGGCCGATCGTGGCCGTGCCACTCCATCACGCGGAGCAGCTGCTCGCGCAGCGCTTCTACGACCAGCGGGGACTGCATGGCTTCACTCCGGCAAGGGTTGCCTCGGAACGGCGAGCACCGGTCTGCGGCTGTCAGGAGTTGCATAAGCCGGGCCAATCCTGCACCACGTGCTGCAGGCCAATATGCGGCCGGCGAAGCGTCTCACGTGGTGGCGGCAGTCACACCGTGACGCTCCGGCGCGAGCGCGCGCGGACGCTTCTGGCGCAACGACTTATGGCTCACTGATCGAAACGTCGTAAGCAGCGGGCGAGTTCCGGGCGGATGGCGGCGGGTGCGGGGTCGGGCTCTCGCGTTCTGCGGGGGAGGCGGTCGGGGATGCCGGGCCCGGCGGTGCGGTCAGTCGTCGAGGTAGGTCTCATCCGCATAGCACCACCGCCAGCGCTCACCGGGCTCGAACGATTGCACGATCGGGTGGTGACTCTGGCGGAAGTGCGCGGAGGCATGTCGGTTCGGCGACGAGTCGCAGCAGCCGACATGCCCGCAGCTGAGGCACAGGCGGAGGTGGACCCAGCGCCCGCCGGTCGCGAGGCACTCCTCGCATCCGTTGGGGGTGCGGGGGGTCACGTCACGGATTGCGCTGAGATGAGCGCAAGGACCAGTCATCGGTTGCACGTTGACGCGGGTGCGCCGGCTCGGCTAACTTGGCCCCCGCCAATGACTCCGGACAGGTGGCCGAGTGGTTGAAGGCGCACGCCTGGAGAGCGTGTATACCTCAAAAGGGTATCGCGGGTTCGAATCCCGCCCTGTCCGTTGCAGGGTCGAGGGCCGAGGGCCGAGTGTCAAGGGGCTCCGAAGATGCACCGGAGCACCTCGTCACTTGGCACTCGACACTTGGCACTCGGCACCCGGCACTCAGTACACCCGCACCATCGATTGACTGAGCAGCGGGGTGAGCGACACCGACACCTCACTGCCGGGCCGGAGCACGAGCGACTCGCTCACAAAGCTGCGCCGCCCCGCGATCGGCGTTGCCACCACCCTCACCCGCCCGCTGTTGGACACCTGACTCCACGGAATCTGAAAATCGCTGGTGGCCTGGGCAGCGACGAGGCCGAGGCGCTGCCGCAGTCCGTCGCGCACGATCGATACGACCACGTCGTCAGTGCGCCGGTTTTCCGCCACCACCGTCACCGGCCCCGTTGCCGCGATCGGTTGCACGTCTTCCGCCTCCCGGTTGGCGCCGCACCCGCTCAGCGCCGCCAGCGCCAGCACCGTCCACACGGCTCGCATAGCTCCCTCATCTGCTCAAGTGGTGACCTTCATTTCAACCACGGCCTCAGGATACGAGTTCCCGCCGGTCCGCTCCAGCGGCGGAAACGGCATTGCCTGATCCGTCTTTCCATTCAATCGATGTCCGACGGGGTCCGACAGACGCGCCCGCTTTCGCGCCGCGCGCGCCCGGCCTAGGTCGATTCCCATGTTCGGGCTTCTTGCGCCGCTCACGGGTGCTCTCGCTGGCGTTGCTGTTCGCAACGCCGGGCATCGCGGGCACCGTGCTCCAGGCGGCGCATCCGTGCCCCGCACAGGCCCCGTGGCTGGCTCAGACCGGGCGCCTCGTCGTGGTTTCCAGCTCCTCGCGGCGCTCGCGCTCGCCATGGATCCGGGGTCCGGAGACCTGCTGGTCAGCTGGATCGGCGGTGCCGAGCGCGTGGTCGCTGTTCCTGGTGCGGTCGCCCGACGGCGGGGGCAGCTGGTCGGCGCCGGCCGTCGTGGCCGGCGGTGCCGGTGCGCCGGGCGAGGTGCATCCGCACGGCGAGTCGTCGCCGCGCCTCGTGGCGGGGTCCCGGTGTTCGAGGCGAATCACGTTCCGACGGCGCATCCGCAGCTGGCGCTTCCCTCGGCCGGTTACGCCGTGCTCGTCTACACCGTGAGCGCGGGAGACGTCGTCGCGGTGAAGGCCGTCCGGGTGCGCATCCCCAGGTGACGCTGCGCGGTTGTGCGGCCCCCGACCGGACGCTAGCTTCCGCGCCCGATGCCCTCCCGCACCCCGCTGCTCGACGAGCGCGCGATCGCTCGTGCCCTGTCACGCATGGCCTCGGAGATCGTCGAGCGCTGCGGCGGCACCGAGGGGGTGGTGCTGATCGGCATTCAGCGCCGCGGGGTCGAGCTCGCGGAGCGGCTCAAGCGCCTCATCGCGCAGACCGAAGGCACGTCGGTCCCGGTCGGCAAGCTCGACATCACGCTCTATCGCGACGATCTCCAGACGGTGGGCCCCCGACCGATCATCGGCGAGACCAGCCTGCCGGACCTCGACGGGCGCACCGTCGTCATCGTTGACGACGTGCTCTACACCGGCCGCACCGTGCGCGCCGCGCTCGACGAATGCGCCGACTTCGGGCGCCCCCGCCGGATTCTCCTCTGCGCGCTCATCGATCGCGGTGGCCGCGAGCTCCCGATCCAGGCCGACGTCGTCGGCACCACGGTCCGGAGCGGCGCGGGCGACCGGGTGGACGTGCTGGTGGCGGAGCTCGACGGTCGCGACGCCGTCGAGCTGGTTCGGGAGGACTAGATGGTCGCCGCGCTGGCGAAGGATCTGACCGGCCTCGAGTATCTGAGCGCGGACCAGATCCGGCTCATTCTCGACACCGCCGAGCCGTTCAAGGAGGTGAGCGAGCGGCAGATCAAGAAGGTGCCCGCGCTCCGCGGCAAGACCATCGTCAATCTCTTCTTCGAGGCCTCGACCCGGACACGCATCTCGTTCGAGTTCGCCGAGAAGCGCCTCTCGGCCGATACGGTGAACGTGGCCGCGTCGGGCTCGTCGGTCTCCAAGGGGGAGACGCTGGTGGACACCGCCCGGAATCTCGAGGCGATGCGGATCGACATGGTCGTGATCCGCCATGGCGCGTCGGGCGCAGCGCAGTTCCTTGGCCAGCGCATCCGCTCGAACGTCATCAACGCGGGCGACGGCAAGCACGAGCATCCCACCCAGGCGCTGCTCGACATGCTCACGCTGCGCGACCGGTTCGGGCGGATCGAGGGGCTCAAGGTCGCGATCTGCGGCGACGTACTCCACAGCCGGGTGGCGCGGAGCAACATCTGGGGGCTCACGAAGCTCGGCGCCGAGGTCGCGGTGTGCGGCCCGCCGACGCTGTTGCCGCGGAACGTGCACGAGCTCGGGGTCACCGTGCTGCCGCGCATCGAAGACGCCATCCAGTGGGCCGACGCCCTCAACATCCTCCGGCTTCAGCTCGAGCGCATGGAGGCGGGATTCATTCCGTCGCTGCGCGAGTACAACCGCGTGTTCGGGGTCACGACGGAGCGGCTGGCCCGCGCGCCGAAGGACCTCGTGATCATGCATCCGGGGCCGATGAACCGCGGCGTCGAGATCGACAGCGACGTGGCCGACGGCCCCCACAGCGTGATCTTGCCGCAGGTGACGAACGGCGTCGCCGTGCGGATGGCGGTGCTCTACCTGCTAGCCGGCGGCCGGCCCGAGTCGGCGCAGGCGGCAGGGAAGGGGGAGGAGCGGTGAACGGCCCCGGGATTCTGATCCGCGGCGGGCGCGTCGTGGATCCCGCGCGGGGCCAGGACGACGTCGCCGACGTCTATCTCGCCGAGGGTCGTGTGGAGGCGGTCGGCCGCAATCTGGGAACGCCGGACGGCGCGATGGTGGTGGACGCCCGGGGCCAGGTCGTCGCGCCCGGACTCATCGATCTGCACGTGCACCTCCGGGAGCCGGGCCAGGAGGACCTCGAGACGGTGGCCTCCGGCGCGATGGCCGCGGCGGCCGGCGGGTTCTCGGCCGTATGCGCGATGCCGAACACGGATCCCGTGTGCGACAACCAGGGCGTGGTCGGCTTCGTGAAGGCGCAGGCGCAACGCGCGGGCAAGGCGCGGGTCTACCCGATCGGCGCGGTCTCGCTCGGGCAGAAGGGCCGGCAGCTGGCGGAGTTCGGCGAGCTCGTCGCCGCGGGCGCGGTGGCGGTGAGCGACGACGGCAAGCCGGTCGCGTCGAGCCACCTGATGCGCACCGCGCTGGAGTACGCGCGCACCTTCGGCATTGCGGTCGCGGATCACTGCGAGGAGCCGACGCTCTGCGCCGGCGGCGTGATGCACGAAGGCACGGTCTCCACCCGGCTGGGCCTCAAGGGGATCCCGGCGGCCGCGGAGGAGATCATGGTAGCGCGCGACATCCTTCTCGCGGAGCTCACCGGTGGGCACGTGCATCTCTGCCACCTGAGCACGCGCGGTTCGGTGGATCTGATCCGTCGCGCGAAAGAGCGTGGCGTGCGGGTGACCGCGGAAGCGTGTCCGCACCACTTCACCCTCACGCACGAGGCATGCACCGGGTACGACACCAACGCGAAGATGAGCCCGCCGCTGCGCGAAGCCGCGGACCGCGACGCGATCCGGCAGGCGCTCAGCGACGGCACCATCGACGTGATCGTGACCGATCACGCGCCGCACCATTACGACGCGAAGGAGCGCGAGTTCGACGACGCGCCCAACGGCATCATCGGGCTGGAGACGTCGCTCAGCCTCGCCATCAGCGAGCTGGTACGGGGCGGCCTGCTCTCGCTGAGCGACCTCGTGGCGCGGATGAGCACGGTGCCCGCGCGGATCTTCAAGCTGCCGGGCGGCACCCTCGCCGCCGGCGCACCCGCCGACGTGGTGGTGTTCGATCCGGAGGCGGAGTGGATCGTACGGCCGGAGGAGTTCTACTCCCGGAGCCGCAACACCCCGTTCGCGGGCCGCCGGGTGTTCGGACGGGCGAACACGACGATCGTCCGGGGGCAGATCGCCTTCCAACGGGAGACGGACTGATGGGCGGATGGGCGGATAGCCGGACGGCTGCCCGCGCCATCGTCCAGTGCTGCCGGAGGCTGTGGGAGGCGGGCCTCATCGCCGGCGCCGCCGGCAACGTCTCGGTCCGGTTCGGGCCGGACCGGGTGTTGGTGACGCCGAGCGGGCTCCTCAAGTGCGATCTCGCGGTGCGAGACCTGGTCGAAGTGGACCTGGCGGGCACCCCCCGCCGCGGCGCGACGCAGCATGGCTCCCGGCGGGCGTCCTCCGAATTAGATTTGCACTTGCGGGTGTACCGGCGCCGGCCCGCGTGCGGTGCGGTGGTGCACGCGCACCCGCCCGCGGCCACGGCGTTCGCCGTTGCCGGCGAGGCGTTGCCGGCGGATGTGCTGCCCGAAACCATTCTGTATCTAGGCCCGGTGCCGCTGGTGCCGTACGCGATGACCGGGACCCCCGCATTGGGCGATGCCGTGGAGCCGTTTCTCGATCGACACGTGGCGGTTCTGCTGGCGAACCATGGCGCGGTGGCGTGGGGACCGGATCTGACCACCGCGCACATCCGCATGGAAAGCCTCGAGCATTCCGCGCGCATCCTGCTCGCCGCGCGTGCCCTGGGGCAGATCACACGGCTCACTGCCGAGCAGGTCAGTGCCCTCGACCAGCGGAGAGGAACTCCCCGCGATGGCTGACACGAGCAACAATACCGGCGCACCGATCGAGGCTCTGCTCCGCGAACGGGCCCGGTACACCGAATGGCTCGCCAAGCTCGACAGCGCCTCGAGCGGGGTGCCGCACGCCGTGCGCGACAAGGTGCGATCCGACTACGACGGACGCCTCCGCCGCGTCATGGAGGAGCTCAAGTCGCACGCCGCGACCATCCGCGACGAGCTCGCCCGGCACCGGAGCGCGCAGGCGGATCTGGAGTCGCGCCGCTCGGTGGCCGAGGAAGCGCTGGCCGAGGCGAGCGTGCGGCACACGGTGGGAGAGTATTCGGACGATGAGTGGCGCCGGCTGAGCGAAGAGACTTCGCGGGCGCTCGGGCTGGTTCAAGCCGACCTCGCGAAGGTGCGCTCCGAGATCACCCGCCTGGTCGAGGTGCAGGCCCTGATCGCCGACCGCCCACAGGCCGCCGCTGCATCATCCGCCCACCCGCCGGCTCCCGCGCCCGGCCCCGCGGGGCCGCCGGCTCGCGCGCTGGTCACGACGCCATCGGCGCCGGCCACCCCGTCCGCGGACGCCGCCGCGACGACGGCGCCGCCGATCGACATGTTGCCCGATCCCACGCCCGATGTCTCTGCGGCAGTGGGCTCGGCGTCAGCGGTCGAACCGGTGATGCCCTTCGCGGTGCCGCCCGCCGCGCCCGTGCCGGCGTCGGCCCCGCGCTTCGTGCCGAAGCCGGCGTCGGAACCCGCGCGGTTGCGCGGCGGATCCGCGGCTCCGGTGGACGAGCTGGCGTTCCTCAAGTCGGTGAGCACTGATTCGGCCGGCTCCACGGGCCCGGCATCGCAGCCGGGACGGCGGAGCGGGGAGACGTCGCGTCCCGACATTTCTCCGGAGCCCGCGAGCGCGGCTCCGGGGGGAAAAAATCAGGCGAAAACGCTAAAGTGCGGCGAGTGCGGGACGCTGAACCGCGCAACCGAATGGTATTGTGAGCGCTGCGGCGCCGAGCTGGCCGCGCTGTGAGATAGTTGAAGCTGGCTGTGAGGTGTATTGGGTAATTGGTTGTAGCAGGATGACTTAGAATGCAAGCTTCAGGCGCCGTATGAGCTGGCGCCCAAAATGAAACGGGGCCGCCGATCAAAGATCTGCGGCCCGTTTCGCTGGTTCAGCGCGTACGCGCCGCGCCGTCACTCCTTGCCCTTCACCGCCTTGGCGAGGCGGCTCTTGTGGCGCGCCGCCGCGTTCGGGTGGATGAGCTGCTTGCGACCCGCGCGGTCGAGAAGGCGCACGGCGTCCGCGTAGGCCTTGGCGGCGTCGGCCTCCGAGC
>JBOHSN010000095.1:0-14619 GCA_050733215.1 Gemmatimonadales bacterium
ATCCTGGAGTGCCGCCGCGTCGCCCCGGCGGTCCGCCTCGCGAGCCACGGCCTCGAGCCCGTCGGCCGCTTCGTCAACCCGGGTTGGATCGTCGGCGGCGAGCCGGCGCCACGCATCGGCCGAGACGCGGAGCTCACCCGCATGCAGGGCGGCGGCGCCCACCTTGGCCCAGACCCGGCCGGGGGCGTTGTCGTCCGCCGCTTGGCGGTAGGCCACGAGCGCCTCCGCGTACCGCGCGGCCCCGTAGGCTCGGTCGCCGGCGAGCTCGGGACCCCCCCCGCCGCCGCCGGCGGCGACGAGGGCGAGCGCGAGGGTGAGTGCAGGAAGGTTCACCGGGGAATCCGCTCCACCATCGCGAGATAGGCGCTGAGGCGCGCATCGCCTGGGCGCCGCTCGCGGCAGGCGCGCCAGACCTCGCGGGCGCCGTCGGCATCGCCGGCGAGATACCGCGCCAGCCCGAGCGTGGCGCGCGCGTCGTCGAACTCGGGACGCTCGGCCATCACCCGCTCGAGCTCATCGCGCGCATCGAGATAGTGGCCCGCCGCCAGCATGTGCCGCGCGAGCCGGAACCGGAGATCGTGAAAGGCCGGTCCCAGCTCCAGCGCACGCCGGTACTCCCGGATCGCATCCTCGAGCAGCCCGGCCTCCGCGTACGCCTCGGCGAGCTCCGCGTGCAGATTCGCGAGCCGGCCGGCCACGGGCCGCGCGAGCCCGCCGAGCCGTCCATCCCGCTCGGAGGCGGCACGCGCCAACGCGTCGGCCGCCTCCTCGGTGCGGCCGAGGTCGCTGAGCACGATGCCGCGGTGCACCAGCGCGTCGGTATAGCGGGGATTAATCGCGAGCGCGGCGTCGAACGCTTCCAGCGCGCGCTCCGGGTGGCCCAGAAGCGCGAGCGCCAGCCCCCGCAGCTGGTGCGCGTCTGCGTATGCGTGGCCGCCGCCCAGCAACTCGTCCGCGAGGTGCAGCGCGCCGTGATAGTCGTGCAGGGTGAAGCGCTCGCGTGCCCGGACGAGCAGACGGTCAGCTGGTTGTTCCTGCATAGGCCCTCCAGAACCAGGCGGCGAACCGCTGGATACCCTCGGCGAACGGTGTCCGCGCCTCGAACGCGAGGACGCGCCGCGCCTTGTCCACATCGGCGCAGGTGAGCTGCACGTCGCCCGGCTGCATCGGCGCCCACTGGAGCACCGGGGTCATGCCCATCGCCGCGGACAGCTCGCCCACGAGCACCTTGAGCGGCAGCGGCCTGCTGCCGCCCAGGTTGAACACCTCCATGCCCACCGGCGCGCTCGACGTCCAGTCCACCGCCGCGACGACGCCGGACACGATGTCGTCGCAGTACGTGTAGTCGCGCGCCTGCGTGCCGTCGCCGAAGAGCACGAGCGGCCGCCCGTCAGCCATGCGCCGGGCGAACGCGTGGATGGCGAGGTCGGGGCGCTGCCTCGGCCCGTAGACCGTGAAGAACCGGAGCGAGGCCGCGCGAAAGCCGTGCAGCGAGGCCAAGGCGCGCACCAGCAGCTCACCGGCGCGCTTCGTGGCGGCGTAGGGCGACACCGGATCCACCGCCGGCGCGTCTTCGCGAAAGGGCACGGGCGTGGCGTCGCCGTAGACCGACGACGACGAGCCGAACACGACGCGCGACACCCCCGCGCGGCGGGCCGCCTCGAGCACCGCCGCTGTACCCTCCACGTTCACCCGCGCGTAGCCGGCGGGATCGGCGATGGACGGCCGCACACCCGCCTTCGCCGCGAGATGGACCAGCACCGTGTCGGGCGTGAGGAGCGCCGCGAGGCGATCCACGTCCAGCATGTCCTGCGCATGAAAGCGGAACCGCGGCGACGCCGCATCACGGAGGTTCGCCTCCTTCATCCCGCGATCGTAGAACGGATCGAAGTTGTCGATCCCGACCACGTCGTCGCCCCGGGCGGCGAGTGCCTCGGCCAGGTGCGACCCGATGAAGCCGGCGGCGCCCGTCACGAGCACCCGGCTCATGCGCTGAGCCGTCCGCGGAAGAAGTCAATCGTGCGACGCAAGCCATCGTCGAGCTGAATCGCGGGCTCCCAGCGGAGCACCTGGCGCGCGACCGTGATGTCGGGCTGGCGGACCTTGGGATCGTCGGTCGGGAGCGGCCGATGCTCGATCGGTGACCGCGAGCCGGTGAGGCGCAGCACGGCGTCGGCGAGCTGCCGCACGGTGAACTCATACGGGTTGCCGATGTTCGTCGGTTCGGTGCGCGCGCTGGCGAACAGGCGGTAGATCCCCTCGATCAGATCCGACACATAGCAGAACGAGCGGGTCTGCGTGCCATCGCCGTAGATGGTGAGCGGCTCGCCCTTGAGCGCCTGGACCACGAAGTTCGACACGACCCGCCCGTCCCGGGCGCGCATGCGGGGCCCGTACGTGTTGAAGATCCGCACGATGCGGGTGTCGACGCCGTGGTACCGGTGGTACGCCATGGTGAGGGCCTCGGCGAAGCGCTTGGCCTCGTCGTACACGCCGCGGGGGCCGACCGGGTTCACGTGCCCCCAGTAGCTCTCGGGCTGCGGATGCACCTGCGGGTCGCCGTACACCTCGGACGTCGAGGCCAGCAGAAACCGCGCGCCCTTCGCCTTGGCGAGCCCGAGGCTCTTGTGCGTGCCGAGCGAGCCGACCTTGAGCGTCTGGATCGGGAGCTCCAGGTAGTCGATGGGGCTCGCCGGCGACGCGAAGTGCAGCACGCCGTCGAGCGGTCCTTCGACGTACATGAAATTGCTCACGTCGTGCTGAACGAACCGAAATCGCGGCTCGCCGAGCAGATGGGCGATGTTGTCGGGATGACCGGTGACGAAGTTGTCCATCCCGACGACATCATGCCCATCGGCCAGGAAGCGGTCGGTCAGATGGGAACCGAGGAACCCCGCGCTTCCCGTGATGAGGACTCTCACGCCTTGCGCCGTCCGATCCCGTGGTACTCGAAGCCGAGCGTGTCCATGCGCTCCGGCTCGTAGAGGTTGCGTCCGTCGATGATGAGCGGCCGGCGCAGGAGCTGCTTGATCCGGGCGAAATCCGGGTTCCGATACACCAGCCACTCGGTCACGATGACGAGCGCGTCCGCACCCTCCAGCGCATCGTAGGGATCCTTGGCGTACCCGATGGTATCGCCGAAGAACTGCCGCGCCGACTCCATGGCCTTCGGGTCGTGCGCACGCACCTGCACGCCGTGGCCCACGAGCGAGCGGATGAGCGGGATGGAGGGGCTTTCGCGCATGTCGTCGGTCTCGGCCTTGAACGCCAGCCCCCACACCCCGATGCGCTTCCCGCCCAGGCGCTCGCCCAGGGCGCGCTGCACCTTGCGGAACAGCACGAGCTTCTGGCGCTCGTTCACGCCTTCCACCGCCTCGAGCAGGTCGAACCGGAGCCCGACGTCGGTACCTGACCGGATCAACGCTTTCACGTCTTTCGGGAAGCAGGAGCCGCCATAGCCCGGCCCCGGGAACAGGAACGCCGGGCCGATCCGCCGGTCGGTACCGATGCCCTTCCGCACCATGCTCACGTCCGCGCCCACCTTCTCGCAGAACTCGGCGATCTGGTTCATGAACGAGATGCGGGCGGCCAGCATGGCATTGGCCGCGTACTTCGTGACCTCGGCCGAGGCGATGTCCATGAACACGATCGGATTGCCGGTGCGAACGAAGGGGGCGTACAGCTCCGCCATCGCGGCGTGCGCCGGCTCGGAGTCCACGCCGATGACCACGCGGTCCGGCTTCATGAAGTCGTCGATCGCCGCGCCTTCCTTGAGGAACTCCGGATTCGAGCAGATGGCGACCGGGATCTTGGTCTGCGCCTCGATGGCCGCGCGCACCTTGGCGGCGGTGCCCACCGGCACGGTCGACTTGGTGACGACCACCTTCGGCTCGTTCATATTCTTGCCGATCGCGGTGGCCACGGCGAGCACGTGCTGCAAGTCGGCGGAGCCGTCCTCACCCGGCGGGGTGCCCACCGCGATGAAGATCACCCGCGCGCTCCGCACCGCTTCTCCGATGTCGGTGCCGAACGAGAGCCGTCCTTCCGCCTGGTTGCGGCGCACCATCTCCTCGAGGCCCGGCTCGTAGATGGGGATGTCGTTCCGGCGCAGCCGCTCGATCTTCCGCTCGTCCACGTCGACGCAGACCACGTCGTTGCCGGTCTCCGCGAGACACGCCCCCGCCACCAGCCCGACGTAGCCGCTCCCCACCACGGCGACATGCATGCTCAGTCTCCCCGCGGCAGCGCGCGCCGGGTATCCACGGCGAGGCGCGCATGCCGCTTGACCAGGTGAAAGTCGATCGCCGAGTGATCGGTCACGACCATGACGCAGTCCGCGGCTTCGATCGCGGCGCGGGTGAGCGGAACCGACCGGTATTCCCGCCCGTCCTCGCGAAAGCTGCCCACGTGCGGATCGTGGTACGCGACGTCGGCGCCCTGTTGCTCCAGCAGCCGGATGATGTCGAGCGCGGGGCTCTCCCGGATGTCGTCGATGTCGCGCTTGTAGGCGACGCCGAGCACCAGCACCCGCGCGCCCCGCACCGCCCGGCCGGCTCCGTTCAGGGCCTCGGCGACCTTCCGGACCCAGAACAGCGGCATCTCGGTGTTGAGCTCGCCGGCCAGGTCGATGAAGCGGGTCTTGTAATTGAGTCCGCGCATCTTCCACGCGAGGTAGTGCGGGTCGATCGGGATGCAGTGTCCCCCCAGGCCCGGGCCGGGAAGGAACTTCATGAAGCCGAACGGCTTCGTGGCCGCCGCCTCGATCACCTCCCACACGTCCACGCCGAGCTTGTCGCACACGATCGCCATCTCGTTCACCAGCCCGATGTTGACGCTGCGGAACGTGTTCTCGAGGAGCTTCACCAGTTCCGCCGCCTCGGTGGTCGAGACCGGGACCAACATGTCGATGGCGGGACTGTAGAGCGCCACGGCCACGCGCCGGCAATCGGGAGTGATCCCGCCGACCACCTTCGGTGTGTTGCGGGTCTGCCAGATCGCGTTCCCCGGATCCACCCGCTCGGGGCTGAACGCGAGGAAGAAATCCTCGCCGACCGTGAGCCCGGTGCTCTCGAGCGCCGGCAGCATGATCTCGCGGGTCGTGCCGGGATAGGTGGTGCTCTCGAGGATGATGGCCTGCCCGCGCCGCAGCGTGCGCTTCACGGCCTCGGTCGCGGCGACGATATAGCTGACGTCCGGATCCTTGAACTTGGAGAGGGGGGTCGGGACACAGATCGAGATGGCATCCGCCTCCGCGAGCCGCGCGGGATCGGTTGTGGCCGTGAGCCGCCCGCGCACTTCGGCGAGCTGCGCGTCCGAGACGTCCTTCACGTGCGAGCGTCCGGCGTTCACCGCTTCGACGACTTTGGCGTTCACGTCGTGGCCCAGCACCCGATAGCCGGCGCGCGCCAGCTCGAGCGCCAGAGGCAGACCCACGTACCCGAGGCCGACGATGCCGAACGTGAGGTCGCGGCCTTCGGTCTTCGCGATCAGCTCATCCGCGACGCTCACGCGCTCCCCCCGACGGCCACCGGGGCGCCGCCCTGCGCGAGCGAGCGCGACGCCGCCTCCAGCACGCGCACCACGCGCACCCCGTCGGCCGCATCGGCGCGGGGAACGGCCTGCCCGTGCACCACCTGCGCGAAATGTTTCAGTTGCACCGCTAACGGCTCCGCATTGGAGAGTCTGGGAATGAAGATGTCCCCCTCCCGCACCGACAGGCTCTCGCCCCACGATCGGTATTCCGGAGGCCGCTCCACACCCTTGTCGTAGATCCGCAGCTTCTCGCGCGGCACCATGTCGTCGAACACCGCCATCTGGCGCGAGCCGACCAGGGTGAGGCGCCGCTCCTTGTGGGGATCGAGCCACGACATCTGCGCGTGCGCCACGACGCCCGAGTCGAACGCCATGGTCAGGAACACCACATCCTCGATGCCCGGCTGAAGATACGAGCGGCCGAGCGCGGCCACCGTCCGCGGGCGGTCGCCGAGCAGGAACAATGCCACCGACACGTCGTGCGGCCCGAAGCTCCAGAGGGCGTTCTCGTCCGGCCGCACCTGGCCGAGGTTCACCCGCTGGGAGTACAGGTAGTACAGGTTGCCCAGGGCCCCGTCGGTGACCAGCTGCCGGAGCCGCTCGACCACCGGGTGATACACCAGGAGATGCCCCGCGAGCAGCGGCACGCCGCGCGCGGCGGCCGCTTCAGCCAGCGCTTCGGCGTCGGCCACGGTCAGTGCAAACGGCTTCTCGATGAGCGCGGGCACCCCTGCCTCCACCGCCGCCCGGCCCAGCGCCGCATGCGTCTTGGCGGTGGACGCGATGACCACGGCCTCCACCCGGCCCAGCAGTTCCGCCGGCGAGTCGGTCACGAACGCGCCCGGGTACTGGCGCGCCACGCGCTCGCGCACGCCCGGATCGAGATCGCAAACGCCGGTCAGCTCGGTCTCGGGAAGGGCGGCGAGCGTCCGCACGTGGTTCTTGCCCCAAGCGCCGGCGCCGATCACGCCGACTCGGACCCGCGTCATGCCGGGCGCGTCATCACGCGTAGAAATCCCGGATGGACGCGATCACCCTATCCTGCTGCGCGTCGGTGAGCTCCGGGTAGATCGGCAGCGAGAGTACCGAGTCCAGGGCCGACTCGGTCGCCGGCAGGCTGCCGCGCGCGTAGCCAAGCTGCGCGAAACACGGCTGGAGATGCAGCCCCACCGGGTAGTAGATCGCGTGGCCGATGCCCCGGCTCTTGAGGTGCGCGGCGAGCTCGTCGCGCCGCTCGGCGCGGATCGTGTACTGGTGGTACACATGCTCGTTGGCCGGATCCACCCGCGGGGGACACACCGCCGGATGCGCGGCGAACGCCTGGTCGTACCGCGCGGCGCGCGCGCGGCGGGCGACGCTCCACCGCTCGAGAAAGCGAAGCTTCACCAGGAGCACGGCCGCCTGCAGGGTATCCAGCCGGCTGTTGGTGCCGACTTCCTCGTGGTGGTACTGCTTGGCACCGCCGTGGAGCCGCAGCTTCCGGAGCCGCGCGCCGAGAGCCTCGTCCTGCGTGAGCATCATGCCGCCGTCGCCCCACGCGCCGAGGTTCTTACTGGGAAAGAATGAGAGCGCGCCGGCCAGCCCGAGCGACCCGGCGGGCCGCGCCACACCGCCGATGACCCTCCGCGCGCCGATGGCCTGGGCCGCGTCTTCGATGACGGGGAGGCCCCGGCTCTCCGCGAAGGCAAGGATCCGCTCCATGGGGGCCATCTGGCCGTACAGATGAACGACCATGACGGCGCGCGTGCGCGGAGTAACGGCGGCTTCAATCGCCGCCGGGTCCACCGTGTAGGTGGCCGGATCGATGTCCACGAACACCGGGGTCCCGCCAGCGTTGTGAATCGTGCCCGCCGTCGCGAAGAACGTGAACGCCGGGGTGACGACCTCGTCCCCCGGCTCCAGCCGCATGGCCTTGAGCGGGAGCAGGAGCGCGTCCGTCCCGCTAGCGCACGCGATCGCCTGGCGGACCCCGGTCAGGCCGGCCACCGCGCATTCGAGCTCGCCGACCTCCGGGCCCATGATGAACTGCTGCCGCTCGATGACCGAATGGAGCGCAGGGAGGACGGCGTCCTTGATGGTGTGGTACTGGGCTGCGAGGTCCAGGAGCGGAACGCTCAACGGCTCACCCGGGGACAAGGTGCGAAAGGGGCCAAACTGCCGGAAGCCTAAGAACTTAGCTCCCTCCTACCCGAGAATCAACGCAGCGAAAGCGCGCCGCCGGACTCGCGATATTCGGTGCCGCAGGCGCTGCACCGGGCGGCGCCATCCGCCACCGGAAGCCGGACGCCGCAGCGGCACATCCAACCGACGCGACGGGCCGGCACCCCGAGAACCAGCGCGAAGTCGGGCACGTCGGCGGCGACCACCGCCCCGGCCCCGACGAACGCGTACTCGCCGACCGTCACGCCACAGACGACGGTGGCGTTGGCGCCGATGGTAGCGCCGCGTCGCACCAGGGTCGGGCGGTACTCGTGCCGCCGCGACACATGGCTCCGCGGATTGAGCACGTTGGTGAAGACGCAGCTCGGCCCGCAGAAGACATCGTCCTCGAGCGTCACGCCCTCGTATACCGAAACGTTGTTCTGGATCTTCACGTTGTTGCCGATCCGTGTCCCACCCATCACCACGACGTTCTGTCCGAGATTGCAGCGATCGCCGATCACGGCGCCCGGCAGGATGTGGCAGAAATGCCAGATCTTCGTCCCCGCCCCAATGCAGGCGCCGTCGTCGACGTACGCGGATTCGTGCGCGAAATAGTCGGGCATCTCGGTCAGCCCTCAGCAGTGAGCGGTAAGCGGTAAGCGGTAAGCGGTAAGCAGGACGAGCCGTTCGCTCCTCACCGCTCACCGCTCACCGCTTACCCCTCACCGCTGTTCAGGTACTCGCCCCAGCGGCCGATGAGCTTCACTTCCGTCTCCAGCCCCACGCCGAATCTGTCCTCCACGACGCGGCGCGCATGATCGATGAGCGCACGGACGTCGGCAGCCGTGGCATCACCGGCGTTCACGAAGTAGTTCGCGTGCATCGGCGACACCTCCGCCCCCCCGATGCGGAATCCCTTGAGCCCCGCCGCCTCGATGAGCTGCCCCGCGGTGCGGGGCCCGCCCTCACGCTGCCAGCTCGGCCCCCCGGGATTCTGGAACACGCTTCCGCAGCACGGCTGGTTGAACGGCGTGCCGTCGCGCCGCCAGCGGTACATCTCCTCCAACTCCGCGCCGATCCGCGCGGGATCTTCCGGACGGAGGCGCACGGTGGTGCCGACCACCAGTCGCCCCGTCAGGCCGCTGCGCCGGTACTCGAAGGGTATCCGCTCCCGCGCGAGCACCTCGGTGTCGCCGGTCTCGTGCACGACGGTCACCGTTTCGACCACGCCGGCCCAGTCGCCGCCGTGACAGCCCGCGTTCATGTACACTCCGCCGCCCACGGAGCCCGGCACGCCCACGAAAATGTGCAAGCCGGCATACCCCGCCTCGGCGGTGCGACGGGCGGCGAGCGGCGCCGGCAGCCCCGCGCCGATGCGCCATCGGTCTCCCTCCCGGACGAGCTGGTCGAGCCCCTTGCCGATCCGGATCACGAGCGCGTCGAGTCCGGCGTCGGGCAGGAGCAGATTCGACCCGAGCCCGAGCGCGAACCAGGCGAGCCCCTCGTCGGCCGCGAAGCGGAGCGCCGTGGACACGTCCTCGGGCCCGGCGGGCAGCAGCACCGTGGCCTGGCCGCCGATCCGGTAAGTCGAGTAGCGACCCAGGCCCTCCGCCTCCCGCAGCTCGCCCCGGACGCGGGCGCGGAGCGCCGCCGCGACCTGCGGGTCGCGCGCGCTCAGCCGGTCCATTCGGCGGACATTTCGCGGGCGAGGGCGTGCCACTCCTGGAGCGAGCGCACGTCACCCACCCTGCTCCGGAGCGCGATGATCGCGTCGCACGCGGCCGAGGCGGCCGACAGTGTGGTCGTGTAGGGCACCCGCTGCTGGAGGGCGGCCCGGCGGATCGCGTAGTCGTCCTGCTGCGTGAGCTTGCCGAGCGGGGTGTTGACGAGGAGCTGGATCTCCCCTGACACGAGCAGGTCGATCGCGTTGGGCCGCCCCTCGTAGACCTTGAGCACGCGCACCGCCGGGATGCCTCGCGCGCGCAGATGGCGCGCGGTGCCCTCGGTGGCGAGCACGCGGAACCCGAGGCCGTGGAAGCGGCGCACGATTGGCACCACCGTGTTCTTGTCGTTGTCGTTCACGGTCACGAAGATGGTGCCGAACAGCGGCAGCGCGCCGTCGGCCGAGATCTGGGCCTTGGCGAACGCCATCCCGAACGAATCAGCGATGCCCATGACCTCGCCGGTGGAGCGCATCTCCGGACCGAGCACGGTATCGACGCCGGGCAGCTTGGTGAACGGGAACACCGCCTCCTTCACGGCTACGTACGGGTACACCACGTCGTCGGGGAGGCCCAGCTCGTCGAGGGTCTTGCCCGCCATGACCGCTGCCGCGAGCCCCGCGAGCGGCACGCCGGTCGTCTTCGAGACGAACGGGACGGTGCGCGACCCGCGCGGGTTCACCTCCAGGATGTGGACCACTCCGTGCCGGATGGCGTACTGCGCGTTGATCAGCCCGACGACGCCGAGCCGCTCGGCGAACGCGCGGGTGTGCCGCCGCATCTCGTCCACCTGCTGCTCGGTGATCAGATACGGCGGCAGTACGCATGCGGAGTCGCCCGAGTGGATCCCCGCGTCCTCGATGTGCTGCATGACGCCGCCGATCACGCAGCGGGTGCCGTCGGCGATGGCGTCCACGTCGGCCTCGAACGCGTCCTCCAGGAACTGGTCGATGAGTACGGGGTGCTCGGGCGCCACCTGCACGGCCCGGTCGAAGTAGCTCTGGAGCGACGCCTCGTCGTACACGATTTCCATGGCGCGGCCGCCCAGCACGTAGCTGGGCCGCACCAGCACCGGATAGCCGACCCGTGCCGCCACGGCGACCGCCTCGTCCACCGAGTAGGCGGTGCCGCTCGCCGGCTGGGTGACGCCGAGCTCGCGGGCGAGCGCCTCGAACCGCCCACGGTCTTCCGCCGCGTCGATGGCCTCGGGCGTGGTGCCGAGAATGCGGACCCCTTCCCGCTCGAGCGCGCGCGCGAGGCGGAGGGGTGTCTGCCCGCCGAGCTGCACGACCACGCCGACCGGCCGCTCCAGCTGCACGATCTCGAGCACGTCCTCGAGCGTCAGCGGCTCGAAGTACAGCGCATCCGAGACGTCGAAATCAGTGGACACCGTCTCCGGGTTCGAGTTCACCATCACGGTGCGCCAGCCCATCTCGCGAAACGCGAGCGTGGCGCGGACGCACATGTAGTCGAACTCGATGCCCTGCCCGATGCGGTTCGGGCCGCTGCCGAGGATGACGACGGTCCGATCCCCGACCGGGGCGGATTCGTTCTCCTCGTCGTAGCTCGAGTAGAGGTACGGCGTGGAGGATGGGAATTCCCCGGCGCAGGTATCTACGGTCTTGTAGGCTGGCCGGACGCCGAGCGCGTGCCGGCGCCGGCGGATCTCCGCCTCGGACGCACCAACGAGATCGCCGAGCTGGCGGTCGGAGAAGCCGAGGCGCTTCATCCGCCGGAGCAGCTGGCGCTGCTCCTCGGGATGAGCAGGAGAGCCGAGGAGCGGAAGAGCCGCGCTGCTCTTCTGCTCGTCTGCTCCTCTGCTCTTCCAGTCCCCCTCCGCCGCCAGCAGCTCCGCCAGCTGGCCCACGAACCACGGATCGATGCCGCTGGCCGTCGAGATCGTCGCCACGTCTATGCCGGCCGTGAGCGCACGCTTGAGCTGGAAGACGCGCTCTGGAGTCGGGGTGCGGAGCGCCGCGAGGAGCGTCTCGCGGGAGTCGTCCGCCAGGCGGTCATCCGCGAGCCGCGGGCCTATCACCCAGCCGGCGCGGTCGATCTCGAGTCCGCGCAGCCCTTTCTGGAACGCCTCCTTGAACGTGCGCCCGATCGCCATCACCTCGCCCACCGATTTCATCTGGGTCGTGAGCCGGCAGTCGGCCGTGGGGAATTTCTCGAACGCGAAGCGCGGGAATTTCACCACGACGTAGTCGAGCACCGGCTCGAACGAGGCCGGGGTGGTGCGCGTGATGTCGTTGGGGAGCTCGTCCAGCCGGTAGCCCACCGCCACCTTCGTTCCGATCCGGGCGATCGGGAACCCGGTGGCCTTGGAGGCGAGCGCGGAAGACCGCGACACCCGCGGGTTCATCTCGATCACGAGCTGTTCGCCGGTACCGGGATTCACCGCGAACTGGATGTTGCAGCCGCCGGCAGCGACGCCGACCTCGCGAATGACCGCGATCGCGCCATTCCGCATCTGCTGATACTCGCGGTCGCTGAGCGTCATCGCGGGAGCAACGGTGATCGAGTCGCCGGTGTGCACGCCCATCGGATCGACGTTCTCGATCGAGCAGACGATCACGACGTTGTCCGCGCCGTCGCGCATGACCTCGAGCTCGAACTCCTTCCAGCCGATGACGCTCTGCTCCACGAGCACCGAGCCGACCGGCGACAGCTCGAGTCCGCGGCGGATCAGCTCGTCGTACTCCTCGCGGTTGTAGGCGATGCCCCCGCCGGTGCCTCCGAGGGTGAACGAGGGACGACAGATCGCCGGGTAGCCGGTCCGCTCGACCGCCTCGCGGGCCTCCTCGAGGCTCCGGATCACGCTGCCCTCGGGCGTCGCGAGGCCGATCCGCCGCATCGCGGCCGCGAACTCCTCGCGGTCTTCCGCGACCCGGATCGCACGCTCGCTGGCGCCGATCAGCTCGACGCCGTACTTCGCGAGCGTTCCGTCGCGGTGGAGCGCCATCGCCACGTTGAGCGCCGTCTGCCCGCCCATCGTGGGCAACAGTGCGTCGGGCCGCTCGCGCTCGATCACCCGCGTCACCCACTCGGGGGTAACCGGTTCGATGTAGGTCCGGTCGGCCAGCTCCGGGTCGGTCATGATCGTCGCCGGATTCGAATTGACGAGCACGACCCGATACCCCTCCTCCTTGAGCGCGCGCACCGCCTGCGTGCCCGAGTAATCAAACTCCGCTCCCTGCCCGATCACGATGGGCCCGGAGCCGATGAGGAGGATGGTGCTCAGATCAGTGCGCTTCGGCATCGGCGATGTCCCGCAGCATGTCGTCGAGAGTGTGCACCGGCGCCCACCCGGTCGCGCGGCGCAGCCGGCCGGAATCGCCGACCAGATGCGGTATGTCCGTGCGGCGCGCCAGCGCCGGATCGGCGACGGGTTCCGCCTCCACGCCGAGGCTCCGGGCCAGCCGTGCGAAGAGCTCGGCCAGGGGCACGCCTTCGCCCCGCGCCACGTTGTAGATCTCGCCCGGCGCGCCGTGCTCGAGCAGCAGCAGGTACGCCGTCACGACGTCGCGCACGTCCAGGAAGTCGCGTACCGGCGCGAGATTGCCCGTAGGCACCGTCCGGATGCCGCTCGCCCGCGCGGCTCGGAGCCGCTCGACGAACGCCGGAAGCACGAAGCGGGGTGCCTGACCTGGACCCGTGTGCTGGAACGGCCGCGCGATAATCACCCGGAGCCCAGTGCGCCGCCAGGCCTCGAGTCCCGCAAGCTCCGCGGCGGCCTTGCTCGCCGCGTACGGCGTGAGCGGCGCGGGAGGATCGCTCTCCAGCCGGGGTCGATGCGCTCCCTGTCCGTAGACCTCGGCGCTCGAGACCAGGAGAACCACCGGGTCCGCGGCCCCAGCCGCCCGACGCTCGGCGAGCGCACCCAGAAGCCGCACCACCCCGACTGCGTTGACGCTCCAGGCCGCTTCGGGCGCTTCCAACGCTTCGGCGTTCGAGCTCACCGCCGCGAGGTGCACGACCGCCTCCGGGCCCTGGTCCGCCGCGGCGGCGACCGACGCCGGATCGGTCAGCTCGAACGGGACCCAGCGCGTGCCGCGCAGCGTGGCGTCGGCCGCCACGTCCGACCGCGCGCCTGGGCGGCTGCCGCCGACGACGAGATGCCCGTCGGCCAGCAGGCGGCGCACCAGGTGCCGCCCGACGAACCCGTCGGCGCCGGTAACGAGCACCTTCATCGCCGTGCGGCGAGCCTTCCGACGTCTTCGTCCACCATCGTCCGAATCAGCGTCTCGAACGAAATCCGCGGAGCCCAGCCGAGCTCCGTCCGGGCGCGGGTGGGATCAGCCAGCAGCAGGTCCACTTCGGCTGGCCGCACGAATTTCGGATCCTGCACCACGTGACGCTGCCAATCGAGGCCGACATGCGTGAACGCGATCTCCACCAGCTGGCGCACGCTGTGTGCGACACCGGTGCCGACCACGTAGTCGCGCGGCTCGGGTTGCTGGAGCATGCGCCACATCGCGTCCACGTAGTCACCGGCGAAGCCCCAGTCCCGCTGTGCGTCGAGGTTGCCCAGCCGAAGCTCGGTGGCGAGCCCGAGCTTGATGCGCGCGACGCCGTCGGTGACTTTGCGGGTGACGAATTCGATGCCCCGTCGCGGAGACTCGTGGTTGAAGAGAATCCCGCTCACGCCGTAGAGGCCATACGACTCCCGGTAATTGACGGTGATCCAGTGTCCGTACACCTTGGCGACCCCGTAGGGCGACCGCGGATGGAAATGCGTGTTCTCCCGCTGCGGTGTCTGGGTCACCTTGCCGAACATCTCGGAGGAGCTGGCCTGGTAGAAGCGTGCCGAGGGGTGGACCAGCCGGATCGCTTCGAGGATGCGCGTGACGCCGAGCGCGGTGAACTCACCGGTGAGCACGGGCTGGGACCACGAGGTCGGCACGTACGATTGCGCCGCGAGGTTGTAGACCTCGTCCGGCCGCGTCTCCTGCAGTACCACGGTGAGCGAGTGCTGGTCGAGCAGATCGGCCGGCACGATGGTGATCTGGTCGAGCAGGTGGTCGATCCGCTCGTAGCTATGGTGGCTGGTCCGGCGGACCACGCCGAACACCTCGTAGCCCTTCGCGAGCAGCAGTTCGGCGAGGTAGGAGCCGTCCTGGCCGGTGACGCCGGTGATGAGGGCTTTACGACGGCTATCGGTCATCGGTCACGGTCGTCGGTCATCGGTCGTCGGTCATCGGCGTGGGTCATCGGTGAGACC
>JBOHSN010000096.1:0-13870 GCA_050733215.1 Gemmatimonadales bacterium
GAAGAACACCCGCAGCACCGTGGTGTCGAAGGGGATCAGCGCGGGGCGGGGGAACAACAGCTACCGCGGGCTGATCAAGATGCTGCCGAAGGCGGCCGGCGCGCGGAACTACACCCAGTGCGACTCAATGCTGATCGGGAACGGCTGCGGCGCGAACACGTTCCCCTACATCGATGTGCAGAACCCGACCGCATCGGTGGAGCACGAGGCGTCCACCTCGAAGATCGGCGAGGACCAGATCTTCTACTGCAAGCAGCGGGGCCTCAACACCGAGAACGCGATCTCGATGATCGTGAACGGCTTCTGTAAGGAAGTGTTCCAGGAGCTTCCCATGGAGTTCGCCGTGGAAGCGCAGAAGCTGCTGGGGGTCAGTCTCGAAGGAAGTGTCGGCTAGCCGGTGAGAGGTGAGAGGTAAGAGGTGAGTGGGCCCGTGAGGCCGCCTCCCTCTCACCTCTTACCTCTCACCGTTCACCGGGCATCAAGGAGCGGGACGAGTGCTGCAGATCAAGGACCTACGGGCGGCCGCGGGCGACAAAGAGATCCTCACCGGCATCACGCTCACCGTGCGCCCGGGCGAGGTGCACGCCATCATGGGCCCCAACGGGTCGGGCAAGAGCACGCTCGCGCAGGTGCTGGCCGGGCACCCGGCCTATGAGGTGACCGGTGGCGAGGTGCGCTACGAGGGTCGGGATCTGCTCGACATGGAGCCCGAGGAGCGGGCCCAGGCCGGCGTCTTCCTCGCCTTCCAGTATCCGGTCGAGATCCCGGGCGTGACCAACGCCTATTTCCTCCGGGCCGCCTACAACGCGCTGAGAAAGGCGCGCGGGGAGGAGGAGGTCGACCCGATCGACTTCCTGGAGATTCTCGAGGCGAAGCTCAAGGTCGTCGACTGGGGTCCGGACATCATGAGCCGCGCGGTGAACGCGGGCTTTTCGGGCGGCGAGAAGAAGCGGAACGAGATCCTCCAGCTCGCCGTGCTCGAGCCCAAGCTCGCGATTCTCGACGAGACCGACTCGGGGCTCGACATCGACGCGCTCCGCATCGTGGCGGCCGGGGTCAATAAGCTCCGGCGTCCGGATCGCGCGTTCGTCGTCGTGACCCACTATCAGCGGCTCCTCAACTACATCGTGCCGGACTTCGTGCACGTGCTCTCGGCCGGCCGGATCGTGAAGTCGGGCGGGAAGGAGCTCGCGCACGAGCTCGAGGCGCGCGGCTACGAACGGTTCGAAGAGGCGGCGGGGGTCGCGTGATCGAGACCTATCGGCAGCAGTTCGAGGCGTTTGCGGCCAACGGGGCCCGGGAGGGGCCGTCCTGGCTTCCCGAGCTCCGGCAAGCGGCGATGGATCAGTTCACCCGGGTCGGGTTCCCCACCTCGCGAGACGAGGAATGGCGGTTCACCCCGGTGTCGCCCATCGCCCAGGCGGAGTTCCAGCCGGCCCCGGCGGCGACGGTCGAGCGGGCCGCGCTCACGCCGTACCTCTTCGGACACGCCGAGTGGCCCCAGCTCGTCTTCGTGAACGGGAAGCTTGCGCCCGAGCTGTCGTCGGTGTCGGCGTTGCCCCCCGGCGTCCGCGTCGGCGGTCTCGCGGCCGCGCTCAGGGCCGACTCGGCACTCGTCGAGCCGCATCTCTCGCGCTACGCGCGGCCGGAGATCACCGCCTTCACCGCGCTCAACACCGCGCTGATGCGTGACGGGGCGTTCGTGCACGTGCCCGCCGGGACTGAGCTCACGCTTCCGGTGCATCTGCTGTTCGTCACGACTCCCGGATCCCAGGGGGTCGCGCATCCGCGCAACCTCGTCGTGGTCGAGCGCGGCGCCCGGGCGTCCGTGGTGGAGAGCTACGTCGGGCTGGGAGGTGACGCGCCGTACTTCACCAACGCCGTCACCGAAGTGGTCTCGGGCGAAGACGCGTGGACCGAGCACACCAGGCTGCAGCGCGAGGGCGACCGGGCGTACCACGTGGGCCTCACCCAGGTGGCTCAGGCGCGTGGCAGCCACTATCGCTCGTTCACGCTCGCGATGGGCGGCGCCATCAGCCGCCACAATCTTCACGTGCAGCTCAACGCGCCCGGCATCGAGACGCTGATGTACGGGTTGTACCTCGCGCGCGGCGACCAGGTGGTGGACAATCACACGGCCATCTTCCACGACCATCCCAACTGCAACAGCTGGGAGGTGTACAAGGGCGTGCTGGACGACCGGTCGCGCGCGGTGTTCAACGGCAAGGTGTTCGTCAAGCCGGAGGCGCAGAAAACCGATGCCAAGCAGACCAACCGGAACCTGCTGCTCTCCAACACCGCCAAGGTGGATACCAAGCCGCAGCTCGAGATCTTCGCCGACGACGTGAAGTGCACCCACGGTGCCACGGTCGGGTTCCTCGACCCGAGCGCTCAGTTCTACCTCCGGAGCCGCGGGATACCGGCCGACGCCGCCCGGCGTCTGCTGACGTACGCGTTCGCAGCGGAGGTGGTGAACGAGGTAGCGCTCGAGCCCGTGCGGCAGGAGCTCGATAGACTCGTCCTCGAGCGTCTGGGCCGATGAGGGCGGCCGGGCGGGCAGGCGGGCAGGCGGGCAGTGGCCGTTCCGCTGGGTCGGCGCCGGCCCCAACGGACCTGCTGTCCGGCCGCCCGCCGGCCCGCCCGCCCGCCTTCGACGTCGAGCGCATTCGCGCCGACTTCCCGATTCTCTCCACTCGCGTGCGGGGAAAGCCGCTGGTCTACTTCGATAACGCCGCCACCACACAGAAGCCGCAGGCGGTCATCGACGCACTGACCGGCTACTACTCCGCCGAAAACGCCAACATCCATCGCGGCGTGCACTGGCTCAGCGAGCGCGCCACCGCCGCGTACGAAGGTGCCCGGGAGCGCGTCGCGCGGTTCCTCGGCGGGAGCTCCGCTCGGGAAGTGGTCTTCACGCGGGGCGCCACCGAGGCGATCAACCTGGTGGCCCAGAGCTGGGGGCGCAGGTTCCTGCGCGCCGGCGACGAGGTGCTCGTCACCGGCATGGAGCACCACGCGAACATCGTCCCGTGGCAGCTTCTGGCCGAGCAGACAGGGGCGGTGTTGCGGGCCGCGCCGGTTACCGACGAGGGCGAGCTCGACCTGGACCGGTTCGAGCGCCTGCTGACCGGGCGGGTGAAGCTCGTGTCGGTCGTGCATCTATCGAACGCGATCGGCACGATCAATCCGGTCCGCCGCCTCGCTGATCTCGCGCATGCGCGTGGCATTCCGATCCTGGTGGACGGCGCGCAGTCGGTCTCTCATCTCGACGTCAACGTGGCCGAGCTCGGCTGCGACTTCCTGGTGTTCTCGGGCCACAAGGTGCTCGGCCCGACCGGCATCGGCGCGCTCTGGGCGCGCGAGTCGCTGCTGGAGCGCATGCCGCCGTGGCAGGGCGGGGGCGACATGATCTCGAGCGTGACCTTCGAGCGTTCCACCTGGGCTGCCCACCCGCAGAAGTTCGAGGCCGGCACTCCGCACATCGCCGGTGCGATCGGCCTCGCGGCGGCGCTGGATTACCTGGACGGAGTCGGTCGCTCGGCCGTCGCCGCGCACGAGCACGACGTGCTGGCGTATGCCGTCGAGCGTGTGGGCGCGCTGCCCGGCGTCCGGCTCATCGGCACCGCACGGGAGCGCGCGAGCATCCTGAGCTTCGCCGTGGAAGGCGTCCACCCGCACGACGTCGGCGCGCTGCTCGACGACGAGGGGGTGGCGGTGCGGGCGGGGCACCACTGCGCGCAGCCGATCATGGCCCGGTTGGGCGTGCCGGCCACGGCGCGGGCATCCTTCGCCCTGTACAACACCGCCGACGAAGTCGACGTGCTCGTGCGCGGCATCGAGCGCGTGAGCAAGGTGTTCGGATGAGCGGCGTCGGCGAGCTGTACCAGGAGCTGATTCTGGAGCACAATCGATCGCCGCGGAACTATCGCCGCCTGGACGACGCGACCGGCTACGCCGAAGGCCGGAACCCGCTGTGCGGTGACCAGCTCTCGGTGTGGGTCAAGCTCGAGGGCGACCTCGTCGCGGATGCCAGCTTCCAGGGCTCGGGCTGCGCGATCTCCAAGTCATCGGCGTCGCTTATGACCGCCGCCCTCAAGGGGCGCACGCGCGCCGAGGCGCTCCGCATGTTCGAGCAATTCCAAGGGCTGGTGACCGGCGCGCTGCCGCCCGAAGCCGCGCGCGACGATCTCGGGAAACTCGCGGTGTTTTCCGGCATTTCCGAGTTTCCCGTGCGCGTGAAGTGCGCCACGCTGGCCTGGCACGCGATGAAGGCCGCGATGGCCGGCCGGGCGCAAAGCGTGAGCACCGAATGACGACCAAATCGATTCTCACACAAGGAGTCGCATAGCATGCCGTACGATCCTCGTCTCGTTGCGCCGATGCGCGGCGAGATGGTGCAGATGGGTGCGCGGGAGCTGACGACCGTCGCCGACGTGGACCAGACGCTCGGCGACCAACACGGCACCACATTGGTCTTCGTCAACTCGGTCTGCGGATGCGCGGCGGGCAACGCGCGTCCCGCGCTGCGGCTCGCGCTGGCGCATCCGGTGCGCCCGCAGGAGATCGTGACGGTGTTCGCCGGTCAGGACATCGAGGCGACCGCACGGGCCCGGCAGTACTTCCCCGACTACGCACCGAGCTCGCCGTCGATGGCGTTGATCCGGGATGGCGAGGTCGTGCATTTCGTGCACCGGCACCAGATCGAGGGCCGCTCGCCCCAGGACGTCGCGGCGCATCTCACGGCGGCGTTCGACAAGTATTGCGGCGCGACGGTCTGATTCGGTGGGTCACGTCTTTCACCCGGGCCATCACGAACTGCACGGCGTCACGGTCGTGGTTGAAACGAGCGGCGCGCTCATGTACGTCGGTCGCTTCGATCATGAGGACGATTCCGGCGTCCATCTGCTCGACGTTGCAACCCACGATGCGGCGGCCGCCGGGCCGCGCGAGCAGTACCTCGAGCGCACGGCTCGGTTCGGCGTCCGTGCCGATCGTAAACACGTGATCGTGCCGCGCGCCGAGATCGCCACCATTCGCCGGCTCGGCTGATCACCGCGCGCTTGCGCGCGTTCCCGCAGGTTAGGTTCCGCTCATGCACGGCTACGACGTCATCGTCATTGGCGGAGGTCACGCCGGCGCGGAGGCCGCAGCCGCGGCGGCGCGCATGGGTGCGCGCACGCTGCTTCTCACCCAGCAGCTCGATACCATCGGACAGATGTCGTGCAATCCCGCGATCGGCGGGATCGCCAAAGGCACCGTGGTGCGCGAAGTCGACGCCCTCGGCGGCGTCATGGCGCGCGCGACCGATGTGGCGCGGGTTCAGTTCCGTATGCTCAACCGGTCCAAAGGTCCCGCCGTCTGGTCGCCGCGCGCGCAATGCGACCGCGCGCTGTACCGCGCGGCGGTGCGATCGCTGCTGGAGCGGCACGAGCGGCTGAGCTTCGCGCAGGGGACCATCGCGGAGTTGGTGCTGACGGGCGCCCGCGTGGCAGGGGCAGTGACCGCCGACGGTCGTCGCTACGAGGCGCAATCGGTCGTTCTCACGGCGGGCACCTTCCTTCGCGGACGGATCCATATCGGGGTGGATACCGCCATTCCGGGCGGACGGGCCGGCGAGCCGCCTTCGGTCCAGTTGTCGCAAATGCTTGCAGCACACGGACTTACGCTACTGCGCTTCAAGACAGGGACGCCCCCCCGCATCGATGGTCGCACGGTGGACTTCTCGGTCCTCGAGCGTCAGGATGGCGACGCCGAGCCGTACTGGTTCTCGTTTCTGGAGCGCGCCCCGCATCCGGCGCAGCTTCCCTGCTGGCTCACGTATACCGGCGCCAGAGTTCGTGCAGTGGTACAGGAGCGGCTGTCCGAGTCGGCGATGTATGGTGGCGCGATCAGCGGACGCGGTCCGCGGTACTGCCCCTCCATCGAAGACAAGATCCTCCGCTTTCCCGACGCGGAGCGGCACCAGATCTTTCTCGAGCCCGAGGGGCTGGGCACGCGCGAGATGTACGTCAACGGTCTCTCGACTTCCTTGCCGCCGGCTGTCCAGCTTGAGTTGCTCCGCAGCCTCCCGGGCCTGGAGCACGTCGGCATGACGCGACCAGGCTACGCGATCGAGTACGACTACCTGCCGCCGACCCAGCTCCACGCGACCCTTGAGAGCAAGGCGATCGCGGGGCTTTTCCTGGCGGGCCAGGTGAACGGCACGACTGGCTACGAGGAGGCCGCCGGGCAGGGCGTGGTCGCCGGCATCAATGCCGCCGCGGCTGTGCTCGAGCGCGATCCTCTGGTCCTGCGCCGCGACCAGGCGATCATCGGCACGCTCGTGGACGACCTGGTGACGCGCGGCGTGGACGAGCCGTATCGGCTCTTCACGTCGAGAGTCGAGTACCGCCTTCTGTTGCGGCAGGAGAACGCCCTTCGCAGGCTGGCGCCGATTGCCGCCGAGTACGGGCTCTGGACGGACGCGGAGCGCGCGGTGGCAGAGCAGCGTCTCGCCGCCGAGGATCGCGCCCTCGCCCAGGCGTGGGCGACGCGGCTGACCCCCGAAGCCGCGGCCCCGGTTCTCGCGGCGGCGGGAGGGCAACCGGTCGCGCAGCCGGCGCGAGCTGCGGATCTGGCGAAGCGTCCTGGCGTGTCGCTCGTGGCGCTGCTCGAGGCGGCCGGGGTGAGCTCTGTGGACGAGGTGGCGTGCGGATGGGCGGACGTCGAGCTCAAATACGTTGGATACCTCGATCGGGAACGGGCCGCGGCGGACCGGTTGGCGGAGCTCGACGACCTTGCTATCCCGGACGCGCTATCGTATGCCGATCTGTCCGCACTTTCATACGAAGCTCGCGAGAAGCTCGCCAAGGTCCAGCCGCGCACGCTGGGTCAGGCCGGACGCATTCCAGGGGTGTCGCCGAGCGATCTCCAGAATCTGGTTCGAGAGATCCTTCGGAACCGCGTTTCACGTGAAACAGCGTTGCCCGGTTCCGTCTGACTTTCTCAGCGATTGTGGGCGGTCCGAGTGCACCTCGTGCGTCCTCATTTGCAGCGATCATCCACCGCAGCCGTTCGGCGCGGTGGTAGCGGCGCCAGGGCGCGCCGCCTTTGCTCCTCACCCCTGTGCCGCCTCAAGTTCCGCACACGGGTAGATCCGCCACGGCGAGCCCGACGCTAGCATCGGTCAGGCTCCCGCTACCGTGCCTCCGTTTCGCCCCCGCGCGGATTCTACGAAGGAAGCGCCGTGTTCGCGCACCGCTGCCCAAACCGATGTTTCACATGAAACCCCAATGCCATGGTGCAGCACTTGCGAAGTAACCTATGTCGCTCTGGATGCTTGCGCACTATATTGCCACCTACCGCCCGCGTCGGACCCGCACGGGCGAGCAATCACGCTACAAAATACCTCTAAGTAGTTGTAAATAAACTACTTACTTAATATGACGCGCATCATTGCGATCGCCAATCAGAAGGGCGGCGTCGGAAAGACCACGACTGCCGTCAACCTCGCCGCCTCACTCGCGATCGCCGAGCGGCGTATCCTCCTCGTGGATGCCGATCCGCAGGGGAATGCGACGAGTGGCGTGGGAATCGCCAAGGATCGGGTGAACGTGTCGCTGTACGACGCCTTGGTCGAAGGTCGTCCGGCGGCCGATGCGACCATCCGCCACGAGTCGCTGCCCCACCTCGACGTGCTGCCCGCCACGCAGGACCTCGTCGGGGCGGAACTCGAGTTGGTAGGGCGCGACGGCCGTGAATTCGCGCTCCGCCGCGCGCTCCAGGCGTTCGATGGCCAATACGACTTCATGCTGGTGGATTGTCCACCGTCGCTCGGGCTGATCACGCTCAACGTGCTCACCGCCGCGCAGGGTGTGATCATCCCGATCCAGTGTGAGTACTATGCGCTCGAAGGCATCTCGCAGCTCCTCAACACCGTGCGCCTGGTGCAACAGAACTTCAATCCGGCGCTCGCCATCGACGGCGTGCTGCTCACGATGTACGATTCGCGGCTCAACCTCTGCCGCCAGGTGGCCGACGACGCGAAGGAATACTTTGGCGCGAAGGTCTTCCGCACGCCGGTGCCCCGCAACGTTCGTCTCGCCGAGGCGCCGAGCTTCGGCAAGCCGATCCTGCTCTACGACGTGCAGTCGGTCGGCGCAAAGAGCTACCTCTCCATCGCGCAGGAACTGCTGCAGCGCCTCGACGGAACACTATCCGACGCGGCATCCGTGACCGACGAAGAGGTCGAGGGGGAATTCGCCGGCGACGACGCGCCTGCACCCGAGCCGGCGGGGCAATTCGAACCTGAACCGGAGTCCGAACCGCAGTCCGACCCCGAGCCAGAGCGCACACCGGAGGTGACGCCATGACGGAGGCGAGACGGCTCGGCCGGGGGCTCGAAGCGTTGCTCGGTCCGATCACGCGCGAGCAGGCGGAGGCCACCGGTGCCCTGCGAGAACTTCCCGTCGCGCAGGTGCAGCCCAATCCCTATCAGCCACGCACGCGACTCGACGAGTCCACGCTCGGCGAGCTGACCGCTTCGATCGAAGCCTCGGGACTGCTCCAGCCCGTCCTCGTTCGACCGAGGGGATCCGGCTACGAGCTGATCGCGGGTGAGCGCCGCTGGCGCGCCGTGCAGCGGCTCGGATGGCGCACGATCCCGGCGGTCATCAAGGATGTCGGCGACCAGACGCTGCTCACGCTCGCCCTCGTCGAGAATCTCCAGCGCAACGACCTCTCCGCGATCGACGAGGCACAGGGATACCGCCGGCTCATGGAGCAGTTCGCCGTTCCGCAGGCGGAGGTCGCGCGTCTGGTGGGCCGGAGCCGATCCACCGTCGCCAATCTGCTGCGGTTGCTCCGCCTTCCGTCCGAGGTGCGGGACCTGGTGCACCAGGGCACGCTGTCGGAGGGACACGCGCGTGCACTGCTCGCCCTCGAGAACGACGAGGCGATCGCCCGGCTCGCGCGGCAGGCGGTGGCGGAGGGGTGGTCGGTGCGCGAGATCGAGGAGCGGGTCCGCGGCGAGGGACGTGCGACGCCTGCCGCGCGCCGCCGCCGGGAAACAAAGGCGCTCTCTCCGGATGCGCGGCGCGTCGAAGAAGTGCTCCGGAAGCGATTGGGCACCGATGTGAAGGTGCATCCACGGCGGCGCGGCCGTGGCTTTCTCACCGTCCACTACTACTCCAACGACGATCTGAGCCGACTGCTCGAGCTCATCCTGGGCGAGCCGTACGGCGGATGAGCCGGCGCGCTTACACGATCCTGGTGCAGCGCGACGGTGCGCTGGAGTCCAGGACCCTTCGGGTGCCCATCTGGACGGTCCGCGCCGCGATGGCTGCGGGCGCGGCCGTGCTCGCGGTCCTCGTGGCCACGGTGGTGCTGTGGGGGCCCATCGTCCGCGCAGCAGGTCGGGTGCCCGGGCTCGAACGGCGGCTTACCCGGCTGCAGGCCGAAAACGCGAAGATCGTCGAGTTGAGCGCCGCGGTGGACAGCCTCGAGCAGCGGTACGGCCAGGTGCGCCGGATGCTCGGCGCCAACATCGTGCCCGATCCGGTGGGCCGGGCGTCCGCGCTTCCGGTCGCACCCCCGATCCGCGCCCGCCTCACGGCCGCCGCACCGGCAGGCGCCGCCGATAGCGCCGCGCCGCCGCGCCGATGGCCGTTGGACGAGTCCGGCTTCCTCACCCGGGGGCAGGTGACCGACAGCGCGCGGGAGGAAAACCATCCCGGGCTGGACATCGCCGTTCCGATCGGCACCATGGTCCGGGCCTCGGGGTCAGGAACCGTGGCGCAAACCGGATCGGATCCCGAATACGGCGCCTTCGTATTGCTACAGCATCGCGACAGCTATCAGACAATGTACGGTCACTTGTCCCGAATCCTCGTGGATTCGGGCTCAACCGTCCAGCCGGGCGATGCGATCGGCCTCTCCGGCAACAGCGGACGGTCCACCGCACCGCATCTTCACTTCGAGATTCGCCGCCAAGGCGTGTCACTCGATCCGCTGACCCTCGTCAAGGACAACCGACGATGAGCCTTTTCTCGCCCAGCCATCCGCGTGACGAGCACGGCAACGAGCTCCGCCGCCGGAAGAGCGATCAAGTGCCCTTCTCCATCATCGGGAAGGACATGTCGATCGTGGGAGATCTGGAGACCGAAGGGGTCGTGCGCATCGAGGGCCATATCCGGGGCACCGTCCGCGCGGCCAGTCAGGTGCTGGTGGGTCACGGCGCCCAGCTCGAGGGCGACCTGCACACCCGCGAAGCAGTGGTGGGCGGTGACATCGTCGGGTCGATCCACGCAACCGAGCGGGTGGAGCTCCAGGCAACGGCCTCGGTGACGGGGAACATTCACACACCGCGCATCGCCGTCATGGAGGGCGGGAAGGTGAGCGGCGAAGTGAGGATTCAGGAGCCTGCCCCAGCCGAGCAGGCCTGAATGCCCGGGAAAACCGTCTAAAGGCGCGACAATGCGCAGATGGTGCTCCACTGCCGTCAGTATACTGTCGCTCCTCGGCTGCGGCGGCCAGCCGGCCGAGAGGGGGATGCGCGTCGCGCTCATCACTCCGGGATCGATCGCCGACGCTGCCTGGAATGCCGGCGCGTACCAGGGCCTGCTCCGAATCCGGGACTCGCTCGACGTCTCCATCTCACACGTCGAGGCGCGCATGCCGGCTGAACAGCAGGAGGCGCTCCGGACCTACGCCGCCCAGGGGTACGACCTCGTTTTCGCCCACGGCTTCGAGTTCCAAGGCGCGGCGGAGCGGGTGTCGGCGCAGTACCCCCGCACGGTCCTGATCGTCACATCAGGGGAACGGGCGGTGGGCAAGGTTGCGCCGCTCATCTATCGCCTGGAGCAGGCCAGTTACCTGGCGGGCATGGTGGCCGGGGGGATGACCCGGTCCAATGTGCTGGGGTTCCTCGGCGGGATCGAACTGCCGCCGATCGAGGCCGCCTATGAAGGTTGGGTACGCGGCGCAAGGGCCACCAACCCCAAGGCCGACTCCCGCAAGATCTACCTCAACACCTTCGACGACGCCGCGGCCGGGCGGGAGGCGGCGCTCGCCCTGATCCGCGCCGGCGCGGACGTCTTCCATCACAATGCGGACGCCGCCGCCCTGGGGCTGTTTCAGGCGGTGCGCGAGACCCCGGGTGTCTACGTGTTCGGCGCGAACGCCGACCAGAGCGCCGTGGCTCCCGGGCACGTGCTCGGCTCGGCGATCATCGACCTGCCACGCTCGTTCCTGCTGGTGGCCCGCGAGGTCGCTTCGGGCACCTTCAAAGCGGAGCCCAAGGAGTTCGGACTCAAGAGCGGCGTCGTCCGCTACGAGGCCAACCCGGCGTTGGCCAGCCTGGTGCCTGGCGAGCTCCAGAGCCGCGCCCGCGCGGCCGCCGATTCCATCGCGGCGGGTACGCTCCAGGCGGGGACCCCGTTCGCATCCCTGCAGTGACGTCGCTCGGCGAGGTCGCCAGCTACCTGGACGACTACCTCCGCGTCCGCGAGGTGCCGGACGAGGCGAACGCGGTGAATGGACTCCAGGTAGAGAACGCCGGCAGCGTGGCACGGATCGTCGCCGCGGTGGACGCGTCGCTGGAGACGATCGTCGGGAGCGGGAGGGAGAGGGCGGGAGCGGGGCCCGACGCCGGGCCGGGGTTGCTCCTCGTCCACCATGGTCTGTTCTGGGACGGGAACGTGCCGCTCACGGGACGACGCTTTCGGCGGGTCCGCGCGTTGCTCGAGTGCGATACCGCGCTCTACTCCGCCCACATTCCGCTCGACGTTCATCCCGAGGTCGGCAACAATGTCGTGCTCGCTGCGCGACTCGGCATGAGGGTCGCCGGCTGGTTCGGCGCGTATCGAGACATTTCCATCGGCGTCTGGGGCGATGCCCCGCAAACGCTGAGCGATCGCGACTCGCTGGTGCGCCGGCTGGGCGAGGTCCTCGGCGCCGATCCGCGCCTGATTCCGGGGGGGCCGGCGGCGGTGCGGCGCGTCGGCATCGTGACTGGGGCGGCAGGCAGCATGATCGCGGCAGCGCGCGACGCGGGGCTGGACACATTCATCACCGGCGAGGGACCGCACCACACCTACTTCGATGCCATGGAGTGGGGCGTCAACGTGATCTACGCGGGACACTACGCCACCGAGCAGGTCGGCGTGCAGGCGCTTGCGGCGCACCTCGCCGAGCGGTTCGGACTTCCATGGGAGTTCCACCACCACCCGACGGGGCTGTGACGCCGGCGCTGGAGCTTCACGCCATCGAGAAGCGATTCGGCCCCGTGCACGCGCTGCGCGGGGCCGATTTCACACTCGCCACGGGCGAGGTGCACGCGCTCCTCGGCGAGAACGGCGCGGGGAAGTCAACCCTGATGCACATCGCGGGCGGACTGCTGCGCCCCGACGCGGGAGCGATGGCGGTGCGGGGGCGCGCAACGGCCCTGCGCTCACCTCGCGATGCCCGCCGCGCCCGAATCGGCGTCGTGCACCAGCACTTCACCACGATACCGGCGCTGAGCGTGGCGGAGAACGTCGCGCTCACGGCAGGCTGGAGCGTCGCCCGGCCAGGCGAGCTCGGTGACCGCGTGCGGGAACCGGGCGCGAGCCTCGTGCTGGGGCAGGTGGGCAGCTTCGCGGAGCGGATGACCGCGGGTCGAGGTTACCTGGCGATCGCCATCGTCGTGCTGGGGCGCCGGCATCCGGCGGGTGTGGCACTCGCGGCCCTGGTCTTCGGGGCGGCGACCGCGCTCCAATTCGTCTTCCAGTCGCTCGGTCTCGACGTGCCGTACCAGCTCTTTCTCATGCTGCCCTATGTGCTCACGCTGCTCGCGCTCGCCGGCGCGGTCGGTCGCACGCAGCCGCCGGCGGACCTCGGCCGAGATCTGGGCAGCAATTGAGCAGTGGCTCAGTGATGGTTGCCCGGCGGCTCGATGTGGCGGAGTGAGTCGCGGGCGGCAACGATCCGGGCACGCACCATGTCGCGCAGCGCGGGGACGTCCTTCGTCGTGAGCCCGGTGGTCTCCACCGGCTCGAGCACCCGGACCTCGGCCTTCGAGCGCCCGAGGAGAAATCCGCGCTTGGGCAGCGCCGGCCGGGTTCCGGTGAGCGCCAGCGGCAGGATCGGCAGCCCCATGCCGACGGCCAGACGAAATGCGCCGTCCTTGAAGGGCAGCATCTCACCACTCGCGGAGCGGGTGCCCTCGGGGAAGATCATCACCGACACCCTGCCTGCCAGCACCTTCCGGCACGCCTGCAGCGCCTCGGCCGCGCTCCGTCCCTCGCCGCGCTTGACGGGGACGTCCCCCGCGAGCCGCATCAGCCAGCCCAGAAAGGGAATGCCGAACATCTCGGCCTTGGCCAGCCACTTCATTTCCCAGGGGAGATGGCTGATGAGGAGAATGTCGGCGAACGACTCGTGGTTGGCGACGACCACGTACGGGCGCCGGGGATCCGAAGGAGGCGAGCCGGAGCGGCGAAAGGTCCAGAGCGGATTCAGGGCGGCGACCACCACCGCGATCCGGCGGAACATCAAGCCGACGGTGTAGCGGCCGGGATCGGAGCGCGCGGTCACCAGCCGCGCCAGAGCCATGGCGGGCAGCCAGAGCACGATGCACGTGGCGAGCACGATCCAGATCCAGACCGAAACGATTGTCAGCCAGATGCGCGCCATTCGGCCGGCTGGGAAGAGGGTGTGCGCTGGCCCGAGGGTGCGCTGGCACACAGAGGCGGCGGGCGGCGCGCGGTAACCTTAGCGCGGCCCCGCACAACCGGACAAGGGTACATGGAGACGGCACCCGGCTCTTCGTTCGAGCCCGACGTGAAAGTCACCGCCACGCCGCCGAGTCCGGTCACCGGTGCCGAGCCGGACCTCGGGCGGGTTGGCCTTGCGC
>JBOHSN010000097.1:0-13819 GCA_050733215.1 Gemmatimonadales bacterium
ACCAGCTCAACTCGTTCGCCTCTGAAGTGACCCGCGTGGCGCGCGAGGTGGGCACCGACGGCAAGCTCGGCGGCCAGGCGAATGTGAAGGGTGTCGGCGGCACCTGGAAGGACCTGACCGACTCGGTCAACTTCATGGCCGGCAACCTAACGGCGCAGGTCCGGAACATCGCGCAGGTCACGACGGCCGTGGCCAACGGCGACCTCTCCAAGAAGATCACGGTGGACGTGCGGGGCGAGATCCTGGAGCTCAAGGACACCATCAACACGATGGTGGACCAGCTCAACTCCTTCGCGTCGGAGGTGACCCGCGTGGCGCGCGAGGTGGGCACCGAAGGCAAGCTCGGCGGTCAGGCCTACGTGCCCGGCGTCGCGGGGACGTGGAAGGACCTCACCGACTCGGTGAACTTCATGGCCGGCAATCTGACCGGCCAGGTGCGGAACATCGCCGAAGTCACGACCGCGGTGGCCAAGGGCGAGCTCAACAAGAAGATCACGGTGGACGTGCAGGGCGAGATCCTGGAGCTGAAGAACACCATCAATACCATGGTGGACCAGCTCAACTCGTTCGCCTCGGAGGTGACCCGCGTGGCGCGCGAGGTGGGTACCGAGGGCAAGCTGGGCGGCGAGGCCAAGGTGCCGGGCGTGGCCGGCGTGTGGAAGGACCTCACCGACAACGTGAACTCGATGGCGGCGAGCCTCACCAGCCAGGTGCGCGGCATCGCGAAACTGGTGACCGCCGTGGCCAACGGCGACCTCAAGCAGAAGCTGGTGGTGGAGACGAAGGGCGAGATCTCGGCGCTGGCGGACACGATCAACACCATGATCGAGACCCTCGCCACGTTCGGCGATCAGGTGACGACCGTGGCCCGCGAGGTGGGCGTCGAGGGCAAACTGGGCGGCCAGGCGCGCGTGCCGGGCGCCGCGGGCGTGTGGCGCGACCTCACCGCCAACGTCAACCAGCTCGCCGACAACCTCACGACCCAGGTGCGGGCCATCGCCGACGTCGCCACCGCGGTGACCAAGGGCGACCTCACCCGGAGCATCGCGGTGGAGGCCCAGGGCGAGGTGGCGGAGCTCAAGGACAACATCAACGAGATGATCCGGAACCTCCGCGACACCACCCAGAAAAACACCGAGCAGGACTGGCTCAAGACCAACCTGGCGAAGTTCAGCCGGATGCTGCAGGGGCAGCGCGACCTGGGGGCGGTCTCGCAGCTCATCCTCTCGGACCTCGCTCCGCTGGTCAACGCCCATCACGGCGCGTTCTACGTCGTGGACTCGGCCGGCAGCGACCCGACGCTCATGCTGCTCGCCAGCTACGCGTTCCAGGAGCGCAAGAAGGTGGCGCGGGTGTTCAGCTTCGGCGAGGGGCTCGTCGGCCAATGCGCGCTCGAGCGCCGGATGCTGGTGCTCCACGAGGTGCCGCGGAGCTACATCCGGATCTCCTCCGGGCTCGGCGACGCGCCGCCCCGGAGCCTCGCCATCCTGCCGGTGCTGTTCGAGGGCGAGATCAAGGCGGTGCTGGAGCTCGCCACGTTCGACGAGTTCGACCAGATCCGGCTCACGTTCCTCGAGCAGCTCGCCGAGACCATCGGCATCGTGCTCAATACGATCGAGGCGAACATGCGCACGGAGGAGCTCCTGAAGCAGTCCCAGGCGCTCACCGAGAACCTGCAGAACCAGCAGGACACGCTCACCGAGACCAACAAGCGGCTGGAGCAGCAGACCAGCTCGCTACGCCAGTCCGAGGAGCTCCTCAAGAAGCAGCAGGACGAGCTCACCCGGAAGAACATCGAGCTGGAGGAGAAGGCGACGCTGCTCTCGGACCAGAAGGCCGAGGTGGAGCAGAAGAACCAGGAGGTGGAGCAGGCGAAGGTGGCGCTGGAGGAGAAGGCCGAGCAGCTCGCGCTCATCTCCAAGTACAAGTCGGAGTTCCTCGCGAACATGTCGCACGAGCTCCGGACCCCGCTCAACAGCATGCTGATCCTGTCCCAGATGCTCGTGGAGAACCAGGACGGGAACCTCACCGGCAAACAGGTGGGCTTCGCCCAGACCATCCACGGCTCCGGATCCGACCTGCTCGACCTCATCAACGACATCCTGGACCTGTCGAAGATCGAGTCCGGCACCATGCAGATCGACGTCGCGCTGGTGACGTTCGCCGAGCTCCGGAAGTTCGTGGAGGGCACGTTCCGGCAGATGGCGGACATCAAGGGACTCCAGTTCGACGTCGAACCGGCGGAGGGGCTGCCGCCCGCGATCCAGACCGACGGCCGGCGGCTCCAGCAGGTGCTCAAGAACCTGCTTTCGAACGCGTTCAAGTTCACCGAGCGCGGGCGGGTCGCCCTGCGCATGCAGGTCGCCACGCAGGGCTGGAACCCGGAGCAGGAGCTGCTCAACGCGGCGAACACGGTCATCGCGTTCTCCGTCGCCGACACCGGCATCGGCATCCCCCGGGACAAGCACGCCGTCATCTTCGAAGCGTTCCAGCAGGGTGAGTCCGGCACCAGCCGCAAGTACGGCGGCACCGGGCTCGGCCTCTCCATCAGCCGCCAGATCACCCGCCTCCTGGGCGGCGAGATCCGGCTGGACAGCACGCCGGGGCAGGGGAGCACGTTCACGCTGTATCTCCCGCTGCTGTATCCCGCCGCGCCCGGCGCCGCGCCGGAGGCGAGCCCCGCGGCGTCCGCGGTGGCCGATGCAGCGCTCAAGCCGGCGGCTCCGACGCCCGCGCGCGCGGTGCTGGCGCCGGTGGTGGAACGGGGCGTGGCCGACGACCGCACCAGCCTGGAGCCGGGCGACCGCGTGCTCCTGATCGCGGAGGACGATCCGACCTTCGCGCAGATCCTGCTGGACCTGGCGCGCGACATGGGATTCAAGGGGCTGGTGGCGCAGCGGGCCGACCGCGCGCTCGCGCTGGTGCGCGAGTACCAGCCGACCGCGGTCACGCTCGATCTCCGGCTGCCCGACGCCGACGGCTGGACTATCCTCGACCGGATGAAGCACGACCCGGCCACGCGGCACATCCCCGTCCACATCATTTCGGTGGACGAGAGCTGGCAGCGCGGGCTCCGGCTCGGCGCGCGGGACTTCCTGGTGAAGCCCGCCAGCCGCGAGTCGTTGTCCGAGGTGCTCGACGGGCTGCACAAGTTCGTGGACCGTCCGGTGAAGCGCCTGCTGGTGGTCGAGGACGACGAGGCGCAGTGCGAGAGCATCCGGGAGCTGATCGGCGGGGGCGACGTCGAGACCGTCACCGTCGGCAGCGGCGAGGCGGCGCTCGAGGCGCTGCAGCGCGACACCTACGACTGCATGGTGCTCGACCTCGGACTGCCCGACATGACGGGGTTCCAGCTGGTCGCGCGGGTGAAGAGCGAGGTGGGCCTGCGGAAGCTGCCGACCATCGTCTACACCGGCAAGCAGCTCACCCGGAACGAGGAGGCCGAGCTCAACCGCCTGGCGGAGTCGGTCGTGATCAAGGACGCGGGCTCGCCGGAGCGGCTCTACGACGAGACCGCGCTGTTCCTGCACCGGGTCACCGCCGAGCTGCCCGAGGCACGCCGCAGGATGCTGGAGCAGCTCCACCGGAGTGATCCCGTGCTCGCCGGGCGCACCGTGCTGGTGGTGGACGACGACGTGCGCAACATTTTCGCGCTGACGACCTTCCTCGAGCGCAGCGACATGAAGGTGGTCTACGCCGAGAGCGGGCGGGACGGCATCGCGCGGCTGCAGGACACGCCGGAAATCGATGCGGTGCTGCTGGACGTGATGATGCCCGAAATGGATGGCTACGCGACCATGCGGACGATCCGGGAGCTCCCGCGCTTCTGCTCGCTGCCCATCATCGCGGTGACGGCGAAGGCGATGAAGGGCGACCGGGAGAAGTGCATCGAGGCCGGCGCGACCGACTACATCGCGAAGCCGGTGGACATGGAGCAGCTGCTTTCCCTGCTGCGCGTATGTCTGTACCGATGAGGGATGGACCGATGGACGGATGGACCGATGGACCGATGGGCTTGACCACTGCGAACGGATCTACGGCGGCCGCGGAGTCATCGGTCCATCCGACCATCGCTCCATCGGACCATCCGGCCGTCAACATCCTGCTCGTGGACGACCAGCCCGCCAACCTGCTCGCGCTCGAAGCCATGCTCCAGGATCTCGGCCAGACGATCGTCAAGGCGGCGTCGGGCCGCGAGGCGCTCAAGTGGCTGCTGGCCAACGACTGCGCCGTCATCCTGCTGGACGTGAAGATGCCGGAGATGGATGGGTTCGAGACGGCCGAGCTGATCCGGCAACGCGACAAGTCCCGCCACACGCCGATCATCTTCCTCACCGCGGCGGACCGGAGCCACACCCAGGCGGTGCGGGGGTACGCGGTCGGCGCGGTGGACTACCTCGTCAAGCCGGTGGTGCCCGAGTTCGTGCGGTCCAAGGTAGCCGTCTTCGTCGAGCTGGCGAAGACCACGGAGCTGCTGCGCCGGCAGAGCGAGCGCCTGCGCGCGAGCGAGCAGGCGGCGCGGGAGCTGGCCGAGGCCCGCGCGGAGCTGGTCGAAGATCTGGAGCGGAAGAACAAGGAGCTCGAGACCTTCAGCTACACCGTGTCGCACGATCTCCGGGCCCCCCTCCGGCGGATCGAGAGCTTCGGGCGCGCGCTCGGCGAGACGCAGGCCGACCGGCTGGACGACCAGGGGCAGCGGTATCTCTCCCGCATCCGCTCGTCCAGCGAAGCGATGGCGCAGCTCATAGACGATGTGCTCTACCTGTCCCGTGTGACGCGGGCGGAGCTCCGGCACCACGACGTGGATCTGAGCGCGCTGGCGCAGGCCATCGTGGATCGGCGCCGCGAAGAGGAGCCCGGCCGGACGGTGGACATCCGCATTCGCCCCGGGCTCACCGCGGTGGGCGACGGGCAGCTGCTGCGAATCGCGTTGGAGAATCTGCTCGACAACGCGTGGAAGTTCACGGTGCGGCAGCCGGACGCGCGGATCGAGTTCGGCGTCACTCACCTTCCCGGTGAGGTGGCATATTTCGTCCGGGACAACGGAGCAGGATTCGAGATGAGCTACGTCGATCGTCTGTTCGCGCCGTTTCAGCGGCTGCATCTCTCCAGCGAATTTCCGGGCACGGGCATCGGTCTCGCCACGGTCCAGCGCATCATCTACCGCCACGGCGGCCGGATCTGGGCGGAGGGGAGCGTGGGGCAGGGCGCCACGTTCCACTTCACTCTGAGCCGGCTCCGCCCCTAGCCGGGTCCGCGCGTGGCCGCGAAGGCTCTCCCCGACGACATCGTCGGGTTCCTCAATCAGCACATCGATTCGGTCGAGCAGCTGGAAGTCCTGCTGCTGCTCCACCGCGCGGCCGAATCGACCTGGACGGCGGAGATGGTGGCCGCCGCGCTGTACACCCAGCCCGCCTCGGCGGCGCGCCGGCTCGCGGCCCTCCACACGGACGGGCTCATCGAGGCGGCGCCCCGGCAGCCAGGGGGCTATCGGTACGTGCCGGAGCCCTCCGGGGCCGGCGAGATGATTTCGAACCTGGCGGACACCTATCGGGAGCGACGCGTGGCCGTGGTCACCGCGATCGCGTCCAAGCCCATGGAGAACGTGCGCGCCTTCTCCGACGCGTTCCGGCTGCGCCGCAAGGAGGAGTAGATGGCCGACCTGGTGTACGTGCTCTGCGCTCTGACCAGCCTCGTGTGCGCGGTGCTCCTGCTGCGGGCGTGGTCCCAGCGGCGGGTCGAGTTGCTGCTCTGGAGCGGGCTCTGTTTCGTGGGGTTCGCCATGGGCAATGCCATGCTGGTGGTGGACAAGGTGGTGACCGGTCCCGGCACCGATCTCATCCTCTTCCGCACCCTGCCGATCCTGCTGGGTCTCTGCGTGCTGCTCTACGGCATGATCTGGGGCACCCGATGAACGGCCGCAGCGCCGAGCTGACCGGGTTCGTCCATATCGCCTCCGGCGCGATCGTCATGGGGTACCTCGTGGCAGGCCTCTTCTTCCTGCGCTACTGGCGGGACACCCGGGATCGGCTGTTCCTGGTGTTCGCCGTGGCCTTCTGGATGCTGGGGTTTCAGCGGGCGCTGATCGACCTGATCGATGTAGCCGCCGAGGATCAGGCCATCTTCTATCTGCTGCGGCTCGCGGGGTTTCTGCTGATCATCTGGGCGGTAGTGGACAAGAACCGGGTCCGGCGGCGTGCCCAGCCGCCCGCACCCGGCCCCCGCTCGAAAGACGCGATTCCGGCGGCGTGAGAGCGACGCCGAAACGGCCGGGGCGGCTCGAGTGAGCCGCCCCGGTTGCGTTCCGCCGTCCTAGGGGTTGAGGCCGATGTTCTGCGGGATCTCGAAGAACCAGATCTGCGCGTTGCGGAGGCCGTAGTTGTCGTAGTACCAGAGGTAGTCGAGCGCGTCGTCGTCGAACAGGAAGATGCGCTTGTCGCAGTCGAGGTCGCCGTCGAGATCCGCACAGATCGTCAGCAGTTCCCGGGTCACGTTATACACTCGTGGCTTGCCGGCCTGCCGCTCCACGGTGATCGTCTCGATGGAGCAGTACTCTCCGCTTGGCGCCGGACCGGCACCGCCATCGGGATCACCCTCGACGCAGCTCGTAAACTTCGCGCTCCGGTGGGGCGTGCCGAGCGTCCGCACCCAGACGCCGTAGGAGGTCACGCCGTCGTCATTCGGGTCGGGATCGGGGAGCTGGAACAGCCCGCCGTCATGGTCGGTGGCGTTGGCGTCGAGGATGTCAAAGGGCCTTCTTTAAGCTTGATCGTGGACCGGCCGTACAGGTTCACGAACATCCGCTTGCCGTTGTCGCCGGTCATGTCCGGCACCTTCTCGCCCGATACCCCGATCAGGTTGAACTTGTACTCCTTGGTCGAGGGGTTCGCTGGAAGACCGGTGCCGAAGGTGGGATTGCCATCGCCGGTCGGGCCGGTAGCCTGGTGGTCGCCGCACGCGGCAAGTGCGAGGACCGCGGCGACACCGAGACTGAGGGATGTCCGTGTCAGCATGGAGGACTCCTGGCGGACGGGTGCGCCGGAGGTACGCACCGCTCCCAATGCCCGGAGGCACGTGCTGCGGCGCACGGTGTATTCAGCTGGCTATGTCGTAGTGGTGGGAGCGGCGGGTCAGAGCGCTGCAGTAAACGAGCCAGTACGGCGGGGTGCGACACCAAGCGGATCGAATGGCAGAACGTCAGCAGCGATCACGCGTTCCGTACTCGCGCAGTGCGTTGCACGAGCGGCGGTGCCGTCTGCTGCATCGCAGACTCCTCCTGCCGCTGCAGGTTGCCGCTACCGGGCGTCGGGCCGCGGCGTCGTTTCTGCGTAGTGGCACGCCGCGCGCGTCCCGTTCACCGGACGAAGCGCGGGGACCTCGGTGCGGCAGCGCTCGTCGCGCCCGGGGTGGAAGCAGCGGGTGTGGAACGGGCAGCCCGGCGGCGGCGCCGAAGGGCTGGGCAGGTCGCCCGCCAGGACGATGCGCTGCTTGCTGCTGTCCGGGTCCGGCTCGGGCGCGGCGGAGAGCAGCGCGACCGTGTAGGGATGCGACGGGTGCGCGAGCAGCGCCTCGGTGGGACCCTCCTCGACGATCCGCCCCAGGTACATCACCGCGACCCGCTGCGCCACCTGCCGCACGACTGCGAGGTCGTGCGCGATGAAGAGGTAGGAGAGCCCGCGCCGCTGCTGCAGGTCGGCGAGCAGGTTGAGCACCTGCGCCTGCACCGACACGTCCAGCGCGGAGACCGGCTCGTCACACACGATGAAGGCGGGTTCCACGGCGAGCGCCCGCGCGATGCCGATCCGCTGCCGCTGTCCGCCCGAAAACTCGTGGGGATAACGCCGGGCATAGCTCGGATCGAGCCCGACCTCCTCCAGCAGCGCCCCCACCCGCCGCTTCACTTCCGCGCCGGTCGCGAGTCGGTGAATCTCGATCCCTTCCGCCACCGCGTCGCCCACGCGCATGCGCGGGTTGAGCGAGCCGTACGGGTCCTGGAAGATGATCTGCATCCGCCGCCGGAGCCGCCGGAGGGCCGCCCGCTCGAGCGCGAACACGTCGGCACCCTCGAAGAACGCCTTACCGGCGGTGGGCTCCTGGAGGCGGAGGATCGTGCGCCCCACCGTGGACTTGCCGCAGCCCGACTCGCCCACGAGCCCGAGGGTCTCTCCCGGGCCGACCTCGAACGAGACTCCGTCCACCGCGCGCACCGGCGGCGCCTTGCGGGCAAACAGCCCGCCGGCCGCGTAATGCTTGACGAGGTCGACCACCTGCAGCAGCGCGGTCATCGGTCGTCGGTCGTCGGTCGTCGGTCGTCGGTCGTCGGTCATCGGTCATCGGTCGTTACCGGCGACTCGGCGAGCCAGCACCGCATCCGGTGTCCCTCGCCCACCGCGAGCAGCGGCGGCATCTCCCCGCTCCGCGGGTGCACGATCGGGCAGCGCGACCGGAAGCGGCAGCCGGTGGGCCAGGCGTGCGGCGCCGGGACCGTACCGGCGATCGGCGCCAGCCGCTGGACCGGCCCCGAGAGCTTGGGGATCGAGCCGAAGAGCCCCTGCGTGTAGGGGTGCGATGCTCGCGCGAAGAGTTCCCGCGTCTCCGCCTCCTCCACGATCTGTCCCGCGTACATCACCGCGACGCGATCGGCGCGCCCCGCCACAATGCCGAGATCGTGGGTGATGAGCAGCACCGCCATGCCACGGGCGGCCTGAAGCCGGTCCAGCACCTCCAGGATCTGCGCCTGCACCGTCACGTCGAGCGCCGTGGTCGGCTCATCCGCGACCAGGATCTCCGGCTCGGCGGCGAGCGCGATCGCGATCATGACGCGCTGGCGCATCCCGCCGCTGAGCTGATGGGGATACGCGTCTGCGCGCGACGCCGGGTCCGGGATGCCCACCTCCTGGAGCAGCGCGACCGCCCGCTCGCGCGCCTCGCGTTTGGACACCTCGAAGTGCGCGAGGATGCCCTCCGCGATCTGGTAGCCCACCCGGAACACCGGGTTGAGCGAGCTCATCGGGTCCTGGAAGATCATGCCGATGCGGCGGCCCCTGATCCGCCGGAGCGACTCGCCCTGGAGCCCCAGGACGTCGGTGTCGCCGAGGCGGATCGTGCTGCCGGGCTCGATGCGGCCCGGTGGGGGCACGAGGCGGAGCAGCGACAGCGCGGTGAGTGACTTGCCGCAGCCGGACTCGCCCACGAGCGCGAGCGTCTCACCCCGGTCGAGCGCGAAGCTCAGGCCGTCCACCGCGCTGACGCGCGGGCCGTCGGCGGCGGGGAAGGTGATGCGCAGGTTGTCGACGTCGAGCACGCGGCTCATGAGACTCTCGCGTCGAGGGCGTCACTCAGCGCATCGCCGAGCAGGTTCACCGCGAGGACCGTGATCAGGATCGCGAGGCCCGGGAAGAGACTGGTCCATGGCGCGGTGACCAGCACCGGCTTTGCGTCGAGGATCATCGCACCCCAGGACGGCGTCGGCGGCTGGATGCCGAGGCCGAGGAACGAGAGGCCCGCCTCGAGCAGGATCACGTCGCCCACCCCGAGGGTCGCCGCGACGAGCAGCGGGCCGGCCGTGTTCGGCAGCAGGTGGCGAAACATAACGCGGCTCCGGCTCGCACCGAGCGCCTCCGCCCCGCTCACGAAGGGCTCGTGCCGGAGCCGCAACACCTCGCCGCGCACCAGCCGGCTCGCGCCGAACCAGCCTGTGGTGCCGAGGATGAGCACCAGCGCCGGCAGCGGAATCCGCTCCCACACCGCGAGGAGGAGCAGGAGGATGAACAGCCGGGGGATGGCGAGTCCCGCGTCCACGATGCGCATGAGCAGCGCATCCATGCTCCCGCCGAAGTAGCCCGCCGCGAGCCCCACGGCGGCGCCGATCGTCATCGACACGAGCACGGCGAGGGCGGCCACGGCGAGCGAGATGCGCGCGCCGGACACCACCCGCGACAGCACGTCCCGGCTGAGCTGGTCGGTGCCGAACGGGTGCGCCGATCCCGGCGGCTGCGACGCGCCGCCGACGATGTCGGGCTGGGCGGCGGGGTCCGGAAGGAGCGGCGGGCCGACCAGCGCCACGACCGTGATCGCCGCGAGCGCAAGCGTCGCCGTGCGTCCCGAGCGCCGGCGCCACACTGCTCGCCACACGTCTGCGAGCCAGCTCATACCGCCACGCGCACCCGCGGGTCGAGCATCGCGTACGCGAGGTCGGTCAGGATGCCCCCCAACACCACGAGCGCCGCCGCCAGCGCGGCCGTGCCCATCAGCAGCGGATAGTCCCGCGCACCCACCGCCTCCGCCGCGAGCGAGCCGAGTCCGGGCCACGCAAACACCGACTCCACGAAGACGGCGCCGGTCACGAGGATCGGGAGCCAGAGCCCGAACAGCGTGAGCACCGGAAAGAGCGCGTTCCGCCACGCGTGCCGCCGCAGCACCTGGGCGTCGGGCAGTCCCTTCGCCCGCGCGGTGGCTATATAAGGAAAGCGCAGCACCTCGATCATGGCCCGCCGCTGGTAGCGCATGGTGCCCGCGAGGCTCACTACGCAGAGCGTGAGCGCCGGAAGCGCGAGGTGGGCAAGCACGTCGCCGCCCCGGGCAAGGATCCCCGCCGACGGGTCGAGCAGCGGATCCTGCATGCCGGCTGCCGGCAGGAGTCGCCAGCGCACTCCCACGGACCAGGCAAGCACGAGACCGAGCCAGAACGAGGGGACCGCATGGCCGGTGAGGGACGCCGCGGTGAGGGCGCGATCGAGCAGCGTATCGCGGTGGGTCGCCTGGAGGGCACCGAGCCAGATACCGAGCGTGAAGTTGACCAGCAGCACGACGCCACCCAGCAGCAGCGTGGCGGGCAGCCGCTCGGCGATGAGGGCGGCCACCGGCCGGCCGTATTCGATGGAGGCGCCGAAGTCGCCGCGCACGGCGCCCCGCAGGTACGCGGTGAACTGGCTGCTGATCGGCTGGTCGAGGCCGTAACGGGCCCGGAGGGCAGCGGTTTCGGCCGGCGTGATCGGACGATCGGAGGCGAGACGGCCGAGCGGATCGCCCGGCGCGATGCGCATCAGCACGAACAAGAGCACGAGCACGACGGCGAGTGTGGCTGCGGCCTGCGCCGCGCGCCGGAGCAGCCAGCCGGTCACCCCGCGCGCCACGACCAGAGCTGGAGCCAGGGCGATTCCGGCCGGAGGCGCACATCGCGCAGCCGCCGGTTCACCGGGTACACGTTGAGCGGCGCGTACATGAAGACCGCCGGTGTGTCCTCCTCGATCTGGCGGAGCGCCTCCTGCCAGGTCGGCCCACCCCCGCGCGGATCGCTGATGGCGCGTTCGAGCAGCGAGTCCACCCGCGGGTTGCAGTACCGGGCGACGTTCGTGCCCCCGTCACACGACCAGCCCTGCGTGAGTCCCGAGGGCGTCGGATCCTGGAGCACGGACGAGAAATCGATGTCGAAATCGCCCCGCGTGCGCCGCTCGTTCCAGACCGCGCCTTCGAGCCGCACCAGCTCGATCCGGACGCCGGCCCGGCGAAGCTGCTCCTGCACCAGCAGCGACACCTGCCGCCGTACCTCGCTGGAGAGCGGATAGCTGAGCGCGAGCGCGAGCGGGACGCCGTCCCGATCGAGCACGCCGTCGCCGTCGCTGTCCTTCCATCCGCGCGAGGCGAGCAGCCGCCGGGCCTCGCCCAGGTTCTGCCGCTCCGCGGCGGGGGACTCCGCGCGGATCCAGAGGAGCTGCGACACCGGGCCGTACGGCACCTCCGCGAAGCGGTCGAAGGTGGCACGGACGATCGCCTGGCGGTCGAGCGCGAACCGGATGGCACGCCGCACGACGGGGTCGCCGAGGATCGGGTGCGGGCGCGCGCGATCGGCGCGGTCCCGCTGGTTGAACAGCAGATACCCCATGGACGACGACGGCAGCGCGATGGCGCGGAGGTGGGGGGCGCCAGCCACCCGCCGGATGTTCGCAACCGGGCCCGGCAGGTTCTCCATCGCGTCGGCCTCATCGCTCAGGAGGAGGTTGATCCGTGCCTCCGAGTCGCCCGCGATGCGGAACAGCACCCGGGACACCGACGGCCGCCCGAAGAGGAAATCGGGGTTGGCGCTCAGCTCGATGAACTGTCCCGGTACGGCGCGGGCGATGCGGTACGGTCCGCTCCCGACCGGATTCGCGATGAACTCACGCGGGATCTCGGCGGACGGCGCGCCGAGCAGATGCGACGGGAGCGGCGACGCGTGGTACACGATGTCGTAGAACTGTTCGGCGTACGCCCGGCTGAAGCGGAAGATCACCCGGCGCTCACCATCGGCGCTGACGTCGGCGAGATGGCGGAGCAGGTTGGCGAGCTTGGGCGCGATTTTCGGATCGCGCGCGCGAGCGAAGGTAAACACGACATCGTTCGCCACGACGGGGCGGCCGTCGTGCCAGCGGGCACGAGGGTCCAGCTCCACGGCCAGCGTGAGGGAGTCGAGCCGTTCCCAGCGGCGTGCGAGCGCGGGCTGGAAGCTTCGTTCGTCCGCGGTGCGGCGGTCGGGACCGAGATTGGCGAGGCGGAGGAAGAGCTGGTCGCTCAGCTCCTGGTTGGCCGTGGTGGACTGCGCGCCTTCCATGGCCGTCGGCACCGGCGAGGAGGGGTACTGGCCGGTGACGATCACCACGGTGCCCGGTGCCCGCGTCTGCGGCGAGACGAGACCGGCGGCAAGCGCGGTGAAGGCAGCGCAGACCGCCGCGGCTCGGCGAGCGATCACATGGGCTCCGATGGTTTCTCTAGTCATTCAGAAAGTAACGGCAACTGCAATTCACAGGGAGGTGGGAGGACATGAAGAACCGCTAGTTCTGCATGTCTCATGAGCAGACATCGCGATGCTCGGATGTGAATCCACATAGTTGTGATGTTCTCCATGTCCTCCCACCTCCCGGTGAATCGCTGTAGCGGAGCTCAGCGGCACCAGGTCCACGCCTCGGAGCGGAAGCCGTCGGCGTAGGCCGCCGCGAGCTCCAGGATCGGCGCGCCGCGGTCGATCTCGTGCCACTCGCCGCCCCACTGTCGCGCGGCGTGCGCAACGGCGTCCGCGGCGTCGGCAAAGCGCACCGGGCGTCCGAGCGGTGGGCCGGCGGCAGCGGGGTCGGGATCCGGGCGCGAGCTGGTCGCGAGCCGATCGAGTGGGCGCTGATCGCCGCCGAGCAGCAGCGAGCCATGCTGGAGCAGCCCGCGCTCCGTCCGGAGCTGGGCGCTCCCGGCAACCTTCCGCCCGCCGACCAGCAGCTCGCCGCCTGCCGCGGTCTCGAAGCAGGATCCGGCGGCAGGGGGGGCCGCGCGGGGGGGCGAGGGTGCCGCCGTCGCCGTCACGCCCAGAAGCGCGAGCGCGTCGCACAGCATGGCGTGCATCCGCGCGCAGCTCGCGCGCAGCGTGCCGAGCGCGCCGACCGGCGCCGCGACGGCGTAGGTGAGCTCGGCGTCGTGCCAGACCGCGCGGCCCCCCGTGGGGCGGCGCACGGTGTCCACGCCGAGCGCACCGATGCGCGCGCGATCGTAGCGCCGCGCCGCCGGCTCGTGCCGGCCGAACGAGACGCAGGGTGGCCCCCAGCGGTAGAGCCGCAGGAATCCGACCCCATCGGCCTCGGCCAGCGCGAGGAGCGCGGAATCGATGGACATGTTGAGGTAGCCGGGGCGCGGGTGCTCATCCAGCCACAGGTGCCAGGTCGGGGTGGAGACGAGGGCGGGAGAGGGCGGGAGAGGGCGGGAGAAGGAAACACCCGCGTGATCGAGACCCGAACTCATCGGAGACCCTCCTTCTCCCGCCCTCTCCCGCCCTCTCCCGCCCTCGTCTCCTAGGAGG
>JBOHSN010000098.1:0-13680 GCA_050733215.1 Gemmatimonadales bacterium
GCTCGGGACGCCATGAGCACCGTGCTCGCTGGCGTTCAGGTCACGCGCTCCTGCGCGCCGGTCAGCACGTCACGTGCAGGATGGCGTTGGTGTCAGCCGATTGCTGCGTCAGTAATGCGATGGCGCGTGCCGTCGGCACAATGACCAGCTCAATCTTCCGGCGCTGGGCTTCAAGCTTCACCTGCTCCATCACCGGCAGAGCACCGGTGCCGGTGCCGATCACCAGCCGGCGACATTTCCAGGGTATTTCCTCCTCGGTCGATAACGGCGTATGGCCGAAGGCGTCGCGGAATTGCTTGGAAGGGCCCTTCCTGCGTTTGCGAACCTCGCCGCGGTCGATCACGACGTCGTGTTCATAGGTAGTGCCATCGATCTGGATCGATCCGAATGAAAATGACTCGAACCGCATAAGACGCTCCTTCGCCAGGCCAGCCGCCACTCCGCCAGGGATGCTCGGTTCTGACGCTCCTTGACGCTCGACGATCCTCCCGACATCGTAGTCCGCCCCACAGCACACCCCGAATCGAGGTCCCCTCCCGATGGAGCTGCCATGTTTGTCCGCGCCCTTTGGTTGACATCGCTCGCGGCGGCCGCGATCTGTGTAGCCGGCTGTCGCTCCGACGATTCCCCACCGTCCCGCGCTCCGGAATCCGCCGCCCCCGCGCCTGAGGCCGGGGAGTCGTCCACCCCCGCCGAGGCCGCCGTCGTCACCGTGGTCGCACGCGACTTCGCGTTCGAGGCGCCGTCCGAGATTCCGGCCGGACTCACCACGTTCCGGCTGGTGAACCGCGGGCCGTCGCTGCATCACATCCAGCTCCTCAAGCTGGAGGAAGGGAAGACCGCCGACGACTTCCGGGCCGCGCTCAAGGCCGGCGGCCCGTTCCCCCGCTGGGCCCGCTCTGCCGGCGGACCGAATCCTCCCGAGGCGGGGGATACCGCCAGTACCACGCAGGCGGTGGAGCCGGGCAACTACGTCATGGTCTGCTTCGTTCCGTCCGCCGACGGCGTGCCGCACCTGATGAAAGGGATGGTGCGTCCGCTCACGGTGACCCCGGCGAGCCGCGGAAGCCAGGCGGAGCCCCGCGCCGATATCGTCATGAAGCTAGTGGACTTCGACTTCGAGCTCTCCCACCCCCTCACGGCCGGGCGGCACACGATTCGAATCGAGAACGCCGGCGCTCAGCCGCACGAGGTGGCCATCGTGCGCATGAAGCCCGGCAAGACCCCTGAGGACTTCACCAAATGGGCAGAGAAGCCGGTCGGGCCAGCGCCGGGTACGATGTTCGGCGGGGTGAGCGCCATCCTGCCGGGCTCGAGCGCTTTCGTGGACGTCGATCTGCCGGCGGGGGACTATTTGCTCATCTGCTTCGTCCCCGAGTCCAAGGATCGCAAGCCTCACTTCGCGCACGGCATGGCGAAGGTGATCAAGGTCGGGTGAGATAGGGAGCACGCCAATGCCGCGTCGCCTGAGACGGTGGGTCGTTGGCGCGCTGCTGGCGCTCGCGGGCATCATCGTTCTCGCGGCCGCCAGCCTGCCGTATCTGCCGCTCGTACACGGCACGACCGCCGGCGAGGTGGAGCGCCTCGCCGAGTGGCTCGAAGTGCGAGCGGGCACGCACGTCGCAGACCTGGGCGCGGGTGACGGAACGTTCTCGGTGGCCTTGGCGCGCCGGGTCGGTCCCTCGGGGCAGGTGTATGCGACCGAGATCGACGATGAACGCCTCGCCGAGATCCGCCGCGCGGTGACGGACGCGGAAGTCTCCAACATCACCGTGATCGAGGGCGCGGCCTCGAGCACGAACCTTCCTGACGCCTGCTGCGATGCGCTCTTCAGTCGCGCCGTCTACCACCATCTGACCGACCCCGCGGCGATCCATGCCGACATCCATCGCGTGCTCCGTCCCGGGGGCCGCCTGCTGGTCATCGACTTCGAGCCTGGCGGGATCATGAACTGGATCGGTCGGCCGGCGACGGCGGATCGTCACGGGGGGCATGGCACGCCGAAGGAAACCGTCGTGCGGGAGGTGAAGGCCGCCAGGTTCGAGTTGATGCGGGGGCCGGCGTCGTGGCGGGGCCGGACCTACGGGGTGCTCTTTAGGCGGCCGTGACGGTGCGGGCAAAGCCGCGGCGCCGGGCAGCCATACCCATACGATGGCCTCCTCGGCAGACGGGTGACAAGACCACGGCGCGCGATCGTGCTCCGTTCCGCGTTCGTCGGATCCGGGGCGCACCGCGGTCGCTCCGCAGCTTCGGGTCGATGCAATTCGACATCGTCGGCTCAATCACCGAGCAGCGTACGATCGCAGTTGGCCGGAGCATCCGGGACCTCGCCCTGCTCGTGAGAAAGTATGGCAGCTGGCGATGGCGAAAGATGGCCGGCCGCGCATGGGTGCGTCTCACGGATGGTTCCCTGCGCCTGGCGGAACTACATTGGTACGAGGCAAGCGGAATCGGCCGACGCCGCATGAAGATCAAACGCTATCTCGATGCACCGCTATGAAGACACCTCCGCTCAAGGCGCGCCGATACGCCGTCTGTGTCGATAACGGCGAGTACGAGATCGATCTGATACCTCGCAAGATCTACGAGGTTTGGCCGGACGCCGATGCCGAATCGCACGGCCAACTACGGGTCGTGGATGAAAGCGGCGAGGACTACCTCTTCCCCGCCGAGTATTTCCGCATCCTCAGCCTTCCCCCGGGCGTGGACCGGCTGCTCCGGGCGTCTGGACGGCCGGCGAATCCCCGCCGCCGGACCCGATCGAAGGCCGCACGCTAGCGTCCGTCCGCGCCCATCGATCCCGCGACACGGCGGGACTACCTCCTCGGACATTCTCGCACGGAGGTTGATTGAAAACAGCCGTTCTCGCCCTTCCCCGGCCTCGCCCGTATCATTGGAGGGCACATCCTCTGAAGGCACCCCGACGCGATGCGGAGGTCGCCGATGTCCGGCAACTACCAGCGGGCCTGCGACGAGGCGATCCGCTCGCCCGAGCGCTTCTGGGGGCGGGCCGCCGAGGCGATTCAGTGGCATCGTCCGTGGAAGACCGTGCTGGACCGATCCAACGCCCCTCTCTATAGGTGGTTCAGCGGCGGCGAGCTCAACACCTGCTACAACGGCATCGATTATCACGTGGAGCACGGTCGAGCCGACCAGTTGGCCCTGGTCTACGACAGCCCGGTCACCGGCACCCGGACCTTCACCTATCGTGAGCTGCTGGACGAGGTCGCCCGCTTCGCGGGGGTGCTCGCCGCGCTGGGCGTAGCCAGGGGCGATCGGGTGGTCATCTACATGCCGATGGTGCCCGAGGCGCTCATTGCCATGTACGCCTGCGCCAGAATCGGAGCGATTCACTCGGTCGTGTTCGGCGGCTTCGCCGCCCACGAGCTGGCGGTGCGGATCGAGGATGCTGCACCCAAGGTGGTGGTCTCCGCGTCCTGTGGCATCGAGATCAAGCGGATCGTCGAGTACAAGCCGTTGGTCGACCGCGCGCTCGAGATCTCCCGGCACCAGCCGGATTACTGTGTCACCCTCCAGCGGCCAGAGCATCGGTGTGCGCTGGTCCCGCCGAAAGACCTGGACTGGCACGAGCTCATGGCCTCGGCGCGACCGGCGGGTTGGGTGCCGGTGGCCGCCACCGACCCCCTCTACATCCTCTACACATCGGGCACCCCGGCATGCCCAAAGGTGTTGTGCGCGACAATGGTGGCCACGCGGTCGCTCTCAAGTGGTCGATGGAGTACGTCTATGGAGTTCGTCCCGGCGACGTGTTCTGGGCCGCGTCGGACATCGGCTGGGCCGTGGGGCATTCCTACACCGTGTACGGGCCGCTGCTCCATGGATGCACCACCGTCATGTACGAGGGCAAGCCGGTCGGCACGCCCGATCCGGGCGAGTTCTGGCGGGTGATCGAGCAGTACGGCGTGCGGGTGCTCTTCACCGCGCCGACGGCGATCCGGGCGATCAAGCGCGAAGATCCCGAAGGAGAGTACTTCCGGAAGCACGACGTGTCCTGCCTGCGCTCTCTCTTCCTGGCGGGCGAGCGGCTCGACCCGGACACCTATCACTGGGCCCGAGGTCTGCTGCAGCGGCCGGTGATCGACCACTGGTGGCAGACCGAGACCGGCTGGGTCGCCGCCAACTGCATGGGCCTCGAGCCGCTGCCGTTCAAGCCCGGCTCGCCCACCAAGCCGGTGCCGGGGTACGTGGTCGAGATTCTGGATGAGGACGGCAAGCCCGTGCCGCCGAACCGGGAGGGAGCGGTGGCGATCCGGCTCATTCCACGACCGGCACCCTGCCCACGTTGTGGCGGAACGACGAGCGCTTCCGGGACACGTACCTGACAAGGTACCCCGGCTACTACCCGGCGACGGCGGCTACATCGACGAAGACGGGTACCTCTTCATCATGGGGCGGATCGACGACGTCATCATCGTGGCCGGGCACAACCTCTCGACCGGGAGCATGGAGCAGGCGCTCGCCAGCCATCCCGACGTCGCTGAATGCGCGGTGTTCGGGGTGAAGGATCCGCTCAAGACCCAGCTGCCGGTCGGGCTGGTGGTGCTCAAGGCGGGGGTGCGGCGGGAGCCGGCGGTGATCGTCGAGGAGCTGATCCAGATCGTGCGGGAGCAGGTGGGCCCGGTCGCGAACTTCAAACAGGTGGGGGTCGTGTCCCGGCTGCCCAAGACCCGTTCGGGCAAGGTGCTCCGCGGGACGATGCGGCAGATCGCCGACGGGGAGGCGTATCGGGTGCCGCCTACGATCGACGATCCGGCGACGCTGGACGAGGTGACGGTGGTGCTCGAGCGGCTGGGGTATGCGACGAAGTCGGCGGCGGTGATCGGGGGCTGAGTCTGACGGGCGCGGCACGTAGCGTCTCACGCAGACCGCAGTCGCTACAGTGGCTTGAAGAGCTGTAACAGCTCGAGCTCGAACGCCATTCCCGCCCCTGTCGGATGCCACAGCAGGCGTTCGCGCTCCAACTGCGGGAACGTGTCGGCGGGAGTCCAGACCTCCACCTGCTGGTCCTCCGGGTCCACGATCCAGTACACCGATACCCCGCGCCGCTGGTACTCGCCTCGCTTGGTGAACCGGTCGGCGCGCCGGGAGGACGGGCTCAGCACCTCGGCAACCAGCCGCAGCTCGGTTATGCGGGACCACTCAAGCGTCCGGGCCTGCTCCAGCGGCACCACGAACAGGTCCGGCTGGACCAGCGTATCGGGCCCCCACGAGATGTCCGCCGGGGAGCAGAGGAGGTGCCCGACGGGCTCTCGCCGCAGGTACTCGCGCAGCGCCTCGGCCAGTCGCAGCACGATTTCCTGGTGCCAGAGCCGCGGCGCCGGGGTCACCAGCAGCTCTCCGCGCACCACTTCGTAGCGGTTCCCGTCGTCCGGGAGGGCGCGGACCATGTCCGCCGTGAAGTAGATCGGCGCGGCCATGCCCATAGGATGGGCTCCTCGGCACAGAGGTGGCAAGACCGGGGCACGGCACAGGGTAGCCGCCGCCAGGGCACCGGCGCTCACCGCGGTCACGCATCTGCAACGTCCGTGGACGCGACCACCGGTATGCTGAGCCCGGTCAGGAAGCGCCGGGTCTCGGCCACCGAGCCGTGGACGTCAATCCCGCGGCAGGCGTCCTCGACGACCACGACCTCGAACCCGCAATGGCGCGCGTCTTCAGCCGACCAGCGGACGCAGAAGTCGAAGGCGAGACCCGCCAGGAAGACGCGGGAAAGGCCTCGCTCGCGCAGATAGCCGACGAGCCCCGTCGGCGTCGTGTGATCGTTCTCGAACAACGCCGAGTAGGAATCGATCTCGCGGCGGTAGCCCTTGCGGATGATCAGTTGGGCGTGGGGGATGTCGAGGTCGCCCCGAAACGCCGCGCCCGGCGTACCCTGGATGCAGTGGTCCGGCCATAGGATTTGTGGGCCATAGGGAAGCCGGATGACGTCAGAGGGCTTGTGGCCGGGATGGCTGCTCGCGAAAGAGCTGTGATGGGGCGGGTGCCAGTCTTGGGTCAGGACGACGTGACGGAAGCGCCGCGACAGGCGGTTGACGATCGGCACGACCTCGTCGCCGCGCGGGACGGCAAGTGCGCCATCCGGACAGAAATCATTCTGAATGTCGACGACGAGAAGGACGTCGCGTTCCTGGGCCACCGCGATGCCGGTCATAGCTGCGCCGCCCTTTCCTGCTCTGCGATCCACCGGTCGGTCTCCGCCGCCAGGCGCTCGAGCGGCTCGGCTACGCGAACCACATAAGGCGGCTCGGTCTGGAGGCGCCGCAGGGGCTCGGGGAGACGCTCGACTTCGCTGGCGGCGCGCGCCCGGATCTCGGCGAGCGTCGGCTTCGGCGCAACCCGCCGGCCGCCGGTCATGACCGGTTCGATCAGCCGAGTGCCGGGATGCTCGTCGTCCTCCGTCGACAGCACATCCTCGCGCATCTGCCCGTCGGGTCCGTATCGCCGCCACACTTGCTTGCGTCCCGGCCAGGTGGCCTTTCCGGACGAATGCTTGCGACGCGGCAACCCGGCATATTCCTGGAGCTTATAGGCGCAATCGAGCGCCGGCACGTCCGACGAGGTGGTCAGGCTGGCACCGATGCCGAATCCGTCGATCGGCGCATCGGCGGCGATGCCGGATGCGATCGTGTACTCATCGATGCCGCCGCTCACGAATATGGTCACGTCGGAAAGCCCGCCCGCATCGAGTATTCCCCGGACGCTCCTTGCCAGAGCCACGAGATCGCCGCTGTCGAGGCGAACGGCACGGATTCGTATGCCGGTCTTGCGCAGCCGTGGAGCGAGCGCAACCACCTTCCACGCGGCGGCCTCGGTGTCATAGGTATCGAGGAGCAGCGTCAGGCCTTCCGGGCGGGCGCGGGCGAACTGTTCGAAGGCCGCCGTTTCGCTGTCCTGCGCTTCAATGTAGGAATGCGCCATGGTGCCGAAGGTCGGAATGCCGAACAGTCGCTCGGCTTCCAGCGTCGCCGTCCCGGCGAACCCGGCGATGTAGCTCGCGCGGGCGGCGAGGACGCCCGCCTCGGCGCCGTGGGCCCGGCGCAAACCGAAGTCGACGAGCAGCCGGCCAGAAGCCGCCAGCACCATGCGCGCGGCCTTCGCGGCAATCAGCGTCTGGAAATGGAGGAGATTGATGAGCCGCGTTTCTACCAGTTGCGCCTCCGGCAAGGGCGCCGTCACGCGCAGAATCGGCTCGTTCGCAAAGCAGACGGTCCCTTCCGGCATGGCATGGACGTCGCCGGTGAAGCGGAAGCCTGCCAGATAATCGAGGAGCCGCCCGGTGAAGCGGCCGGTCGACGCGAGCCAGTCGAGTTGCGCCGCGGAGAAGTGGATCTGCTGGAGAAAAGCGAGGGCCTGTTCGAGACCGGCGGCGATGAGGAAACCGCGGTTGTCGGGCAGCCGGCGCACAAAGAAGTCGAACACGGCTGGCTGGGTCTGGCCGTAGGCGAGATACGCCTCGAGCATGTTGAGCTGGTAGAGATCGGTGAGCAGCGGGCTCGCGGCGAGGTGCATTGGGAGGCGTCGATCTATTCCCCGTACATTTCGGTGATGAGTCGCCGGAGCGCCCGGGCTTCGTCGCTCGAGAGCATGCCGAGCTTCCTCCCCAAGCGCGCCTTGCTGATGGTGCGGATCTGGTCCACCGCGATCTCGGCATTCCGGCTTCCGACGCTGCAGCCGAGCCGGGTACGCCAGGCGGGATGGAGCTGGGTGGTGAGCGGACAGATCGTGACGGTCTGCAATCGCTCGTTGAGCGCGTCGAGGCTCACGATCACCGCCGGCCGGGTCTTGGCCATCTCCGCGCCCTGGGCCGGATCGAGGGAAGCCCACCGGATCTCGTAACGCTTCACCGTTTGCGGGGTCGGCGGGTGTACTTGGGTCCGCGTTCCGCCACGCGCCGCGGCCTGCCAGGCTGCCACGGGATGTCATCCAGCCCGTCCGCCACCGTGGCTTCCCAGGCGCCCCAATCCTCCTTTTCTGCCGCCATCTCCCGGGCGGTTTCCTCCCAGGAGAGCTTGGGACTGGCCGGTCCTCGGGGGCGGAGCAGGATCCCGTCGCTCCGCTCTTCCATCAGCACCGTGGCCCCGATCCGGTACCGTTCGAGCGTCGTGGCCGGAATGCGGACCCCGCGAGAGTTGCCGATACGGGCGACCTTGAGTTCGACGGGTTCCATGTAATAACTGTAATTACTCTGGCGACTGTGGTCAATGTTCGTTTCGTGGGGCCGAACGGAAAGCCGGCTGTGGGCATGACGATCAGTTCTGGACCGTGCGGTTGCGATGCGCCGATGACTGAGCTCGGATCGAGCTCAGAGCGGCTTGAAGAGCTCGGGACGAGCGAGCTCGAACGCCGTACCCGCCCCCGCCGGCCGCCACACCAGGCGCTCGCGCTCGAACCGCGGGAAGGTGTCGCCAGGCGTCCAGACCTCCACCCGCTGCTCGTCCGGATCCACGATCCAGTAGAGCGGCACCCGTTGCCGCTGGTATTCCAGGCGCTTGGTGAACCGGTCGGGGCGCCGGGAGGACGGGCTCAGCACCTCGGCGACCAGCAGCAGGTCGGTTATCCGCGCCCAGTCGAGCGTCCGGGCCTGCTCCAGCGGCACCACGAACAGGTCGGGCTGCACCAGCGTGTCGAGTCCCCAGGAGACGTCGGCCGGGGAGCAAAAGAGGTGGCCCACACGCTCGGCGTCCAGATACGCGCTGAGTGCGATGGTAAGGCGGCGGATCATTTCCTGGTGCCAGAGCCGCGGCGCCGGGGTCACCAGCAGCTCCCCGCGCACCACCTCGTAGCGGTTCCCGTCGTCCGGGAGTGCGCGGACCATCTCCGCCGTGTAGTAGATCGGCGCGGCCATGCCCATACGATGGGCTCCTCGGTGGATGACTGGCAAGACCGGGGCACGGTGCACCGTACCGCTCGCCGGAACGCAGGCCGTCATCGCCCTCGCGCGCGCGAAACCCGTCCGTCGTCGAGACATGGACGCCGAACCACTCCTGTTGGTTCCGGTAGATCACGGTCCGGCCGTCCGGAGTCCATACCGGTTCCTCGCCCCCGGCTCCAGAGATCTTGTGGCGTTCGGCGGGATCGCCGACGCGGGCGTGCTCGGGCTGCCGGTGCGGGGGGCATCCGGCCGGGATGGGAGCATCTGACCCCACGGATCCGCGTCCGTGGTGTTTCTCCGGAACGAAGGCCGGCGGTTCACCCGGCTCGGCGATCTGGCCTCGCGGCCGGAGCCGCCGCGCGACGATGCGTGCAAGACGTCGGCGTGGACTGGTATGGAAACGCGCGGCCGATCTTCGCAAAGGGGCGGATCTTCGCCCTGCTGGGCTACGAGCTGGTCGAGGGCGCGGTGGAGGCGGGAACGATACGCGAGGTCGGCCGCACCAGCTTCGCGCTCAGGCGGCTCATGACCATGTTGCGGGAAGGAGGACGAGCGGGAGCTCTCGCTATGGGTTGGCCGGGTGGACCACGCTGGAAAATCGGATCCCGCCCACGATCGACGATCCGGCGACGCTGGAGGAGGTGAAGGTGGCGCTCGAGCGGCTGGGGTATGCGAGGGAAACGGCGGCGCCGATCGGGGGGTAGGGCAGCAATCAGCCGCTGACCGGGTTTGCGTTTGCGTTGACGGCTGTCGCTTACGCTCGGCCATGCCGACAATCCCTGGGGTTCCGGGGCCATATCGCTTCTTCTTCTACAGCTTCGATTGCGCCGAGCGCCCTCACGTGCACGTGCGGAGAGAATCGCGCGTGTGCAAGTTTTGGCTTCGCCCGCTCGAACTCGCACACGCCGGCCGGTTCTCCGCGCGTGAGCTTCTCGCTATCGAGCGCCTTATACTACAGCATCTGCCTGCGCTGGAAGAGGCTTGGGATGAACACTGTGGGCGATAACTACCCCAGGATCGTCGACGTCGAGGTCACCGAGCGGTGGATTACCGCTTCCTTCGTCGACGGCCGCCGGATCAGCCTCCCCCTTGCGTGGTCCTGGCGGTTGGAGCGGGCCACCCCGGAACAGCGCGCACACTGGGAACTCATCGCCGATGGCGAGGGCGTCTACTGGCCAGAGATTGACGAAGACCTCAGCGCCCGCGGTTTCTTCGTCGGCACTCCCGCCCCTCACCCTAGAGCGCGGTCATCCTGACCAGGCCGCCGGTTGGTCATGCCGAAAACCCGCCGCGCTCGCGCCTCCGAGCGCAAAGTCTCGAGGACCTATCGACTCAACCTCAGCAAGCTGGCCGCGGCGCAGCGCATCCTGGGTGCCGCCACCGCAACCGAGACGATCGAAACGGCATTGGACATGATCGTCTTCCGGAATGAGTTGGTCGCGGGCACCCGCGCGATGCTTGGCACGGAAATCGAGGCCCCGGACCCCACGTAGGCCGTGGCCAAGCGCAAGTACGTTCTCGACACCAACCTCTTATCAAGGCGTTCCGGGACCCCGCCAGCAACGCCGAGCTCCAGCGCTTTCACTCGCAGTTTGCCCCGTTCGTGTGTCTCAGCGCTGTGGTCGTGCAGGAGTTACGTGTGGGAGCACGCAGCGTCGCGGATCTCCCGGCGGAATTTCTGAGAGGGCCCCTTCTTGCGTTTGCGAACCTCGCCCCGGTCGGAGAGCGCAGCGGACTTGCCGCCACGCGTCCGCCTCCCTAGGGTGAAAGAGGGCACCAAGAGTTGCCCTGCTCCGTGGCGCTGGAAAGCAGGTGCACGGGGCGGAGGCGGGGGGGCGGGCAGCAAAGGGGTGGGTTGTATGTGGGGCCAACGCATCGTAAGAGCCGCGGTTTTCTTCTCGCTAGCAGCAATACTGACCTTACCCGACCACGCGCTGGCGCAGCGCATCTCCGGAGGACGACCCGGCGTCCACGTCGGCGGACGAATCGGCGGCCGCACGGGTGGGGGTGGGCTCGTTCGGCCCGGCCGGCTCTGGGCCGCGCCTCGCGCCAGGTTCGGTCCTTCAGCCAGATCGTTCCACCCCGGCATGGTCCGCGGCCCCGGCATTGTCCGCGGCGGGGTCCGCGGCAGGTTCGATCGGCCTCCGCTCGGGCACGTCAGGTTTCGGACCCCGCTGCGCGGGCACGTCGGGTTTGGGGCCCCGCGACACCATCTAGGCTTCTTCGGGTTCCCGCATAAGCCCTTCGGCTTCTTCGGGTTTCCGCATCATCACCACTTCGGGTTCTTCGGGTTTCCGCGCCACCATTTTGGCTTCTTTTTCGGATCCCCTTTCGTCCACGGCTTCGGGTTCTTCGGGTTCCCACGGCGCCACTTCGGGTTCTTCGGGTTCCCGCACCAGTTCGGCATCTTCGGCTTCCCCCACCACCCGTTCGGCTTCTTCGGAACCCAGACGCTGCTGTTTGGACCCCCTCTCGGCCTGAGCAGCGTGCCTTACACGACCAACGACGTAGCAGTACGTGACGCCCGCCAATACGTCGAGGCTCGGCCGGCCCGCGGTCGCCAGCTCGCCGTGGCAGGTACGGGAGTCGGGGACAGCCTCGTGGTGGAGCAGGTCTCGGTCATGGATCTGGTCCCCGCGACGGCGGTGCGGCTCACGTGGCGAAGCGCGGGCCTGGAGGCCGAGCAGGTCGTGCTCTTTCTGGCCGACACGGCGCAGAGCACCCTGGCCGCACAGACCCTGCGCGCACCGCCGCACACGGCGCTCTTCGAGGCGCCGGCCGGGACAGCGTTCGCGGGGATGAGCGTGCTGTGGCCTGACGGGACGACGTCGACGCGGATCGTCCCCTATCGTGCGGGGCCACGGTGCCGCACCCACCAGGCGCCGGTGCGCCGCCGCTCCTCGGGCGTGCTGAAGCGGTAATCGTAGGAGAGCGCTGCCTTGGGGTCGCTCGTCATGAGCTCGTGCCAGAGGAACCGCCCGCGGGTGGTCGCCTGTGCCATTGTTGTCTTCCCCCGAAACATGTAGCCGCCGCACCAGCCCGGGGCCGGCGCGGGCGGCTACAGTACGGCGGAGGCTCGAAATCCGCCAGACCTGGGTCAGAACGTGGCGAGGCTCCCCAGTTCTCTTTCGATCCCCGACATCGGGCTGAACACGAATACGGTGCCCGACGAATTCCCGCCCCAGAGGATTCCCGCGAGCGTCACCGAGCTGCTGCCCGAGCCAAGAAACACCGGCGAGCCGCTGTCGCCCGAGCCGACCCTGGCCTTCGTCCAGTTCTGGCAAAGCAGGGTGATGTTGCCTCCCGAGACATTGGTGTTGACGCACCTGTTGCTGATCGTCCCCTGCGACCATCCGGTCGTGCGCCCCACCTTGTTCGCCGTGCTCCCGACCGATCCGCCGCCCTCGGCATTGATCGAGAAGTACCCGCTGATGGTGAGCGAGCCGTTGTTCACGCCCGTCGTCTTTTCGATCCGGCCGCGGGTGAAGCTGATACCGGAGGCGTACGCAGCACGAGCGGCATCGCTGTAGCGGCACTTCCTGCCTACCGGACAGACCCCGCCGGTGAAATACGTGGGATCGGAGACCTCCGTTCCGATCAGGCTGCCTGAGGTGCTCGACAGCGGCTGATAGTACCTCGTGCTCTCCACCCCGCCCTGCTTCGCGGTGCAGTGCGACGCTGTGACAAACGAGCTCTGGCCGCTGCTCGAGGAGGCATTGAAGCCGAGGGTACAGAGGTACTGGCTGAAGTGAATCTGCAACCCGCCGAGGACCGGTCGGACCTTGTCGCGCAGGGTCGCCATGAAGTGAATCGGCTCGGTCTCTTCCACGATGAGAGCCGCCGCAGGGACGCCGACCCGCCCGATCGTGCTGAGCACCGCCGCCTGTGCGGCGGGATGCTCCACTCCGATCCGGAGCCGATTGCTGGCTTCGTCCAGGTCTACGAACACAGCTCCGGTAACCGCGAGTGCGGCGGGCGAGACCTTCGCGAACCAGTCATCGAGCTGGTTGTAATCGAAGTCGCCGCGGAGGACGCGAAGCTGCGAGGGGTCCAGGCCGTGAGCCTGGAAGAACGGCGCGAGAGCCGCCTGGACCGCCCCGCGTCCGCCCTGATCGCGCAGGTAGACGGTGGGTGCTCCATCGGCGTCGAGATAGAAGCCGCCGAACCCGGGGACGGTGCGCCCAAGCTCGAGGGGGTCCAAGGAGGGCGTCTGCGGGATCTGGCGGAGTTCCGGTTCCGAAGGCGAGCTGGGACTGGTGGGCTGCGACTGGTCCTGGCACGCGCCGGCAAGGAGCGCAGCGGCAACTGCCAGGAGCTGGCGGGTCGCGGTCGGTCGGGGCATGCTGGCCTCCCCTGAGGCTTGCACAGCCGTTCAGGAATCGTTGATAGGGGCTCAGACGATAGTACGCTGGAGTACGCGACTCAGCCATGGGGCGGACGCGACGATCGGCCAAAAGCAAACGCCAGCTACCCACGCTGAAGCGGGATTGGAGCCAATCTCTGGCCCGGGTGTGACAGTTCCGAGACCGGTCCACCCGGACCTGGTTGTAATCGGCAGGAATGTGCTGGCGCCGAAGAAGTGCGATACGATGTACCGGGTAACCAACTCTATTGTGACTCGTAGTACGCGAGTGGGGAAGAGGACGAAACGGGATCTACTCTCTGGGCTCACGTGTCAGGCTGGCCGCTGGGGGACAAGACAAGCCAAAGTCCCGTCAGAACGCGAGATCCGGCTTCCGTGGCCGAAGCTCAGATTCCTGGAAGCCGTTCCGCAGGTCAAATCAGGT
>JBOHSN010000099.1:0-12905 GCA_050733215.1 Gemmatimonadales bacterium
AACGTACCCAACACAACGTCCGAGCTCGCGCCGTCAATGCATGCGCTGGTTAGACGGCACGGACTTGAGTCACTCGAGCGGGACAGTAATGGTGGCCGTGCGGCATCCACCGTAATCTGGCCCGTTGGGGTACGCAGTCTCGTAGCTCGGTTGCATCGTCACGGCGACCGAGGTGCCAGCCCCATGACCGACACAGTGACCACTTCGGGCGCATAGCCAACGAAGCGAATGAGGTTGCCGGACATGGGCTGGTCGAATTGCACGTTCTTGCGACGGACTGCTCAGTGGGAGACGACAGGGTGACCGAATACTCAGAAGGAATCACCCCTTCGAGCTGCACCGCGAGCCCGGGGCAAGGACGCAGCGTGCAGTCGGCACCGCACACGCCATGTAGCAGCGTGGTTGCGACCCAAACGGGGCCAGACTGGCTCTCATGGCTGCTCCAGCCCGTACGTGCCGCCTAACGGAACCATGTCTCCGGTCTAATCCGTCAAGGATCTCTCCGACCGCTCACAGCGCCCGCCTGCTTTCCCGACACTGCTAGGCTAGCACCTGGCCCGTTCTCTCAGCGAGTTGCTCATGTGCTCAGTGGCCTCTGAAAGAACGGCGCAAGAAGCCCGAGCAAAGTGGATACGACCAGTACGGCAAGCGCGGACAGCGCCGAGGAGTACCAGCCGTATTCAGTGAATGGCGAATGTGGAAGCGCAAACGCCCACGCTGTATATGCGGCGGTGGCTGCAAACATCTCCCAGACAGGCCACGCGCCAATCTTTAAAGGAAGTGGCTTCTGGAGAGTCTTAAGCTTTGCACCGAACACGAGCCATACTATGACTGGGGTTGCGACCAGAAAGATCCAGAATGCGAGCCAATCAGGAGGCGCTACCTTGCCTTCTTGCTGGACTGCGGCAAGCACCGCAACATACAAAGTGAGCACTTCGGTTGGAATGTATCCAAAGAGCACGTTGAACGTGGTATCCACTGGAGCAGGGGCTACGACTGCGGGCTTACCTGGCGCGGCAGGAGGTGGAGTGGTCGTTGGCGGCGTGGTCGATGCCTTGGCAATCTGGTCGAAAGTCTTCGGAACCTCTCCTAGCGGGACCGTGTCAGGGCGGCGAGCCGCTGCAGCGTTTGTCATTGAGTTGATGCTCATGATGCGCTGTCCTTTCGCAGGGACTGCGGTTGCAGGGAGGGCGCGGCTCCTCGTTGGACGGCCGTGTCACAATCTCACGGACTTCCTCATTTGAGTCCGTATGCCTTGCTCGAACTCGTCGATGAGGACACCGGTGTCCCTGACTGATAGACCGGGATTGCTCAGGTACTGTCGAACAACCGTCCCGGAAAGTTTCGGGTATCGCGCCCGATCCGCATGCTGTACCTACCGTCGTGCACGACATAGGACGCTCCCCGATTCGCAGCTGAGGCGGTTGATTTTCATTCTGCGATCGATCGCATGAAGCATCCTGAGGACCGCCACGAGTGCTGTGTGCCTATTCCCGTTGGGGAACAGGCGACTTGCTCCGTGAGGCGTAATCGAATGCGCATCAGATGCCGGCCCTCAATCCCGAGGCCGCACCAACGTACGTTCCTTACCGCGCTCAAGGAGCTTGCCGCCCGCGTGGAGGCTGGCGCCCCTACGGCCGGTCGGCTGCATGCGCGGGTTAGACCGCCACTGTGAACGAGCCCTAAACGAGACCTGCTGCCCTTACGAAGCTCAACGCTTCGCGCTCTCTGCAATGAGTGCATCCGAAATCTGATGCTCGGTTGTTCGGGAGGCTAGGAGCAAATGGGTGCGCAAACACACAAAATGCGACAGGAACTGGCCAGTTCCTGTCGCATTTGCGCTTCGAGACCGCTCTCGCGTGTCGCGCCCCCTTGCGGCGCGAGGCTACGGCTGGGCCGCGAGCGCCTCGGCAGCGCGGTGAATCACGCCGGACCATTCTGCCGCCGATACGCCCGCGAACACTTGCATCGCTGGGTACCAGGGCCGCGTGTCGGTTCCCACCGTCGTCCAGTCACCCGACCTCGGCACTAGGCGACACACCGGCCGGCCTAGCGCCCCCGCCGGCTCCCCCACCGCGTTCCCGATCGTGATCACCACGTCTAGCCGGTTCATCAGCGCCGCCGTCCCCTCGAGGTCGTTTCTGAGATCGAGGAAGGCCACGAATCCGCATCGGCATCAGCGATCCCCGGGTCAGGATATGTGCAGGGTGCTGCCGCCCGATCAAGCGACGATCAAGGCGGTGCCACGGCGGCGCACAGCTGGGCGAAGACGTCGTCAGGCCATCCAGGCGGCACTGCCTGACCCTGGCACAGGCGCGTCAGCCGCGAGCGCAGACTCGGGTGCGCCTCGAGAAACACCGGCAGCCGACTCTGCGCAAACGCCGACTGGGCTTGCAGCAAGGTCCGGAGCTCCTCGAAGACGTAGTACTCGGCGTCGAGGCCCGGCTCCAAGTCCAGCGCGCGTCCGAGTACGGCCAGCGCGCTCTCCGGCTCCTCGCGGTGCAACTCCTCGAGTTCCAAACCAGCCCACAGATCTGCGCTTGCCTCGCCGGTGCCCTCGATCTCGCGCCACCCTTGCAGCCAGGTGCGCGCGAGATCCTCGATGGCGTCCGGTGACAGGGGGCGGCCGCGAGCGCGGAAAGCCTCGCGGGCGGCGGCGACGGCAGCGAGCACTTCGGGTGTGATCTTGGCCATACGACCTGCGTGGCGTGTCGCGTCGGAGGTCCGCGCCGCTAGGCGCGGGGCGCGCCAGCACTGGCCAGCTGCATGCGCTGGTTAGGCGGCGCCTCAGCGGACGCTGAGCCGATACCCTAGGGCTGCCAGCCCCAGCACTCCGCCAAGGAGGACGAGTCCCAACACAATCCGGGCGGCCAGGGCGATCATCTTCCGCCCCGTGGTGCGCTCCTGCCCGGCCTTCGCGCGCCGCACGACTGACAGGGAGCCGCTGCCAAGAGCTACGAGGCCGAGCGCGCCCGCGAGTAGCCCGGTGACGCCGTAGAACAGGACGCTAGAGGGCTCGGAGGTGACTCCAAGGAACGCCGGATCCGACACCTGAGCGAGCCCCAGGCACACGAGCGCCCCTACTGCGCTACCGATGGCTATCGACTTGAGCATCAGGGTCTCCTGGCGCCGCCTACGCCTTGCGCATCAGCCGCGGGCGACTCATCCGCGGATGCACAATTTTACGCTCTTTGCCGCGTCCGCGGAGCGCCGCAGCCGGCGGAACTCGATCGGTCAGCGCCCGCCAGCTGCCTGCGCTGGTTAGGCGCCGCGCCGGCGAGACCTGACCCGCCCTCTGTCACAGGTCCCGCCTCCCAGCCGTCTCTACACCAGGAGCCCTCATCGGAGATGCCGGTGCTCACCCTTCGCTCGCTGCTGGTCGCCGTCGCTGTGGTTGGCTGCTCGAACACTGCCACCGCCCCAGCGACCCCCAGCCGCACGACTCAGCCCGATGTGCGGGTAGTGAACGCAACGGCGGAGCCGCTGGTGTTCTTTGCGGTCGCTGCCGATCTTGCCCCGCTGCTCGACCCGGTGCCCGAGGCCAGCGTGACGGAGCGCTGGGCTCAGCCCCTTGCGCCGGGAGCCGCCCGACGCGTGGGCGAGATCGCGGGCCGCGAACAGGCCCCGGACGGCGGCGTGGCCGTGTACCTCTACGCGCTCACCGCGGACCGCACGCGCGCGCGCTTCACCCGCGTCGAACTGGCCTCCGGCCAGGAGATTCGGCAGGCTGATGGCCGAATCATCATCCGGCGGCTGCGTTCCTGACCTCAGCGGCAGTCCGGTGCCAGCGCGCGCGTCTCACGGACCGCGCGCCAGCTGCGGGCGATCTTGCCGGCGAGCGCTAGGGAGCAACCGGCGTCACGCATCGCCATATTCGCGCTTAAGCCGCTCGTAGTACTCGCGTTTCCGTCGCTCGGCCCATGCCGGATCTTCTCGGTCGCGGGCCCGAGGCGGATCCGCTTCTTCCGTCTCGACGATGGCAAGGGTAATCCGCTGACCAAGCTTCAAGGGTTGTTGGAGCCACTTGAGGTGAACCGACCCGCCATCCGGGTCGTGCGAGAGACCTCCGACATCCAGCGTAAGCTCCTCCTCGAAGCGGCCGGGGATTGGTTGTCCTGACGTCGGATCGCGAGAAGCCCGACGGACCCAGTTCGCGATTACCGAAGCGACGCCCACGTCAGGTACTCCCGCGGTGCACTTCCTCTGACCATCAATTGAGATCTCGAAGGCGATCATGCCAACCCCGTGGTGGCAGGACATCGCGAACATCTTCCGGAGCGTCGCGAGCGCCGTCGTCAACGGCTCGCTCGGGAGCACGCCAAGACGACGCACCAACCGTTCCGTATGGACGGTGCGGAGCTGGTCCAGGACGACGTGCCCCGCCTTGCGTTGGAAGCGACAGGGCACCCGTGCGGGCCCGCTCAATGAATGTGCGACAGGCCGATTACAATGACCACGAGGAGCGCGGCGTCCTGAAGGGGACCGTGCACCCGGGCGGAGCCCAGGACCGCTCCGGCCGGTCAGCCGCATGCGCGGGTTAAGCGTCAGCGCTGCTCGGACCTCGCCTCCGCCGCACGCTTCGTCCACTGCCAAAGGCCATCCGTGACCGCCAACGGGAGGCGATAGCCCAATGCCCGGGCCGCTACCACAATCTGGCCGCGGTGGTGCGCCTCGTGAGCAACGAAATAGGCTAGAACGTGCCCTACATCGAGCGGAAGACTGCGCCAGGTGTAGGTCGAGGCCATCGGGATCCTGCCGCCCCGCTCACAGCCGAGCGTGAGCAGGCGGAGGATACCCCGACTGCTCCGTTGCAGGGCTGGTACCAGCTCCCGGCGCCCGATGCGCCGTCGGTCGACGCTGCGGGGCACTGGGACTCCCTGTTCCTCGCCCAAGGTCTTGATCCACCCGCACCGGGTGTTGTGCATGTGGCCGGCGATCATCCGAATCGTCCGACGGGGCGCCCCCGGCAGGCGGGCGGCCCACAGCCCAGCTGGCAGGTGCTCCATCAGGAAGACCGTCACCCGATTGTTGGTGCGCCAGGTGTTGAGGATCGTATCTCGCAGGTCAGGGATCACATCAGTCCGACCTTTCACCGAACGGTTGGCTGACGAGTGACGGATCACGCATCAGCTGCACACGCCGGTCAGCCTGTATGATGCTTCGCAATCTCGGCATCGCTCAAACGAAGAAACCGCGCCGCGTTGTTGTACAGGATGTCTCGCTTTTGAGTGTCGCTCAGGAATGGAGCTGACTCGATCGCCTGAATCGCCCGCTCGATCACCCGGTCCCGATGTGAACGCCTAGGGGATTGTCGAGCTCTTCGGCCACAGCCAGATACGGTTCGAAGCGCGAATCGCCGGGTGCGATCCCCAAATACTGGTTCGTCACCTCGGCCAGGACGGCGAAGCGCGCCTTCTCGTACAGGCGGCGTAGCGAGTCCGGCGAAGGCTTTTCGCGGCCGAACTGGAACTGAAAGCCCGGGATGAATCGATCCGGCGCCGCCTGCCTCCACTGCTGCACTCGTTCGGCGGGCCCACTCAGAACCCCAATGACATTTCGGCGCTTGAGCGCTGCGATCGTCTGCTCCATCAGGGCCTGGTCGGTTGGGGGCGACCATACCGGGTCAGGGCAAGGTGGATTCTTTTGCCACGCGATGAAGATCTCCTCCCACGGTCTGCCCGGATCGCGGACCGGGTGCTCCCCGACGGGCACACAGAGGGCCAAAGGCGGCGGTCCGTTCTCGGCCGCCGCCGAGGCATGCGGGTGCATGTCGATGATGGGCTGCCGTCCTTTCGCAGAAGCCGGAACCGCGAGGAGCGGTATCAATGCAGCGAGGATGACCCTCATCGTTGGTACCCTCGACTGCGACGGTCGTCGGCCCCGCACGCGGCCCTAGCGACAATCGCTGGTGAGCTCGCGAATCGACACCGTCCACGGCCGCTCCCGCTGCTGAACCAGCGTCGCGCTGAGCGTGCTAAGCAGTGGACAGTTCGGATGCCAGGTGAGCCGGCGTAGGGTGGCGCGACTCGCGTTACCCTCCGCGGCGGATCCGGCGAGGACCGGGGCGCGGGCCCACGCTTGCAGTGCCTCGGGGTCGTCCTGCTGGCGACGGGCAACCCAGGTCGTGACGCTCGGTGTCACCGTGAAGTGGGCGAGGGTCGCCGAGTCCTGCGCGATCGTGGCTCGTAGGATGAGCAGCTTCGAAGCCATCATGGTCATCGATCCCCTCCTGCGGCATCGTGTCGCCGGGCGTTTCCCACGGAAGCGGCCGCCAGCTGCCTGCGCTAGTAAGGCTGCAGCGGTGGCAGCACGCTGACATGCCCGCGGAAGCGCCCCTCGACGTCGACCGCCGCTGAACCGTTGGCTTCCCGAGCACGAAAATGGAACCGGCCTTGAATCACGCGAACGTCCGGGTCGAACTCCTCCAGCCAGACGGAATCCGAGCCGATTCCTTCCGAGAGAAAGAACATGTCCGATCCACCGGTCCACGGAAACCACGCCGCGTAGTTGGCCTGCAGCGCGGTGGAGGCCGTCAGCGCAAAGCCTCCGACTTGGGCCTGCCGACCGACCAATACCTGGAGCGTCGGCCACTGACCGGCTGCGCGGACCTGCTGACCTTGGATCTGCAGGTGCCCGGTCCCGGGGTCGTAAGCCGCGACCACCGAGTCCGGAAAGTACGAGGACTCCCAGAGGGTAGCGGAGCCAAACCGTGCGGTGACTCGGCCGAAGTCGTACTCCGGCTCCGGCGCAACGCTCTCGCCGCAGGCGATGGCCGATACGGCCAGCCCAGGCAGAAGGGTGCCGACTACCCGGAAACACAGCATCGCCGATTCTCCTCGAGACTGCTGCAGCCTAAAGGCGGTGCCTAGGGGAGCTCGCGCACCGGGCCGCGCGCGATGCGGTCCGGAACGGTGACCACCAGCGCGATCCCGAGTAGCGCCAGGTTCGTACAGGCGTGGGAGAACCCCTCGGGCCCGACGTCAATGATCGGGCCGGCAAAACTGGTTACCACGGCGAGCACGAACGCGACGGCGGCTAAGCCAGTGAACGCCTTGGGCAGAGTACGCATGGCTTCCTCCTACGCAGGTCTTCACGGAAGGTGGATGGCCGATCGTTCGGCGGCCGCGGCAACGTTCTGGCGAGAACCTGGAGCTGGACGCCCAGACGGGCAACCCCTGGGGCGGTCCCCAGGGCCGGGCGGCCCAGCCAGGCGGAGCCACAGAGCCGGCGAAGAGGTGGTGTGGGCCGGATTACCGGGTAGCGACAACGATGTCGCCGTAGGTGCTCTGAACGATCGCTCGCAGCTCGCCCTGCTCGAGCGCCGGGACCTGGTACTGGTCGAGGCTCTGTTGGAAATCGTCGAGGAAAGCCTCCCACTGTTCGGGCGTAATGTGGAGGTGGCGATGCGAGTCCGCCATCGGCCGGCCGGTATACTGCTGCGGACCGCCGGTGGCCCAGCAGACCATCTCAGTCACCAGGTACTTGAAGCCAGCCGGTGGCACTCTGTGGTGCGCCTCGTCGACGGCGGGGTTCGCGTTCAACCGCGGGTCAACCATGATACGATCAATGAAGTCGTCGACGACCGTCGCGATGCTGTAGATACCGCCGAGGCGCTCATGGAGGGTCGCGGTGGCCGCTGGGGCTGACATACCCTTCTCCTTATCTGTGCCGAACTGGAAGCCACGCGCTCTCCGCGCGCGTGGGGCTCTGCAGCCTCGGCGTTCGCCGGCTGGGCTCCTGTCGAGGTGTGAGCGCTACGGTGGGGCGGTGTACTCGGGGCGTCAAGAAAGTATGCAGGGCGGAGTTCCCTCGCGGGTTGGGTGGCACGCCACTCCCTTGCGCCTCGACGATGGCGCGCGCGGAGGCGAAGACCCCAAAGTTCCCCCTGAGCACATCAATGGCCGCCTCCTGGAGAGCATGAGCGTAAACACGAATAGCGCCGAGCTGACCCGGTAACCTCGTGGCCTCTTCGTAAGGTCTGGTCTCCGGTGCTCGATGACTGCCCAGAGGGGCACGGTGGCATGCCACTCATCTCCGGCATCCGCTGGACCGAGGATCATTTGAGCGCCGAAACCCCAGTTGATTCCCTCCACCTGCACCAAGGTTGTCGCGCTCACAAACCAAACGATGAACGGGTTCACCTCGAGGTGTCTCGCCGGCGGCTCCACTTCTCGAAACGCGAACTCGCGCCCAAGGTATCCGAACGCATCGCGCACGGTCTCCTTGAATCGATGAGCGTAGGAGACTTCGTCATCCCGGTTACCTGTCTGGCTAACGGATCGCGCGTCAGCTGCATGCGGTGGTTAGGCCCCAGCCGCGGCAGCATAGAGGTAGCCGACCGCCACAATGCCGGCCTCGGTCTCAAACGGGGCGAGCAGCCGCTGATACGCCGCGCCTTCGAAGGCGTCCAGCCGATCCCATGCGGCCAGCAAACCGGAGGAGTCCAGGAGCCAGGCTTCGATGCGCTCGCCACCAGGGCGCCACCGGACCGCAGGGTAGCCCAACTCGACGCCCCAGCCAATGGGCACCCGGTCGCCGGTAACCCAACCGCAAGTCCACTGGCCGCCTAACGAGGCGAGTTGGTCCTGGTTCGCTCGGCCCGGCGCCAAGCTGCCATACACGATTAGGCGTTCCGGGGCGCCAAACAGCGCGGCCGCCCGCGCGCGTGCCCGTGCCCGCACCGCACCGGGAGGCGCCCCGAGACAGGCGTTCAGCTCGCGGAGTACCGGCTCGAGCGCTGCAGCGGGCATCAGAGCATGCACGTCTCGGCTCTGTCAGTTGAGGTCAGATTGCTGGGGCCTAACGCAATTGCGGATCAACGGGCGATCGGCTGGGGAGCGCCCGCCAGCAGCATGCGGTGGTTAGGCGGCGCTCCCGGCGTGGCACCCCCTCAGAGATAGCGGGCAACCGCCATGGCCGCTGCCGCCACGAGCAGGAGCAGCGCCACCAGACGCCCCGCGGTGGCGCCGCGCGCCCGCAGCCGTCGGATCGCCGCCAGGCGCTCCTCTCGCTCCGCCTCGCTGGTTGATTCCCCCAGCGCCTGCGCGAGGGCGGTCGCCCGCAGCATGGCCGGTCGCATTACCGTGATGCCCACCCCATAGGCGACGAGGGCCGCCACGCCGCCGAGTCCGAAGGCGAGGCCGACGCGCGAGGTCACATAGCCGGGGTGCAAGCCGACCGAGGCCCGCCAGTACAGCCAGATCCCCGAGAGCAAGGTGCCCAGGGCGAGCAGGGGGAGGACGGTCAGGAGCCCCCGGCGCTGCAGCGCGGCCATCACCTTGCCGCCATCGGGTCCGGCGTCCTGGATGGCCGGGACCAGGAATAGGGCGGTAAACACCGCCATGCCGACCCAGACGGCACCCGCGACGATGTGCACGAGGCGAAGCGCAAGGGTGAGCAGATCCACGCACCAATCTCCCATGAGGGGGCGGCCCGTCGAGCCGCAGCGGAGCTCCAGGAGCGCCGCAACGGATCGCGCATCAGCTGCGGGGGGTAACACTCCACGCCCGCACAATCCTACGCTTCCTTAGCGCGCTCAGCGCTGCCGACGCCCGGGCGGAAGCCGGCGCCCGGTCGGCCTGTCGGCTGCATGTGCGGGTTAGGCCGCACGCGCGACGGCTGGCTCTTACCCCACCCCAGCCTCAGGCCTTCACAAGGCCGCGAAGTGCCTGGACCGTGCGCTTGGGCTTGATCCCCGGTGGCAGGTTCGGGTGGACGTACTTTGCGAAGAACTGGCTTGCGTCCTTCTGCGACTCCCAGACCTCAACGATCCGCCAGCCCCCGTCGACGGGATGCGCGGTGTGCAGGATGAACCCCGGGGCCTGTTTCAGAGCGCTCGCGAGCCCGGCGAGCATGCCGTCATACCCTTGCGCCGTTTGGCCTTGAACATCAGCAGTGACTAAGACCGCCATGATCGGCTCCTTGCGCTACGAATCAGAGAGACGAGGCCCGCGAGCGAAAGCTCCAATGAGCAGGAGACCTGCGTGTCGGCCTAACGAACCCCGCTTCAGCTGCGGGCACCAGCCTCCACGCACACAATTGAACGCCTCCACAGCGGCCGAAGCGGAAGCCGAGGGCACATCGGCGGCCGAGCCCCCGGCAGGCCCGTCAGCTGCAAGCGGTGGTGAGGCGCCAGCCACGTCCGAACTCGGTGAAGCGGCCGATCGCTGAGTGACCGCGTTGCCTCGAGCAGGGTCCGGCGCCACCTAGGCGCTATCGCTGGGACGAGGTGCTATCGGTGCGTGGACTCTGCCCGTCGACCAGTCGGGTCGCGACCGCATGGCCGTCGTTCATATAGACGCGTACCACCAGCCATCGCCGGTGGGGAAGGCTCGGTCCTGCCAGCGCACCTGCCAGTGCAACCCTCCCGGACCCCCTTCAAGGCCCGCGGCCCAATCGAGTACAGCAGATAGCGCGGAAGGTCCGGAAACGCTTTGGCCGCCGTTGCGAGGGCGAGGGGGAGCGCGGCATCAAGGGTGACCTGTATGTCTGCGGCATCGAGATCCTGGCCGTGAAGCGGAATCGGGCCCACGACGATCAACCCGAGGCAGAAGCCGAGCAGTCTCATGGCCATATGCGATCCGAGGAAAAGCAGGGCGTCGACTTGACATCATCCGCTCCCGGGAAGATGGGAGCCGGTTCTATCATCGCCATGGTCCCGCTCGGATCGCGCGGTGTCCGCCGCGGCGCGATACTCGGGAGTCCACCTTAGAACCTCGTACGCAGGGTCGAGAACCGCTGATTGTGCGCGAAAGCCAGCGGCCACAGCGAAATCAGCCCTCGCTCCCTTGAGTTCCACGACGTGAACCAGGCGCTGGCCGTGGCTGCCCCGTATCTCGATCTTCAGGTGTGCCCGATAGTGTGGCGCGGGCTGCGAGATGACACCCCGCAAAGTATCGCCCTCTTGACTCCACGACAGGTGAAAGTCCGGCGCTCCAATACGCCCAAACCACTGCTCGAAAAACCCACCGGGATTCATGTTTGAGCCGGCTGTGATCGCATTCAAGAACTCGTGCCACGTGATGGTTTGAAACCGGCGGCCGCGAGTGATTTCGTGGAGAATGCGCTGAAACTCAGCTCGTCCAATCTCACGCGAGAGCATATCGAAGACCAAGAAGCCTTTGTTGTAGGCGAGATTGCGATGCTCAAGACTCGGCTGCAAATCTGCCAACGGCTGGTCTACGCCCGCTCCGACCAAGTTGAAGTAGGCAGCAGCACTGTAGATCGGATCGTACTCGAAGCCACTCGTGCGCATCCGTCGCGCGGCTTCCGGACCTGCGATCGTTTCGACCGCTCGCAGGCCGCCGTACTCCGCCAGCGCTTCCTCCATGGACAACCCTGGCGGAACCCGGAGTGCGACCGTGTGTGGAAACCACTGATGGCTCATCTCGTGGCCAAGCCACTCCAACAGGTACTTGACATCCGGTGCGTCAAACGCCCGGCTGTTCACCACGATCAGGCCAGGGGGACTAAAGGCGTTGAACCCCGCTTGAATGGCCAGCTCGCGGGGCACTTCGACTAGAACGAGCTCATCGAACGGATAGGCTCCGAACTCCGCGATGAGCGCACTTAGAAGGGCGGCGACGCCAGTAAGATACGAGTCGATATGGTCCCTGCGCGTCAGCAGGTAGGCGGACAGGGGAACGGCGCCCTCGTGGCGAACCACAGTGTAGTTGCCAGCAGTGAAGGAGAAGTACGTCGAGTGAAGAATGGCGGACCGAAACGTACCTTGCGCTTCTTCTTCCGCACTGCTGCGGCGCACGCCACCCGTGGCGATCCTCCATCCGGTCGGAACCATTACGGTGAGTTCACCAGTCCCTTTGCCCGTGGCACTGTCCACGACCGGATACCAATAGTCTCCCCAGGCAGACGCAAAGGCCACTTCCGGCCCAACGTAGTACAAAAATGCAACCTCTCCGCTTCCGGCATAGGAAAACCGGAGGACCAGCGGCTGACCCGGTGGAATGGGGTGCGGCGGACGCAGGATCCACTTCGCGTTCCTTCGTTCGCCCTCCAGTCGCTCCCAGTTGCCGCCCTCCACTCGGTCCAGCTTCGCCAGGCCCGCACTGCGCGAGGGTTCCACGACCTCCACGCGCACCGCGCTCATTCGCTCACTGAGCGATAGGTGAATCTCCTCGCGGGCACTGTCCGCGGCGGGAATGCGCATCGTGCCCGAAATCTCGAGGCGGCGATCGTCAGGCAAGACGCGAACCGTGAGGATGTAATCGGTCAGCGCTCGTGCGTCCAAGCGAGCCGGCGGTTGCGCGCAACCGGCCGTCCCGGGCAGTAATGCGATCAGAAAGGCACCGACCCGCCTTGTATTTCGGATTCGCCGAAGTTCGCGATCGGTTCTTGGTGTTCAGGAGTCTTTCGCGCCGCTCGATCCGCAGTCCAGACCGCGGCGCGCGGGCGACAGAATGGATGCGCCTAACGGATCGCGCATCAGCTGTGGGCGCCGTGCCCGCACACTACAAACCTATGTTCCGCAGCCACGCGTCCGAGGTCCGTGCCGCCAGGTGCGGGGCGTAGGGGCGCCCGGCAGCTGCATGCGCTGGTTAGGCCGCACCCTCGCCCGGTGACGGCGGGCCGGACCCCTGGAGCTGCGCGAGGTCAATAGGCCGGCCCTCGGCAAGGGCACGCCTTGCCTGTTCCAATTGTGCTCGGACCGTGGTGACTAGGGCCTCGTTGCCACCGGCAGCTTCTAGGGCGGCTACGGTGCTTTCGAGCTGGGCGATTACCTGCTCAGGGGTGGGCATCGGTAACCTCCGCCGGGCGTGGGTGCGGCCTAGCACTACTCTGCCACGTTGACGACGCACGTGCCGAGCCCCACTGTGGACGTTGAGCCATCGTGGAGGCTCAATGTCCCGTCCGATGCGGGGCCGAGACTGGCCGGTGGCGTTTGCCCG
>JBOHSN010000100.1:0-12708 GCA_050733215.1 Gemmatimonadales bacterium
TGGTACCATCGATTTCGGCGGCTGCGCATCCGCGATGAACGACGCGTGGACATGCATCAAGCGTTCGTCTCGCTCGCCACGGCGCTCATCCTGCTCAGCTTTCTGAGCCGGTTATGAAATGCTCTCTAACACTACTCTGCCACTTTTGGCTGGCCGCGTCCCATCAGTGTAAGTCGTAGCCGCGTTGCATGTTCCGCTGGCCACCTAGGCGAGTCCGACACTACAGTGGTACCGCGGTCGGCGCCCTTCCCCCTGGGGCGAAGCACAAGGCCCTGCGCCGAGCCTCCATGAGGCGAGCCCAGCGAACTCTGCAACTCACAAACGGGAGCGAACTTGCGAGCCGCGTCCCCATCGCTTTCGAAAAGTGGCAGAGTAGTGCTAAAGCGGGCGGCATCGCGAGGCGGAGGCGGTGCTTGAGGAGTCGTTACGTATCGGACGCGACGCCGGCCAGGGCGAGCACCCGCGAGTACCACCCACGCTCATCGACCTCGGCTACGTGCGGGAGCAACGAGCGGACCTCCGAGGCGCCGAGGCGCTGTACCAGGAGGCCTTCGCGCTGGCGCGCCGCAAGCTGCCGCCGAACCACCCCGCGCGACGGGAGGTCCTCGAGCGTGCGGGGCGTCTGCTTCTGGCGACCGACCGGCCGGAGGGCACGGAGCCCCTTCTGCGGGAGCTGCTGGAGCTACGCCGAGCCCACGACGGCGAGGCCCACGCGCTCACGGGCGAGACGCGCGACCTGCTCCGGACCTGCCTCTTGCGGCTGGGACGCTTCGAGGAAGCGGAACAGCTCATGGCCCAGCATCCTCCCGCACTGCCGGTGCGCCGATAGCGGCACTGACTACTCGACGTAGATGAGCTCGACCACGGCGCCCGCGGTGGCGATCCCCACCCGGCCGGCGCCGTCCACCGCCAGATCGGTGCTCGACCGGGCGTCGGATCGGATCTCGGTCTCCGCCGCTTGCCAGTTGAACGGTTCGGTGCAGCCGCGCGGCCGCTCGGTCAGTCGTCCAGTACTTCGGCGAAAAGGCGGGGCAGGTCAATCTCGAGCGGCTCGACGTCGGGCTCGGGCCGCCAGTCGAGCCGCTCCACGACGATCTCGGGCCGCTGATCGGCGGGGCGCCATCGTTCAACGAGCCGCGCGTCGAGATCGACGATCCAGTACTCGGGCACGCCGTGCCGCTGGTAGCGGCGGCGCTTGACTTGGCGATCGGCGCGGGCCGTCGACGGCGAGAGCACTTCCACGGCAAGAACGAGCGAGCGGATGTCCTTCCAGCTTCGCGGCCGCCGGCCGTCGATCAGCGGAGCCACGAAAAGGTCCGGCTGCATGAGGGTGCGCTCGTCGAACTCGATATCGGCGGGGGAGAGCAGCAGGTCCCCGAGAGGATGTGTTTTCAGGTACGGCTGGAGCCGGTCATAGAGCGCCTTGACCCCGCGCTGGTGCGGCAGCGACGGAGCCGGGCTCACCAGCAGCTCCCCGTCCACAACCTCGTAACGGTTGCTGTCGTCCGGGAACTGGAGCACCTCTGCCACGGTCCAACCGGCACTCGGCTGCGGCATGCCCATAATGTGGACTCCTCGGCAGGGAAAGGACAAGCGAGCATCCCTCACCGTAGCAAGACACGGCGCGCATCCGGGTACCGGAATCGCGCGCCGTGTGGCGGGTCGCCAGAGTCGCGGCGACGTCAGCGTACTGCCGAATCACGGGTTGAGCTGGACCTCCGTCCGCACGTAGATCTGCCGCCCGTTGAACCCGAACGGCGACGCAGCCGCCCAGGGGAAGTACCCGAAGCTGTTGGTCTCGCTCGCGATGTCGGGGAACGTGTCGAAGATGTTTCGCATCCCGAGCGACACCGTGGCGGCGTCGAATCGCCAGCCGACCTCCGCGTCGACCAGCCCCTTCCCGCCATATTCCTCTCGGCACTCGTCGCAAAAACCCGGCTGCGCGGAAGCGAAGCCGCCGTAGTAGGAGAACCGTCCCAGCGCGCGGAACCGACCGATCGAGTAGTTGCCCTGGAGGCTGCCGCGCCAGTCGGGGTGCTCCTCTTCGATTGCCACCCGGTTCACGACGTCGAGCAGCCCGGGTTCGTCGGCGGCGGCAATCGGTGGAGGCAGCGGGTCCTCTCGCAGGATCTCGGTGTGATTGTAGTTGAGCCCGCCGAGGAGCTCGATCGTCCCGTTCCCCGCGGGCCGGATGATGTTAGCAGTGATGTCGAACCCCTGGGTGCGGGTGTCGATCGCGTTGGTGAAGAACTGCGCGCCGCCAACCTCTGGAAAACCGGCGGCCGTGAGAATCCCGACCACCACGGCATCGTTCAGCAGTCCGGAAAGGATGATCCGGTCGTCGATCTCCACCCGGTAGTAGTCGGCCGTGAACGTGAGGTTGTCCACCGGGGTCACGGCGAAGCCGGCGCTGATGTTGAGCGAGGTCTCCTCCTTCAGGTCCACCGCGCCCAGCGCGCGCGCCGCCGGATCGTCCACGGGGAAGTAACCCACCTGAATGGGGGTGGGCGGGCCGCCGGCCGGGTCCGACAGGAAGTTCGTCGCGACCTTCCGGAAGTGGATCTGGCTGATGCCGGGGGCGCGGAAGCCGGTGCTGATGGCGCCGCGGAAGACGATCTCCCGCCGGGGCTGGAAGCGGAGCGCGAGCTTCCCGTCCACCCGCTCGCCGAAGTCGCTGTAACGCTCGAACCGCGCCGCCCCGTTGATCCGGAGCTGGCCGGTGACCCCCGCCTCGGCGTCGCCATACAGACCGAAGTTGGTCCGGTCCTCCTCGGTCACGTCCGCCGGCTCGAAGCCGGGAAAGACCTGGGAGCCGGAGACAGCGACGTCACCGAGCTGGTCGGGATGGCCCCCGTTGATCCAGGACGCGGTCTCGCCCTGCTCGATCTCGAACTCCTCCCGCCGGAATGACGCGCCAAAGGCCAGGTTGAGCGGCTCCGGGAGGCCGACCTCGATGCCCCGCGCGATGTTCACGCCGGCACTGAGCTCGTCTCGCTTGACTCCGCCCGCGAAGAACCGGGTCTGGTTCGGAATCCCCGGATCGTCCGCGGTGCCGAGCACCCCGTCCAGACCGGGCGCGCAGGGGTTCTGCGGATCGAGGCAGGGCCCGAGCGAGACGTTGAGCGTATTGCGGAGGTTGTACTCGAAGTCGTTCACGCCGTAGGCGGCGCCGATGTCGAACGACCAGCCGGCGATCGCGGTCCGGAACCCCCCGGCCGCGGACCAGTCGCGCACCTCAGGGTTGAATTCGGGAAGGAAGCCGAGCGGGTAGATCTGGGGCCAGTTGTCGGTCTCGGTCACATCCGGGTCGGGGTCGGTGGGCTGGGCGCCGTAGCGGCGGTACCCGTTCCCGGTGCCCTCGCGGTAGCTGAACCCTCCGAAGGCGTAGATCTCCGCGGTGCCGGCCGCGTTCACAGGCATACGGAAGTTGGCCATCGAGAGCACGTCCTTTTCGAGCCCGTCACCCCAGTGGTGGTTGGGCTGCTCGACTGGGTTCCGCTTCTCGATCACCTCCCCGTTTTCGCCGATGCTATCGGTTTGCCCCGTGATGCTGGTCTCGAACGGGTCCGCGAAAGCGCGGTTGGTGGGCTCCCGGTTGAGAAACTCGCCGAAGATCGCGAGCGACCCCCGGCCCAGACGGAACCCCCAGCCGCCGTTTACGTTGAGCGTTGTCCCGTCGTCGGGGAATTCGTCCGGGAGATAGCGGCCGAACGTCGCGTTGACGAACGGATTGAACTGCCCTTCCCTGGTTACGATGTTCACCACTCCCGCGATGGCGTCGGAGCCGTACTGCGCTGACGCGCCGTCGCGGAGGACTTCAATGCGCTCGATCGCGCTCGATGGAATCGTGTTGAGATCCACGCCGCTCGAGCCGGAGCCCATACCGTAGGCGAAGATGTTGACCACGGCCATCTGGTGCCGGCGCCAGCCGTTGAGCAGCACCAGGGTGTGGTCTGGGCTCAGGCCGCGCATGGTGAACGGCCGGACGATGTCGTTGGCGTCGGTGACGGTCTGCCGGGGGAAGTTCACCGACTGGGACACCGACTGGAGGATCTGGCTGGTTTCGGTGGTCCCCTGCCGGCGGATGTCCTCGGCAGTGTAGATGTCCACCGGCACCGCCAGCTCCTCCGCCGCGGTGTGCCGGGCCCGGGAGCCCACGACCACGTCGATCGGGGCGAGCTGGACAGGGGTGCGAGTGAGGGTGAAGTCGTGCTCCGCCACGCCCCCTTCGGGCACCGTGACGGCGGCGCTTACGGCCGAGTACCCGATGAGGCGTGCGCGGAGGGTGCGGGTGCCGGCAGGCACGTTACGGATCTCGTAACTCCCACCGCCTCCGCTGGTAGTGCGAAGGCCGGTGCCCTCGACCGTGATCGAGGCGCCGGACAGCGTGGTCCCCGCGCTGTCGGCGACCCGGCCACGCACGGTGCCGGTCTGGGCGGAAAGGGCTGGAGCGAGCATCAGAAGGAAGAGAACGACGGACGGGGCCAGACGGCGCATGGGTCGCATAGGGACTCCTTGTCGTAGTTCGGAGGCGTGCCCCACTCACATATGGCGCGGCGGGAACGGTGTCAAGCAGCGACGAGGGCGGCCGTCACCGCGTCCCACCACACCCGCCGGATCTCGCTCGCTCCCCGGGCGGCGGGCTCGATCGGGTTGCGCGGCCAGTACCAGCGCTCGCCCTCGGGCGCCGTCACCCCATGCCCGAGGAAGTAGCGGTGCACGTCGCCCACCGCCGCGCCCGGGGTCCGGCGCGCCGTCTCCCGCACGTGAAGGTTGAAGCGCTTGAGGTACTCGAGCGGGAGCCGTCCGAACGACTCGAGCCCGGGCAGCCGTCCGCTGCCGTCGGTCGGGTCGTACACCGTCGTGAGCACGAGCGTCGCGCGCGGAAGCTCCTCGCGCAGCGTGGCGACGAGCTCGCTGTACCGGCGTTGGATCCGCTCGACCGCCGCGGCGAGGGGCCGCCCGGCCAGGACCGCATCGAGCAGATCGTTGCCGCCTGCCGTGAGCGTGACAAGGATGCGCGGATCGTCGGAGTCGCGACCCAGCCGCGCCAGCTCTTCGGTGACGACGTCATCGATCATCGCGCCGTCCTCGGTGAGGTTGGTGAACGCGATGCCGGGTGCGTGGCGCTCGAGGTCGCGGCCGGCGAACTCGGGCCAGCGGTCGTCGGCGTTCCGGTAGAGCAGGGCGGCGGCTCCCAACGGGTCCAGCCGCGGGGGCGGAAGGTCGAGCCCGCGGACGTCGCAGGTGGGGTAGTGATCGCTGCTCATCGAGTCGCCGAGCGCGACGTAGCGGGCAAAGGGCATGGGGCTCAACCGCCCGCGGCGAGCTTCTCGAATCGCGGGTTCCCTTTGAGCGGCGCGAACGTCGGATCGATCCGGAGCAGGCCGGGTGAGAGGTTGTACGGTATCCGGAGCAATGGCTCGAGCTGATCGAGCGCCTTGTCGGGCTCACTTGCCACGAGGTAGATCCGCACGATGCTGCAGCCGGGCGGCGAAGCGGATCTCGCGCTGGAAGCGCTCGGGACCGAGCGAGGCGGCCAGCTCGGGATGGAGAACCTTTAGCGCGACCGGGCGATCGTGCTTCAGATCGCGGGCGAGAAAAACCGTGGCCATGCCACCGCGCCCGAGCTCGCGCTCGAGCGTGTAGCTCCCGCTCAGTCCGCCTCGGAGTTGCGTGCGGAGATCGGCCAATGATGCCTGTGTGGAGGTGTGAGTAGGACCACCTCAAGCATACCCGTGCGAGCCGAAGCGGGCCAGAGCGGGGGCCGGGCCAGCCTGCGGTCGGCTTGCTCGAATGGGGGGTCGCCGGAGGACTCCTGTTGGCTGGTCGCAGATGTACTCTTCTCACATATGATCCGCGTCACCGGCGTCCTCGCCGCAATCCTGCTGCTGCCGGCAAGCGACTTCAGCTGCTCGACCGGAGGCGATGCCTTCGGACCGGACGGCATTCGCGTGACCGGCATCGTGCTGTTCCTGGAGGTCGAGGGCGGCTGCTGGCAGCTCCGCGCCGACAACGGCGAGCGCTACGAGCTCCGGCCGGATCAGGCACCAGCGAGCATTCTGGTGGACGGCGCCCGGGTCTCGGCCGTGCTGAAGACCCGGAAGGATCTCGTGAGTGTCTGCCAGATGGGGCAGATCGCCGACGTCCAGCGCGTCGACTCGGTTCAGTTGCCCTAGCCATCGAGCGTGGTGTAGGACACGGACCGCGTACGGTCCGTGTCGCCAAAGTTGGGGCTCGCAAGGAGGTTCCCATGTGCATTCCCGGCGCTGGCTGGCTTCGTGGCCCCGGACTCGTCGCCCTGCTCACGGGATCGGCCGGCGCACAGTCGGTGGCGCTGCCCCTGCGAGGTGAGGGGGAGCTCGACCTCCCGGACGGGATCCAGGATGTCCGGCAGGGCTCGGTGCTCCTTCAGGCCGACAGCAGCGTACATGTCGTGTTCATCGATGCCGGCACGCCGCGCACCGTCCTCGCGGGCCGGTGGCGGATGGCCGACGGCCGCACCGCCGAGCTCGCGGTGCACACGGTCATTGGCAGCGACACCGCCCGGGGGACGGGCGCCATCCATTTCCGGCCCGACGGGTCGGTGGATGACCTCGAGGCTCGCGGCGTGGCCGATGGCGAGCGATTCACGATACGCTTCGAGAACAGCACGAGCGTCGCGATGGCCGACTCGATCCCGGCTCGCTCGGAATCGCTCGAAACCGGCGCCCTACCGCCGGCGCCTCGCGCGCGCAACGAGGACTGGCCGTGGGGCGGTGGCAGCTGGGCGGTGCTGGACGTCGCCCGCCGGGGTGAGGGTGTCATGAAGGATGCCGCGGGCCGGGAACACCGGTTGGACCGCGCCCGGCTCACCCTCGGCGAGAACGATGAGTTCATGCTGGTGGTCGACGGCGACACGCCGGCGGAGTTCGCCGGCGTCTGGCAGGGAGATCTCCGCGACAGGCCGGTCCGGCTCGAGCTCCGGGAGGGGATGGGCGCGAAGGTGGGAGGGGTCGGACGCGCCTGGCTCCGCGCGCGGTCGTGGGATCGCGACTGGTCGTTCGAACGGGTGGAGCTCGACGGGTGGAACGACGCGGGCGGCAACGCGTTCACGCTCTACTTCGAGGCGGAGCGGCCCTGATCGTTCAATACGACGTCGTGCGATCCATGAACGCGTGCAGATCCCGCACGAACGCCTGCGGCCGCTCCCAGTGCGGCGCGTGACCGGTTTCCGGATAGACGGTGAACTCGGCGGCGGGAATCATCTTCACCACCGCGTCCTGCTCCGCCCGCGAGAACACCGCGTCGCGATCGCCCCACAGAATCAGGGTGGGAATCCGGCTGCCGCCGAGGCCGACCGCCGGATCGGCGGCAAGCATCCCGGCTATGAGCTCCCGCCACACCCCCGCCGGCAGTTTGAGGCTCTCGGCGACCGCGCGGTCCATGAACCCGGCGGGGACTGGGCGGTGGACCGTGCCGGCCTGGAACTCGCGCACGAACTCCACCGGAATCGAGTCGCCGAGCGACCGGACCGCGCTGTCCAGCTCCGTGAGCACCGGGCTCTCGGCCGGAGCCGCGGTCGCTCCGATAAGGACCAGGCGCGCGATCCGCTCGGGGGCGGCAAGAGCCAGCTGCTGCGCGACGATGCTTCCCATCGAGTGGCCGACCACGGTCACACGCGCGAGCCGCTGGTCGTTCATGAACCCAAGGACGTCGGCCGCGAGGTCGCGCATGGCGTAACCGCTCCCGGGCCGGTCGGAATCGCCGTGCCCCCGGAGGTCGAGCCCGTACACGTGATACTTCGGGTCCAGGAGCGGAAGCACCCGGCTGTACGAGAACCACGAGTCGGAGTAGCCGTGGAGCAGTATGACCGGATGGCCGTGCGGGTCGCCCTGCTCGGCGTACCGAAGTCGAACACCGGTCGTGAGATGCACGTCGGCAAACCGGAGCGCCGGCGCGTCGCCGAGCGATGGAACAGGCCCGCTCAGCGCGGCGAACTGGACCAGCGCGGCGGAAAAGGCGAGGGACAGGGTCATACCGTCTTCCGAGGTGTTCGTTGAGCAGGATAGGCTCGGCGCGGCCTCCCCGCGATCAATGAACAAGGAAGGTCCGGGCGGGAGTTCCCGGCGGTGAGGTGTCGGCGAAGGTCCTACGGATTCCTGGTGCGGAATCGGCCGCCCACGACGGTACCGGCGACCGCTTCGTTGCCCGCGCCGAAAACGAGCGCCCCCGGCAGCGTGTCGGCGTCGCAGCCGGCGAGCGAGGGGTGCCCAAGATCGACGATCGCCAGGTCGGCCCAGCGGCCGGCTTCGATCCGTCCGGCCGGGACCCCGAGCGACCGTGCACCGCCCGACGTCGCGATCTCGATGAGTGCGGACGCGACGGTCGCGTCGGGGGCGGTGATCACGCCGCGGCTCTTCGTGGCGAGCCGCTGGCCATACTCCAGCCAGCGCATCTCTTCCAGCATCGAGATCCGCGCGTTGGAGTCGGTGCCGAGGCATAGGCGGCCCGCCGCGTGCATCAGCGGGAGTGCGGGCGGGATGCCGTCGCCCAGATTTCCTTCGGTGAGCGGACAGGTGCACACGCCGCCCCCGTTGCCCAGGTACCGCTCCAGGTCCGGCGCCTCGCTCTGGGTGCAGTGCACCGAGGTGACCCGCTCGGCGCGGCCGAGCGTCTGGTTCAGGATCTCGAGCGGACGCTTGCCGTAGACCGCGCGCGCCTCGTCGATCTCCTTCGGCTGCTCCTCCACGTGCAGGTGAAAGACCAACCCACGGCGCGACGCTTCCTGATACAGTGACGCGATGTCCTCGGGGCCGGCGGCGCGGATGCTGTGGGGGGCGACGCCGAGGCTCTGGGTCATCGGATCGCGGAGACCGTCCAGCCGGTCCACCTGCCGCCAGAAGGCCTGCGGAGACACGCCGTCGAACCGGCGCTGGGCGCCTTCGAGCGGGCGGCCCACACCGCCGGTTACATAGTACGACTCGAGCAACGCGATTCGGATCCCCACGTCGACCGCGGCGCGCAGCACGACCTCATCGAACGCGAAGTCCTTCGCGCCCTTCGAGTGGTGGAAGTAGTGGAACTCGCCGACGGTCGTGATCCCCGCGTCGAGCATCTCGCCGAACGCCTGCACGCACAGGCGGTGGAACCCGGGCTCGTCCAGCTCCGACACCAGCCGGTACATCGCCTCGCGCCAGGTCCAGAAGCTGCCGGCGCCGGCGGGGAAGCGCTCGCCCTGGCCGCGAAGCCCGCGCTGAAAGGCGTGGGAGTGCCCGTTGACGAAGCCGGGGAGCAGGGCACGACCCAGGAGGCGCCGGGTCGGCTCCGTGGTCAGCCGGCCGACGGCGGCGATCCGCCCGCCATCGTCAATGGCGATCCGGACCTCCGGCTCGAACCGCGCGCCGGTCCAAGTGAGATCGGCCTCGACCACTCCAGCCACGGTCACGGTTCTACCCGAGGAAGAGCGAGATGGTGTAGATGACCAATCCGGCAAGGCCGCCCACCAGCGTGCCGTTGAGCCGGATGAACTGCAGGTCCCGCCCGACCGCCAGCTCGATCCGTTGTGCGGCGGCCTCCGGGTCCCACCGGCTCACGGTCATGGTGATCAGGTCCGAGACCTCGTGCCGATGCTGCTCGAGGACGGACGCGATGAAGTCGGTCAGGAAGTCGTCCAGCTCCCTGCGCCGCTCAGCGTTGGCGAGGAGCGAGTCGCCGAGGGCACTGATGCCGCGCGCGAGTCCCTGCACGGCGGGGCCGTCGTCGGTCCGGTCCGAGAAGCGTGCGGCTGCCTGCCGCGCGCGGTCCCAGAGCGAGGAGGCGAACTCCTCGACCACCGGATGGCCGAGCAGATCTTCCTTGATCTCTTCGGTGCGGGCCTGCACGTGCGGCGAATGCTCCAGCCGGTCCACGAATTCCCGGAACGCCGTGTCGAACCGGCGGCGAAGCCGGTGATGCGGGTCGGACGCGACCTCCGCGAGGAGCGACCGCGCGCCGGCCATCAGCTTCTGGTAGAGCACGTCGTCCACCAGTCCCGGCACCCACCACGGGCTCTCGTCCCGGATCTTCCACCGAATCTCGTCGCGATTGCTGTGGATGGCGTCGCTCGCTATCCGGAGCGCCTCGTCGAACAGCGCCTGGTGCCGGTCGTCGGTGGTCACCGCTGAGAGGAGCTTGCTGAGCACAGGGGCCAGCTGGACCCCCTGGAGCCGCGCCAGCGCGCTCGTGCGGATGTACGCACGCGCATCCGCCTCGGGCAGCGTCTGCACCGCCTGCGCGACGCCGACGGCGAGGTCGCGCGCGAGCCGGGCGCTGTTCTCCGGGGTGCTGATCCAGCGGGCGATCCGCTCGGCGAGCTTCATCGAGTGGAGCTTGGAGCTCAGCACCTCCCGGGAGAGGAAATGCCGCTGGATGAAGTTGGCCAGCACCTGGCCGATGCGGTCCTTCTGATTCTGGATGATCGCGGTATGCGGGATGGGCAGCCCGAGAGGTTTCCGGAAGAGCGCGGTCACCGCGAACCAGTCAGCCAGGCCGCCGACCAGCGACGCCTCCGCCATCGCCCGCACGAAGCCGAGCCACGGATATCCGGGCTCGAACATCCGGGCCACGACGTACACCACGAGCGCCGCGCCGAGGAATCCCGTGGCGACGCGCTTGAGCGACGCCAGCTCGGCGCGGCGACCCGCCTCGTCGATCGGCGGCGCGGGGGTGGTCATGTCGCGTCCCGCACGAGGGTGGTGAGCAGCTCGCCCGCCCGCTCGAACTCCGCCACGGCAAGATACTCGTTCGGCTTGTGCGCCACCTCGATGGATCCGGGCCCGCAGATCACGCACTCGACCCCCATCCGCTGGAGCCAGCTCGCGTCGGTGGTGAACGAGACGGCGCGGGTGTCGGGCTGCCTGAGCTGGGTCGAGAGATGCCGGTGGATCGGTGCACGCTCGTCCAGCACCATCGGCGGGCTGTCGCCGATCTCCTCGACCACGGCGTCGCCGACGGCACGCGCGACGGCGCGGCGCACCCGCTCGACCATCTCCCCGCTCGACATCCCCGGCAGGAGCCGGAGGCCGAGCTCGATGACACAGCGCTCGGGTACGACGTTGATCGCGGTGCCGCCGGCGATCGTGCCGACGTTGAGCGTTGGGAAGGGGATCTCGCCGAAATACTCGCCGTACGCCGGCCGCTCCGCGGCGAGCTCCTCCTCGAGCGCGGCCAGGGCGACGAGAATCGGGCCGGCGGGCTCGATCGCGCTCCGACCGAGATGCGGGTAGGCGCTGTGGGCGGCAATGCCGGCCGTCGTGACGCGGACCCTGAGGTGGCCTTTGTGCATGCGTACGACGCCGAGCGACGTGGGCTCGCCGATCACCGCGGCCCGCGGCAGCAGCTCGGGATCCGGCCAGGTCTCGGCGAGGCGGCGCGCGCCGAGCGTGCCCAGCTCCTCGTCGTAGGTGAACACGAGCGCGAGCGGGCGATGGAGGCTCTCGGGTTCCACCGCGGCGAACCGGTTGAGCGCGAGCGCCAGGAAGCCCTTCATGTCACAGGCCCCGCGCGCCACCCAGGTGTCGCCCGAGCGGGTAAGCGCGAACGGATCGCTTTGCCAGCCGGTGTCGCCGGCAGGGACGACGTCCATGTGGCCGGAGAGCATGAGCCCCCGGCGCTCCGCGCCTTCCGGACCCGCGGTGATGACGAGGTTGACCTTCGCGCCGTCGGCGGAGGGGTTCCGGCCGATGCGGACGCCGGGGCCGTCCACGTAGTTCGCGATGAAGTCGGCGAGCTCGAGGTTGCTCCGGTGGCTGGTGGAGTCGAACGCCACCAGCCGGGCGAACAGCGCCTCGTCGTCGAGGCGCCCCGCCCCCATCACTGCCGGCGCATGCTCGTTCTGGTGTCGGGCAGGCACGAGCACATAGTAAACGCCTACTGGGGCGTGGTCACGCTCACGATCCCTATGGCGCCAGCGGAAGCCGGTACGACTGCCCGGCCTCGACGGGCCGTCTGGCCGCGACGCACGGGCCCTCGTTCAGAAAGATCCGCTCGGCGCCCACCCGGATCTCGATCCGTGGTGCGGCACGCGGGATCTGGAGATCTTCGCGAAGGGAGTGGGTCTGATCGTGGACGGACCGGTCGAGCTGGTGAACTACGCGATTGGGGGCGGCTCAGCGTCTTAGGGGGCGCAAAGGGCGTGACGCCTTGCGCTGCAGCGTACTCGGTCGCAGCGTGCAGCATCCTCCAGCAGGAGACTCGAGATGGAGCAGCGGCTGCGCGAGGCGAGGCTGAGGTCGGAGTATGTCACACTGTACCCGGGGCTGAACGCCGAGGTGTGGCTGCCGGCGAGCGAAGTCGCCGAGCACATCATCGCGGTGATACGGCACGAGGGGGGCCGCCTGGGCCAGCACGGCCGAATGCTGGCTGAAGAGCATTTCGAGTTCCGGGGCGGGCAGCCCGCCGCCGAACGGCTCAGCCGGAACGAGCGGCGCGAGGACCGCGAGGCGGCTGAACCGGCCTAGTCTGGCGGCGGAGCTCAAGTTCGACCACGGGCCAGGCAACCGCTGGGCGAGTCCAGCGGGGGCAGGCCGTGTCTTCGGCTGTCAGCCGAGGAGGACGTAGCGCCCCCCACCCGTCGTTGCGATCACCAGGTTGGCCACCACAAACAGCAGATCGTAGTGCCACCCCGAGCTGCCCTCACCCCAGAAGCCGGTTTGCCAGACAACGATCTTCTTCTGAATCGCGCCAAGC